>MEQL01000001.1 GCA_001770205.1 Bdellovibrionales bacterium RIFOXYD12_FULL_39_22
TTTTAGAAATATTTTTATCCTCAAAATTCTTAGTCAAAGCGCGATGTGGGGCACATCCATTATTCTTGGGCCCATAAAGATATTGAACTAAGGACTGAACTCCCTCGTTCATTGTTTTTGCCGAGCAAGCAAAACCCCACAGGCATTTTCGCTTTGATTTCCATCCTGACTCAGCAATGGCCCACCCGATTGTAAGCAACAATGCACTATCATTCCAACTTGCTGTTTTTGATATCTCCACACGACCATCATCTTTTCCATTTTTCAGTGCCTCAAAAATTTCAGGGGCAGTACTTAGGCAAAAACGCTTGTGTGAATCAGGTACACGCTTAAGTGCTTTTTTAACGGCCTCAACATAGTTATCGCCACATTTGTAGTCTGCTGTGATTAATTCATTGAAAGCACCCACTGGATCTATCAGATCATCAATACCAACTTCACCCTCTCCACTATCTTCATCATCTTCGCAATATTCATCCTCTTCACATATCTTAATAACTTGCTTGCCATCAGATGAAGCATTTTTATCGCCGGCAACCAAACAAGTCCTGCCGAGCACTAAAGATAGCAGTAGTGGCCAATAAAATGATTTCATTCCACCCTCCGCCCAGACTTATCGCCATAGAAATTAATTATCTTTAAATATCTTTTTGCTTTGTTTTTTGTAGCGAATTGATCGAATTGATCTAGATGAACTCGTTTCTTCTACTTATCGTAGGTCTCATAAACCCATGAAAAATCACTATTATAATCTTTTTTATCAAAACTCTCTGTCGTCGTTAGACGCATTTGCGAGAAATCAAAGGGAGGGAAAAAGGCATCGGCCACACCTTGGTAGTCCACTCTAGTCAAGTATATCTTATTAGCAATTTTTAGTGCTTCAGCATAGACGTTTGCACCGCCGCAAATAAAAAGCTCACTTTCCCCATTTTTCTTCGCTACCGCGCAGGCCGACTCAAGCGAAGAGGCGCGCAAACAATCACCACTCAGCATCAAACTTT
Source organism: Bdellovibrionales bacterium RIFOXYD12_FULL_39_22 (assembly GCA_001770205.1). Taxonomy (GTDB): domain Bacteria; phylum Bdellovibrionota; class Bacteriovoracia; order Bacteriovoracales; family Bacteriovoracaceae; genus YD12-FULL-39-22. The sequence goes on from MEQL01000001.1 coordinate 1,002, forward strand.
TATTGTTCGTCAGCACGATCATTACTCTTCCGGCCAAAGGGCCCCCGATTGATTCATAAGTTTTTCGGCCAACTATAATATGGTGGCCCATGGTAAGTTTTTTAAACCGCTTTAGATCAGCAGGAATATGCCATGGCATCTTATTATTAAGTCCGATCTCACCATTTTTACCAATGGCAACAATGATGGAAACAATCATACCGCCACCTTGGCCTTAATATGAGGATGGGATTGGTAATTTACTAATTTAAAATCATCATATTTAAATTCGAAAATATTTTTTACTTGCAGATTTATTTCCATTTGTGGAAGTGGATAGGGTTGGCGTGTTAATTGTTCCTGGGCCTGATCAATATGATTAGAGTAAAGATGAGCATCGCCTAGTGTGTGAATAAATTCGCCCAATCCTAAATTTGTTACTTGTGCCAACATCATCGTAAAAAGGGCGTATGAAGCTACATTAAACGGCACACCCAAAAAAACATCCGCCGATCGCTGATATAACTGACAAGAGAGTCGACGATTTGCCACATAAAATTGCACAAATGCATGACAGGGAGGAAGTGCCATTTTTGATAGTTCTCCAACATTCCAGGCAGAGACAATTAGGCGGCGAGAATCGGGATTATTTTTTATATCGTGTATAAGTCCAGAGATCTGATCGACAGTAGTACCATCTGCACTTTTCCATTTTCGCCACTGCTCTCCGTAGACCGGCCCTAAATTACCTTTTTCATCGGCCCACTCATCCCAAATAGATACTTTATTTTCTTTAAGATATTTTATATTCGTATCGCCTTGTAAAAACCATAATAGTTCATGAATAATGGAGCGTAGATGTAATTTTTTAGTGGTCACCAGTGGAAATCCGACATTCAAATCATAGCGTGCTTGATATCCAAACAGAGAAAGTGTTCCCGTTCCCGTACGATCAGATTTTTCATGGCCATTATCCAAAACATGCTTCATTAAATCTAAATATTGTTTCATTTTTACCTTTTGTTTGACTATACTGATGTGATGGAAAGAAGCATAACAGGACTAGAAAGATTATGCCAAGAGAGTACTTGGCAAAAAAAAATTAAAGGCAACGTCGCATATCTCTGCCATCAGGCCTCGGTAGATAGCAACTATAACTGGGGGCCAGCACTCTTACAAAAACTTTTAGGCAAACGCCTGGTTGCCCTTTGGGGCCCACAGCACGGACTCGTTACCAATGTGCAAGATAACATGATTGAAAGCCCGGACTTTATTCATCCTTATTTTAAAATTCCAGTATATAGCCTCTATTCTCACACTCGCGCGCCAACTCCGCAGATGTTACAAAACATTGACACGCTCATCGTTGACTTACAGGACGTGGGCACTAGAGTCTACACCTACATTTGGACACTTTCCCATATTATGGAGAGCTGCGCAGGACGAGATATAAACTTGGTAATTCTTGACCGTCCCAATCCAGTAAATGGACTGACAATTGAAGGAAATCTTTTAGATTTAAATTTTTCTTCCTTTGTTGGCCGCCTTCCTCTTCCTATGCGACATGCCATGACGATCGGAGAGGTCGCCCTTTTTTTTAAAAAGCACTACAAGCTTGATTGCCAGTTAGAGATAATTCCTATGGAGAATTGGCAGCGCTTTCAATATTTTGATCAAACAGGACTTCCTTGGATTCTTCCTTCTCCCAATCTTCCCAACAGTGAAAGCGCCTTAGTTTTTTTGTCCACAGTGCTTTTTGAAGGAACAAATATTTCCGAAGGAAGAGGAACCACTAAAAGCTTAGAGGTAATTGGCCATCCTCTACTTGAGCCCTGCGCACTGAGCGAACAACTTACCACTCTCTTTGCTAAAGAGAAGTTGTCCGGATGCAAATTACGCCCAATATATTTTCTTCCCATGTTTCAAAAACATATGGGAGTTGGTTGTGGGGGAGTACAAATTCATGTGGCCAATCGCGAGCACTTTGCGCCTTGGAAAGTAGGCCAATACCTTTGCAAATTTTTATATCATCACCTAGAATCTAATTTTTCTTGGAAATCTCCTCCTTATGAGTATGAGTATGAGAAGCTACCTATTGATTTAATAAACGGAACAGATAAAATTCGTAATTGGATTGAAAAAAATGGATCTATGGAAGAGCTTCTCTTGATCGAAAATTATCAATTAGATAATTTTTTAAATCTTCGCCAAGAAATTCTTATTTACCGATAAAAGGATTTTACTCAAAACATTTATTGGAGTAATTTACCCTATGGATTATTTTTCTGATCTCGCCAACTGGCTTGCTAGCTGTTTTTGGGGCCTGCATTTTGTTTTTATAATTGCTGCCAGCGGCGTTATTTTTACTGTTTATTTGCAATTTCCACAAATTCGTTTTTTTTACCATGCCCTACGCGTAATTGTGGGAAAATATATAAATCCTCGTCAACGAATACGAGGAGAGCTCTCCAGTTTTCGCGCTTTCTGTAGTGCTATTTCTACGCCCATTGGACTAGGAAGTATTGCGGGAGTATCTATTGCCATAACCACGGGTGGGCCGGGATCAGTATTTTGGATGTGGGTTGCCGGATTAATAGGCATGGCCACCAAACTAGTTTCAATCACCGCCGCCATGCTTCATCACGGCGAAGACAAAAAAGAAAATATTATTCAAAAAATTGGGCCGATGTTCACCATAAAAAATGGACTACCGACAACTCTACACTGGATGGCCGCACTTTACTGCGTTCTGACTATTTTAGTTTCTCTTGGGGCGGGAAATTTATTTCAATCTAACCAAATCGCCAAACTACTATCAATCTCGTTAAACCTTCCAGAATACATATCTGGCCTTATCATCGCCACCATTGCCTTTTTTGCCATAATTAAAAAAAATTCACTGCCTGCAAATATTGTCAGCAAATTTGCCCCTTTTTTCATATTGGCATATACCATGGGGGCCGCCTGGATCATCTTTAAAAACTTTGAACAAACCAAGGAAATCTTTGCTTATATAGTCACTAACGCCCTCCATCCAGCATCGGTGGCCGGAGGAATTGTCGGCCTTACCTCCAAAGAAATAATCATCACTGGGGCCAGACGCGCTCTTTTTTCTAATGAGGCCGGCATGGGTTCTTCGGCCATGGCGCAACGAATTGCCAGCACCAACCCAGTTCAAGAGGGAATCATTGGAATGCTTGGCCCTTTCATTGACACTATAATCGTATCAACAATTACCGCACTCATTATTTTGATGACTAACGCCTGGAATCGCGATGGATCAATGCAGGGAATTGAGCTTAGTGCCAAGGCCTTTGTTATAACTTTTGGCAAACACGGAATGTATTTTTTCACTCTTTTTGTACTGCTGTTTGCCTTTTCTACTATGATGACTTGGGCCAACTATGGGGAAAAGGCCTTTCATTTTCTCTTTACTAAAGCAAACTCGAACTACTACAACTACCTTTTTGTTGCTTTAATAGTAGTGGGTGCCATAGCAAGACTAGATATTATCGTCAACCTCACCGATATAATAATTGCGTTAATGATCCTACCTAATCTCACTGCCAATCTTCTACTGATGAAAGAAGTTAAGGCAAAATTAAAAAAATATAAGATAGACTTAAAGGCCGAACGCATATAACACAACATCGCCGATAAGAGATAGATTCTTCATACAAAAAATGTTAGAGTTTTTTACATTCATAAAAATTCAGGAGCAAATATATGGTTACCATTAGAGCATTTAAGGGCATGCGGCCTAAAAAAGAGTTCGCCGAAAAAGTTGCCTCTTTTCCCTATGACGTTATCAACAGCGATGAAGCACGAGAACTGGCCCGAGGAAACCCCAACTCTTTTCTTCATGTCGTTAAGCCTGAAATTGATCTTCCCCACGATATCGATTTATATGACGATAAAGTTTATGCCAAAGGAAAAGAAAATTTTCAAAAGATGATCGACTCCAAAGTTTTAATCCAAGACGAAAGGCCTCTCCTATACATCTATAAGCAAAAGATGGGTGATCATGAGCAGTATGGATTAGTCGCTTGCGTTAGTGCTGATGAGTATAACAATAATACTATCAAAAAACATGAGCACACTCGCAAAGCAAAAGAAGATGATCGTACTCGCCACGTACTAACGCTTAACGCTAATGACCCCGTCTTTCTAACCTATCGCGATCGCACCTCTATAGATAATATAATTGCCGACTATGTTAAAAAAAATAAGCCCGAATATGATTTTATAAAAGAAGATAAGATAACTCACACCATGTGGATAATTCGCGATGAAAAGATTATCCAATCGCTTACCAACAATTTTAAAGAGATTGATTTTATGTATGTGGCCGATGGCCATCATCGTTCGGCATCTGCCGCTCGCGCCAAGGCCGAGCGATTGAAAACAGATCCAAATCCAAATCCAGAAAAAGAGTACAATTACTTTTTAGCAGTAATTTTTCCAGCAACTCAGCTAATGATTATGGATTATAATCGACTGCTTTTTACTCTCAACGGACTAAGCAAAGAAGCTTTCCTAAAAAAAGTTGAAGAAAAATTTGAGATCATTGGTAAAAACAGCGTATCATCTCCTAAAAATTTAAAAGAGTTTGGCATGTATCTAGATGGCATTTGGTACCAAATTAAAGCTAAGGCCGGAACTTTTCCCGCCTCTGATCCAGTAAACTCTCTAGATTGCGCTATTTTGCAAAACAATCTTTTAGGGCCAGTACTCGGAATTGACGATCCCAGAACCTCGGATAAAATTGATTTTGTCGGTGGAATTCGTGGTGCAAAAGAGCTCGTTCGGCGCGTTGATAGTAAAGAGTGCGCAGTGGCGTTTAAACTACATCCGGCCTCTATCAATCAACTAATGAGTGTGGCCGATGCCGGCATGGTAATGCCTCCCAAATCAACTTGGTTTGAGCCAAAATTGAGAAGCGGATTAATTATTCACCTGCTAGACTAGAGTTAAGAAAAGGAACTAAGTAACTAAGAAGCTAAAAAACTAAAGAACTAAGGAGTAAAATATGAGCAGGCCATTTATTGTCGTTCCAGATGGTTTTGATAAAGAGCTTTTTGCCAAACTAAAAGCAATCTCTGAATTTGAAGTTCACCCCGAGTCCAAGCTTACCCAAGAAAAACTAAAAGAACTTCTCCCACGAGTTAATGGTTTAGTTATTCGTTCGGCCACCACCGTCACTGCCGAAATGGTGGATCTTGCCCCCAATTTAAAATATGTCATTCGTGCGGGAGAGGGTACTGATAACATTGATAAAAAATATTGCCAACAAAAGGGAGTGAAAGTTTCTAATACTCCCGGGGCCAATAGTAATTCTGCCGCCGAACATGCTATCGCTCTGATGTTTACGGTTTTGCGGAAAACGGCCTGGGCCAATGAATCAATGAAACGCGGAGAGTGGGATAAGAACTCCTTTGCGGGAAATGAAGTCGCAAACAAAACGGTAGGCTTTTTAGGTTTTGGAAAAATTGGCCAAATTGTGGCACGACGCCTGGCCGGGTTTGAACCTAAAATTTTATTTTTTGATCCTACGGTAAATTCTACAGATATTCCTTACGCAGAGAGGGTGAATGATATCAAGGAAGTTTTTAAAAAGAGCGATATCATCACTATGCATCTTCCTAAAATTGATTCGACAAAAAATTTAGTCAACAAAGATTTGCTAAAACTTATGAAACCCTCTGCTATCTTAATCAATGCCGCTCGCGGCGGAATTGTAAATGAAGCAGATCTTTATGAAATACTTGCCGCCAAGAAAATACTAGGGGCCGGATTTGATGTTTTTGCAACCGAACCACTGGATAAAGATTCTAAATTGCGCACGCTACCTAATTTAGTTCTAACACCTCATCTGGGGGCCAGCACCGATGAGGCGCAACTACGAGTAGGCGAAATCGCTATTGAAGAACTGCGAGAATTTTTTATCAACGGAAAACTTCTAAATGAAGTTAGATCTTAAAGCGCGAGTGATGGATTTTTTCTACAGCATCTGAGGCATTGCGATAGTTGCAATTAGCTAAAGAGTTTTTTTATTCGCTCGACAATTTAATCCATTTTTCTCTGTGTGAATACCTTTCCATTCTAAATTAGAGCTGCACTTATTATTATAAAAATGCCAACCTGTCAGCGTATGTATATAATTATATTGACATTTTAACATAAGCGGCTTATGATCAACTAGAGGAGTTTTATGAGAGCATCAAATGGCCAACTTATTTCTGCCTATCTCGCTAAAATTGGCAAAATAGGTGGGCAAAAAAGCAAAAGAGTATTGAACAGCGAGACTGCTCGAAAAATGGTTTGTTTAAGAGAGGCCAGACGGGCCTTTAAAAAATATCATGCTCAATGTTTTTGGTCTTATGATACTGAATATAAAATCATGTTTGCCGATATCTCTTGGGTTGCAGAACAATTAATGAAAAATGGAAATAGAGCACTTTGGCAGATAGGGGTAAAGCTATGCCGTTAACAACTTTTCAGGAAGAACTAGCGATACTTCTTTCAGTTAATAGGAGTGAAGACAGTCATCTGGCGGGAGGAGCTGCACTTAATTTCGAACCTAATTCTTTTCGCTATAGTCAGGATCTCGACTATTTTCATGATTCAGAAAAGCGTGTTGCCACGGCCTTTCAGGCCGATCGAGATCTTCTTTTGAAAAATAAATTTCAGTGTGAAATAGAGATGAATCAACCGGGGTATATTAGGTGTTTGGTAAAAAAAAATAAAAACGCAACCAAAGTTGAATGGGCACATGATTCTTCTTGGCGATTTATGCCTGTACAAAAACATCCACGCTGTGGCGCAATTTTGCATCCCATAGATTTGGCCATTAATAAAGTTTTAGCACTGGCCGGTAGAGATGAGGCCCGGGACTATCTAGATGTTTTGCATACCCATAAAGATATTCTTCCCTTGGGAGCACAGTGTTGGGCGGCATGTGGCAAAGATCCTGGTTTTAATCCAATCTCGCTGCTGGAGCTTCTTAAACGTCGAGGAAAATATCGGCCCGACGATTTTTTACGACTTCATTTACGTGAGAAGGTAGATGTTCAGATTTTAAAAAAGGATTGGCTGCAAGCATTGGATAGTGCAGAACTATTTATTAATAGTGCAATGACAAAAGAGGTCGGGTGCTTGTTTTATTCGGCCAAAGGAAAGCGATTTGTAGAACCAAATTTTAGTAAAAATAGCGCTGATATAATTCCACACTTTGGGAGACCTGGAGGAATTCTCCCGGCCATACTATAATACTACGTGAAAGCTGCGTGAGAAATATCAAGCCTACAGCAGATTAAACCTTAACCAATTTTGAAAAAGGAATATCGTATTTCAAATATAATTTATTCCATATATGTTGAGAAGGATTTTCACTCAATTGTGTTAATGGATCGAGCTAGTTGGCATACTACAGAAGCTTTAAATATTCCGGCCAATATATCAATACTTCCATTTTTAATCTATCCTCCAAAGATTCTGTTCGCTTTCGGCCAGTGCTGGATGTGACTTTAAAGGACATTGATCTACTTTTAGAAAAATTAGAGAGGCTTTTTACCAAAGTGTAATGGTTCGTGAGTTATTCGACACCTAAACGCGCAAGCTCTGCTTTGGTTGATTCCACAACATCAGAATGGGTCGTTAAAAACTCTTTGAAGAGCTGTTTTTCCTTCTCATTAAGTGACTCTCGCTTTATTAAGTATTTGCTAATGTTATCGTAATCACTTTCACTGTCATATCCAAAATATTTTGTATAATGCTTTATTACGAATTTTGCAAACGCGTCACCATTGAACCCTTGTGGCAAATATTCAATAACTGTATTGGGAGAAAAATCTTCCAAAGATGCTGCTTCAACAATCTCTATAAATTTTGCCTCATCTTCGGCTGAATTTATCTCTACATTTTCAATGCTGTCGATACTATTTAGACTGTTGACATTTCCACTGGCATCTCGTCCTAGCATAACTTTAAAAAAACGTGGTAGTAAAAAAAGTGGCATTTTTATATTTTTTTCTTGAGTCGCATAGTTATAACCATTCCCAAATGCTGATTCAAAGTATCGCTGACGATCCTCATCTGTTGTCTTTTTGTCATCTAAAAATTTCACGGCCTCTTCTATCGGTAGCGTATCGGCTAAAATACCTTTGCTAAAATAGTCCGCCCAAGCTTTATCATCTCCACTTTTTGGAGCATTTTTTTTAATAAGGTCAAAATAGTAGTTAACTTGATCAAGAGATTTGAATTTAGCGGCACCTATAAGGAGAAGTCCATGCGAGTATTCACTTTTTAGATAATCAAAATATTTAATGGTATCTTTTGACTTTAAAAGTTTTTCGATTGCGTTTAGGTAGCTAGCATCATTAAATCCATGTGTAATAAGGCCCCATAGTGCCGTTTGCTGTTCAATTTTTGATTTAGAGTTAGTAAATCGTTCATCTAAAAATAGTTTCAAATCATCTTTTTTATTGCCTGACATAATGTAAACTGTCATGGCCGCAGCCTTTTGATCGGACGATTTGCCAGTTTGGGCGACCTCTTTTAGTTTGTCTAAAACTTCAGGATTAGAAAATTTAAGACAGGTCATAGCAAAAAGGCCATTTAAATCTGAGAAAAGTTTCTCGTCTAACTCATTGAGAGAAACGTCGAGAGAAACGTCGAGGTAGGCAGGTTGATATCCTCTTCTGTTATTTTCAGCTTCAGGTGTTTCGTAACTGCAGATGGCATCTTTGGTGGCAGTAGAAACCGGTGGTGTTAAATAAGATAAAAGTGCTGCCTTTTCAATTTTTTTGTAGTCACCTTCACCGATAACTGAAAATGATAGAAGTATTTTTGCTATTTGTAGTTTGCCAAAGGTGGTGGTGGATTTATCGAGTGATGCCAAAAGTCTCTCTTTAATCTGAGGGGATTGGTCCATTTTTTTTGCAAACTCTTTTTTTAGATTATAGTTTCCTAGAAACTCGGAGATAGTTGGGAGATAGAGTGCAAAATCGCTGCGTCCCAAAAGCTCTAGAGAAAAATCAATTCCCACTTTTGCTGGACTAAAACCAACTCTTAGCCTGCAGATATTTTGCAAGACTTCATTCATCGGATCATCGCTGCTTCCAAGTAAAAGAGCAGAGCACTGATCAAAGTTTGTTACGGATAATGCGTCAGAAATTTCTTTGTTTTTTGTTCCCCACTTTGAAAAGTTATTCATTAAGGCTATGGTTCTTTCCACTTCAACCTGCATAAGATGGTCATAGTAGTTAGGAATTTTTTCAAAATATTTGATGAGATGTTGTTTTACGCTAGCTCCACTAGGCGCAATTGAACTAAAGCCATAGAGGTGAGGGACACTTTGAAAGGCCCTGCGCATGGTATCGCGAAAGGAGGTGCCAACCGAGCCATAGCGCTGTTCAACAATATGGGCAGCATCTCCTGCTCCAATTCCATCATTGACTAAATCATCGAAATATTGATCTGGAGTGCGGGTGTCTCCATCTTTACCAGCAAGCGTACTGCAGCCAAATAAGAATACCTCTTTTGGTGCATTCATAATCTCTTCGCAATCTTTCTTGCATGATCTGGTTTCTAGTTCTGATATTTTTAGAGATTGGCCAGATTTTCCAAAAAAACTTCCACCAAAGTGGCCTGAGATGGCCAAAATGTCGCAAGTGATTTTTTTTTCGCAGGCCCGATTAAACCAATCTTCGCTCTGATCAGATCCGGTGGGGACAAATTCATGAAATTTAAATTTCCCTTTGTTTGCACCATTTGATAGCTGCTTTTTAAAGACCTCTTTTTCTTCCGAAGAGTTTAAAGTCATAAAGCAGACATTCATCGGTTCGTCTTTAGCTTTTTTTTCTGCAGCAATGCTAGGTAAAATGGAGTTAATAAAAATAAAAATAGTTAGGATTATAGATAATTTTTTCATGAGAATATTATCGACAGGATATGCTCTTTTTTGAAAAAAAGAAGGAGAGTAAAACAGTATGGAAAAATAGTTCTGTTAGGATATTAGTTCGTTGGACAGAATTGAAGGATAGGAATGTTAAACAGCATTTTCTTGTTTTTGCCAAAATATTGCTACACTAATTTCCCTCCCGAAATTCTCAACATGGCAAAGCTCGGCAACTCGGCCCCATTTGAGACCGAAAATTTTGATCTTTAATCCCTATTCACCTATTTTTAGAAGTCGTCAAACATATCCAGCTGGAGGCGACGCCCTGGCATCCGCTACGACCGAAAAAACTTGTGGAAATTACCAACGTAAAACTAGACTGTCTTTTTTTTGATACAACAAATTTCTTCACCTATATTGATTCGATGAATGAGCGAAATTTTAAAATTAAAATGTCTCTATCATAAAATTCACATATCACAGATTCTCGAACCAATTCTCGAGCAAGGGTGACAAAAAAGGCAGCACTTGTAGTATACAAAAAATATTACTATTTTATTATTGATTTTAAATAGTTGTCTGTGTTTTAGTGCTGAAAGAATACTCAGCTGAAAGAAAAACCCTCTTATTCAAGTCCCCTTACACCTGACAAGTGTCACTCATTAATTACGACTAACCTTGTTCAGTTCTGAGGGCCACTCCCGATTGGGAATTCTTGGAATCTACTGATTACTCTTCTCAATGGTAGAAATTACAAATTCTATCGGAACCTAGGAGGGATAAAAGGGGTCTCCCCAACTCCCCTCCGCTCTGAAATCCTACCAGAAATCCTAAAATCTTAGAACTAAAATTGTTGGCCAACTCTGAAAAAGCCGAAAGACGCGCGCGTTTATGAAATCCCTTGGATTTGGCCGGCCAGAATACAAAGCTCTCACGAGCTTCTAGCTGAAACCTCTGTTATATTGTGGATAATTAGCAATGCTCGAAAAAGCGACTTTTCCAGAGCAGGATCATAAAGATATAGAATTAATGAACATTACCCGACAACTTTCATAAGGCGCCGTATGGGGGACGTCTTGAATAAAACCGTTTTACTTTCAGTTGCGGATTACACGGACAGAGTTATCAACGGCAGGATTTTCGATCCTACAATCTATGAGCCAAGTTTTTTAAATACGGCTAATTCTAATCGCTGAATCCGATCCTCAAGGTTTTCTTCACCCAGA
>MEQL01000002.1 GCA_001770205.1 Bdellovibrionales bacterium RIFOXYD12_FULL_39_22
ATTACAAAAGTGAGTGAAGTTTTAAATTTCCGAGAGCAACAATTATGTTTTGTCTTATAGCACGGACAGGTTTTCGAGCGTAGCGAGATTTTGTTCCTTTTGTGCTTGCTTAGATGGCCTCGATAGCTTTTTGTCAAATATATCTATCTTGAAGACAATAATGTTTTTACGATAAAACACAACGAACTGTTTTTCTCATGTATTCATAAAGGGACAATTCTTGAGTAATTTCTAAAATTTTTTCAAAATAGTTTAAAATCTTTCTACAGAAACGGAAAAAATTTCCGAGAGGGAATCACTTAGCATTTTTGTCCTTGCAGATGGCAACTAGAGATTTCTAACCAAGGAGAATGAGAGTATGAGTTTTAGTAGAACTATTTTGTCGTTAATTTATTCCCTCTCTTTATCGGCGAGCTTACTTTTGGCGGGAAGTAGTTATGCCAAAGAGTATATTTTCATGAGCGCTAAGGGAGGCGACTCCTCGGATGTTTCGGCCGTTGCCGGTGAAGGTGATGAAGTGATTGTTGATTTTCATATTCATAAAATGGTTACAGAAAAAGCACAGGTAGAAAACTCCATAACCGACGCTTTTAAAGAGTTAAAATTTACCCAGCTCAAAAGCAGCAACAATGTTGGCAGTCCGGCAATTCCATATTATTCGATTATTGTGGAAGGTACTCCGGCAAATCTTCGAGTCGACTATCAAATGGAAAAAAGCAAACGAATTATGAATTTAATTCCGGTACCGGCACAACCTGAAAAATGGCGTTGTGTAGATTGCGAGCAACCCTCTTTTGCTATTGACCTAGATAGTTATCGTGATGGGGAAGAACGTTTTTATACGTTAGATTACTTAGGAGATTTTCGCGGTATTCCTTTAACTAGAGTTACGCTCTATCCTGCTCAATATATAGCAGAGGATCGTGCTGTTGAAATTTATCCAGAAATTGATTTTAAAATAAGCGGAGCAATAGAGGGAAAATTTTATACAGATAACGTGGAGCAAATCTATGAAAGGGCCGAGCTTAATAATCGCTACTTGATTATCGCTCCCCAAGAGTACATTGCCGCTCTTGCGGAGTTTGTAGCGTGGAAGAGTTCGCGCGGTTTTGAAGTTGACGTGATTTCATTAGAAAGTGCGGGAGGAACCTTTGCGGCCGTTAAAAGTTATATCAGAGCTCGATATGAAGCTCCAGAGACTAATTTTTCTTATGCTTTATTGGTAGGACATGAAGGAAATTTCCCGACTGAGTATGTTTATACTAGCAGTAGCTCACAGACTCCATCGGATTTGCATTATTTTACAATGGGGGATGCAACGGATTTTATTCCTGATGTCTTCTATGGTCGCTTGGTAGTTGGCCAGTTGGCGGATATTTCAAATCAGGTGCGAAAAATTATGGATTACGAAGGAGATCTGCTATCTAATGGTGCTGGTTGGAGTCAACATATTGGCCTTGCATCTGATGAGGGAAGTGATCCGAGTGACGAGGAGTATTTGGCCCAGATGACTTCAACTTTTGTTGAATCTTTTGGAGTCTCTAGTCGTTCATTTTTACAGCGCAACAGTGATTCAACTCCTACTAACTTGAATAAGGCACTATCCAGCGGCGCCATGTGGTTAAACTATATTGGACATGGCACGGGAACTTCTTGGCCTTCTATGTGGAGCACCTATTATTCTTCCAGTATTAAAAATTTAACAACAGATGCCGTTAAACCAATTATCATTGATGTGGCCTGTCAAAATGGACGCTTTAGATACAACGCCAAACAATTGGGTGAGCGTTTTATGAATGAGTCAAAAGATGGTGCGCCAGTCGGTGCGGTGGCCTATTACGGTGGCTCGGTAAATATTTCTTGGAATCCACCAGCGGTAATGGCAGTTGGGTTGAATAAAATGGTGGTGCAAGAAAAAATAGATGCTTTAGGCAAGGCCCTGTTGGCCGGACAGATCTATCTTTTTAATAACTATACAGATGTTGCGTCTGTTAAAGAGAACTTTTCTTGGTATCATCTTTTTGGAGATCCTTCCTTGTCTTTGCATATTGGCCGCTAATTAATATTGGCGAAACCATTCGCGCAAAAGATTATCCTGAATCGTTTGCGCTTCGCTTCGCCAAGATGGAGGCATCTTCTTAGCACTGTAATCTTTATGCATTCGTCGTTCTATATCAGAAATTAGGATGGCAAATATTAAACGTTGATTGGATTTGGTATTCAAGTATCCAATGATGGAACTAGCATAATCCATGCTCCCGGTTTTGGCCCAAACCCGCAATGCCATCTCGGGATCATTTAAACGTCGATAAATCCAACCTTTCTTCCCAGAAATGGATAGCAGTGAAGGGAAGGAGCGGTGAGCGTAAAATTTATCTTTGGCCAGATTCAAAAGCTGTATCCAATAAAGTGGAGAGGTGCGAGATAGGGGAGATAACCCAGAGCCATTGGCCAAAAAATTAGATTCACAAAATTTGCTGCCGATCAATTGACATACCCACTCATTTAAAACTTTAGCACTGGCCGAGAGATCAAAAGTTTGGCCACTGTTTTTTTTCATTTCATTGACTGCTTTTAATAAGATTAATTCTGCGATCAAATTATTGCTATATTCCAAGCTACTTTCTGCCAGCAGTAATAGTGGATCACTACTATTAGTAAAAAGTTTTTTGGTAAATTTTTCAAGGGCATCATTTTTTTTTAGGGGAGTAGGCAGCACGATACCATTTATTTGTGCTAGATGCCGCAAGTAGCTGGCCGAAAAAAGGCCAGGACTTCTGACGGGAAGTTCCTCTATAAGATTGTATTTTTTTAAAGGAGAGAGCTCCCAGATCTCATGGCCTTCATCTCCTACGTAATTAAAGGCCACTCCGCCGGGCAGCGGGGACTTGGACATTTTTATTTGAATAAAATCCAGGGGAGGAATAGGTGTTGTTTGATTCCAAATTTGGAAGCGATTAAATTCAGTGGAGAGAGGGCCTACTGCTGGATTGTCGGTCTGATCGGTTTCACTTTCCGGGGAGAGAATGGGAGTGGTGGGGAGGATACCGTCAGTATAATAAAAATTTCCGCTTATTTTTTTTATCCCCAAAATACAAAGATAATCGGCCATGCTGGCCAAATTAGAGATCGTAAATTTTGGATCGCCACCACTTTCTAACAGCAGGTCGCCATCTAATTGGCCATTTTTGATTTCACCATTAGTTTTAAGGTAGGTTTCAAAAGTAAAAGCTGGGCCTAAAGTTTCCAGGGCCATTAGATTAGTGGCAATTTTAACAATAGAGCCGGGAATGAAAAGCACTTCACTATTTTGTGAAACTAAAACAGTCTGCTTCTCTGGAGAGAAGAGAATAAAGCCGATGTTTTTGGTGGAGATTTCATTGGCCAGGCAGTTGGTGTGGGATGGGAGTAGGAAAAGTTGGCACCCCAAAATAGACAGAAGAAGAAATTTATAAAGCGTGTTATGATTCATAGCTATAAGTCTCATAGACTTTTTTTATAAAGTCAAAATTTTGCGGAGCTTGTTGGTTGGAAGCAAAAAAGGTTTTGATTGTATCAACAGATCAGGTTTGGCTAAGAGAGCTTTCTGCCAAATTAAAAGAAAATCCTTCAGTAAAGGGGGATTTCTTCTCTTATCCGCCGGATGCCAAAAATGCTATGAAGCAGGAGTTGTATGACTGCTTTATAATTGAAGATTCGGTCAGCAAGCGCGATGTGGAATCGATATTTGAATACATTGCGCAGACGGAAGTTTACAAGAAAATTCCCATAATTTTGACTACAAAGGATTTTTCTACTTTTCAATCGATTATCGATCAACATCCAGCTGTGAATATTAGAGTTTTAGATATGCCGGCACCAGTTGAGGAAGTGGCCAAAAGTATCTTTGATCTAGTCCATCCAAAAAGTAAAAAAGTGGAAGAAGGGGATGGTAAAACAAGATATCCAGTAGATTTGGATTTTTTAAAAACGGCAATTGAAAATATTCAAAAAACTATTTTAGAGATGACGGGGATTCCTGAAGTCTCTTTTGGTAAACCATTTATGCTAAAAAATCCTAGCGAGTATGGTGAGATAGGTGTTTCCGCAAGGGTAGTGGTGTCATCCAAAATTTTTACCGGTTCGTTTTATTTACTCTTTCCTTCCGCTACCTATCTGAAGTTATACAGTGCAGTGGTGGGAGAAGTGGCCAATAAACTTGACGATGGAAATAAAGATTTAGCAGGAGAGATTGTAAACATAGTCTATGGCAAAATGAAAAAGCGTCTAAATGATAATGGTTATGAACTTAATATGGCCATTCCTCAACTTGTTTTGGGATTTGATAAACGAGTGGTAACTTATGTGGCCGTAGCAACTCCTTTCTTTACCACATATGGACAATTGTTTGCGCAGTTTGTACCAAATTTAAAATAGTAACAAAATAGAGTAGGTCAGCTGGAGATTTGAAATGAGATTATTGTATATTGCCCCGGAGTTTCCACCCAATTATTGGAACTTTATTTTACGCTTGGCCGCACGAGGTGTAGAAGTGGTGGGAATTGGACAGTCTGATTTTTTTGAAATGCCGGAAAATGTTCGTGCATCAATGGCCTGGTATGAACGAGTGGACTTAAATAATTGGGACGCCGTTAACTATTCTATTAACAAGATTATTGCAATTAAGGGGAAAATTGATTTAGTAGAGTCGCACGATGAACATTGGTTGCGTCTAGAAGCTAAAATCAATGATGAATTTCATTTTGCGGGTATCAATCACCAGTTAATTGACAGTTGGAAGCGTAAAGATGAAATGAAAAAACTTTTTGTCGCAAATGATATCAAGGTGGCAAAAGGCAAAACAGTTAAAAATTTCAGTGAGGCCTTGGCCTTTGCTCAAGAAATTGGATATCCTGCTATTTTAAAACCTAATGAGGGAGTGGGGGCCATTGGTGCCTTCAAAATCAGAAATGAAGAGCAGTTGCGTTCAACCATGGAACAAAATGGGCATTACAATTTTTTGATGGAAGAGTTTATTACTGCCCCTATAGTTACCTATGACGGAATAACGGATTTTTCAGGTAATATTTTATTTGAGAGCAGTTTAAAATATGCTTCTGGTGTTTTAGAGATTGTTAATGGAGTAGATCCGGCCTTTTATGTTTGTCGCGAAATATCAAAGAAGCTCAGCGAAATTGGCAAAAAGATTGTGCAAATTTTTCAATTAAAACGAAAATTTTTTCATATTGAGTTATTTGATTTTGATGATCATTATGCGCCGATGGAAATTAATTGTCGTCCACCAGGTGGGCCGATTGTTGATATGATGAATTATAGTTGCGATGTGGATCTTTATGATGTTTATGCCCAAATGATGGCCGGCCAAAAAGTAACGCTCTCTTCGGCCAAAGATTATTTTTGCGGATATGCTGGAAGATCGGAGCGTGGTTTCTTTTATTCTCTGGCCGATGTAAAAAAGAAAATCGGTAGCAATATGTTAGAGATGGCCGAAAATCCGCCGCTGTATCATCAGGCCATGGGAAAATATAAATGTATTTTTCGCGCTAAAAGTGATGCTGAATTGCAGGGAATGTATAACTTTATTTTGGAAAAGAGATATTAATTATGAATATTGAATATATTAAATGGTTTAGTAAAACGCTCAATAAAGATATGGAGCTAAAGATTTATGGTAGCGGTGGTGACTCAGTACTGGTTTTTCCTTGTGCGAGTGGACGTTTTTTTGATTTTGAAGATTCGGGGGGAGTGCGTTCATTGCAGCATTTTGTGGAGGAGAAAAAGTTGATGCTGTTTACGGTGGATAGTTATGATGCCACCTCTTGGAATAATTATAGCATTTCTGCTGCGGAGCGGGCCATTAATCATGGGCGTTATGAAAATTATATTATGGGAGAGGTTTTATCCTATATAAAGCAGAGAAATCCAAAAGGTAAGATCTACACTACTGGTGCGAGCATGGGAGGGTATCATGCTGCAAATTTTTATTTGAAATTTCCAGAGATTTTTTCGGGGACGGTGGCCCTTAGTGGCCTCTATAGTGCGCATAATTTAGTTGGCGATTATATGGATGATAATGTTTATTATAATGCGCCAATTTCTTATTTACCCAATCTCGAGGAAAAAAAATATTTACAGGCCTACGCGAAAGGTAAAATTGTAATTTGCACAGGACAAGGAGCATGGGAAGAGAAGATGTTAGAAGACTCTTTGGCGCTGAAAACTATTTTTAACCAAAAAAAAATTGGGGCCTGGGTGGATATTTGGGGTACAGATGTTAACCACGATTGGCCTTGGTGGCATAAGCAGTGGCCATACTTCTTTTCTGAAATTTTAAAAGAGTAGTTGGTTTTGAAGAGGTGAAATCTTTTCTTTTTGTTGTCATATTATTACTACCATTATCAATATTTGCAGATGAAGCGGCCAGTGGAAATAATCTAATCGATCAGACACTCGCATTTGTATCTCATGGCCTGTGGAAGGTTTCATCTCATTTAGATCAAATGTTGGCCAAAGAAGAAAATATTAACGATGAGGATAATAATAGTCAGCTGCTTTTTAAATTTTCTACTACAAAAGTAGAGGGGCAGACGTTGACCTATGTGAATGATTTACAATTTAAATTGGATTTGCCTAATACGCAAAAACATTTTCAACTAATTTTAGAAAAGAGCGTGGATAAGGCCCAAGAGAGTGTGTTAGGAAAAAATAGTAATGGACAGGCCAGTACCGTAGGAGCTGCGGCCACTACTATTGATGATGCCGTTAGAGAGAACGATTACTCTTTGGCCATGCGTTATCTAATTGCTGAATCCAAGGCCTGGCAGATCTATTCTGATGTTGGTATCAAATTAAAAATTCCACCTAATCCGTTTGCCCGGTTTAAAATTAAACGCAATATTTACTTTTATGATTGGACACTAAGTTTATCAGAAAAACTTTTTGCTGATCTTTCATCTGGTTTGGCGGAAAATACAACAATAAATTTAGATCGGGCCATTGGAAAGAATATGACCTTTCGTTTTGGCAATAGTGCGGATTGGAGGGAAGATAGTGCGGCATTAAAATATATTCATGGATTCTATCTGCATCATCTGCTTAGCGAGCATCACTCTTTTTTGTATCAGCTTTCTACCAAGGGATCTTCGGAAGATTCGGTATATCTGAGAACTTATATGGCCGGGGTTAAGTATGTTCATTTTCCTTGGGAAAAACACTCATTTAGTTATCATGTGAATGCCAATGGAGTTACTCGTTATACACCCTACATTGATAACTATGATGTTGGTGTGGCGTATAAGTTTTTATTCTATCGAGACTGGTGGTATTTAACGCTTGCTCCCAATGCCATTTTTTATAAAATAAATAATTTTGCCCCAATCCCTTCGATCTCTTTGCAAGTGGATGTTATTTTTGCACAGTAGTAGTCAGCCTTTTGGGGAAACTGTTTTTTGAGTTTGTTCAGTTGACTGAACAAAGTATCTTGACTTTGTTCAGTTGAGAGAACAAACTATTCTAGTATTAGAGGTAACTAATGAATTTTACAAATATTCGACAACTGCTGCTTGATCAGGCAGTTGAGGCCCAAGAGTGCCAGAAAAGTAACATATTGGTTGATCGCGAAGCGAAATCGTATCTATTAGAGATGGTTAACTCGAAACTTATAACTGTCGTGACAGGAATTAGGCGCTCAGGAAAATCAACGATGGCGCTGCAACTTTTATCGGGGAAAAAATTTTTATATTTTAATTTCGATGATGAAATCTTGGGCCAGGCAGCACCTGGGGATCTAAATAAAATTTTAGAAAGTGGATTATCAATTAATCCTGGGGCAGAATACCTTTTCTTTGATGAGATTCAAAATGTAGAGGGCTGGGAACTTTTCATTAATAGATTACAACGCAGAAAATACAAAATAATTATTACCGGTAGTAATTCGAGATTGTTAAGTATGGAACTTTCCTCGCACTTAACAGGAAGACATCTAACACTTGCTTTATTTCCATTCTCCTTTTTTGAATTTTTAAAATTCAAAAAGGTTGAATTGCCAACTAAAAATGTAACGACAGAAAATATTGCACTGGCCCGTAATTATTTATCTCAATATTTTCAGCAAGGCGGGTTTCCACAAATTACTCAATATAGTTTTCAAGATCGTATTTCCCGGCAGTATCTTAAAGAGTTATTTGATAAAATCGTGACTAGAGATATCGTTCAAAGACGACAGATTAAAAATATTAAATCAATGCGAGAGCTAGCTTTATTGGCAGTCTCTCTTTTTTCTTCTCAATTTACATATCAATCTCTGAGAAAAGCATGTTCTTTTAAAAGTATAAATACTGTCAAAAATTATCTTGAGTATTTACAAGAGTCTTATCTCATATTTATTTTGGAACCATATTCGACAAAAATAAAAGAACGTATTTCATTGCCCAAAAAACTTTACGTTGTAGATACTGCCTTGGCCGAGGCCATTATTCCAAAAACTACGGAAGATTTTGGGAGGAAGTTGGAAAATATAATTTGTGTTGAGCTGCGTAGACGTGATTGTGAAATTTACTACATTAAATCGCCAAACTATGAAGTTGATTTTGTAATTCGGGAAGGTAATAAGATTGTTGAACTAATTCAAGTTGTCTGGTCTTTGGATAATTCTGCCACGAAGCAGAGAGAGGTCAAGGCATTGCTTCGTGCGGCCGATGAATTCCAGGTAAAAAAATTAACAATCGTGTGTGGAAGTGATGAAGGTGATGAAGGTGAGGAAGTGATAGATGGAAAAAGGATAAAAATTATCTCTGCCTGGCGTTGGTTGCTTGATAAAAAAATCGATACCTAATTAATTTAAACTTGTTAATCTCAAGTCAGTTCTGTTTTTGAATTTACTTCGAAATACCACTTCCAAATTGCAAAAATGGCCGGGTATACCATAAGCTCCATGGCAAAAGAAGTTACAATTCCTCCGAGCATGGGAGCGGCAATACGTTTCATAACATCTGCTCCGGCATTGGCAGTGCTGGCCCACATGATGGGCAGTAGTGCCATGATTAAACAAGACACCGTCATAATTTTTGGGCGTACTCGCTTTACCGCACCGAAAGAGATGGCCGCTTTTAAATTTTCAAAATTAATCATTCGGCCTTCTTTTTTAGCGGATTCGTAGGCAAGATCCAGATATAAGAGCATAAATATTCCAGTTTCTGCATCTACTCCTAGCAGTGCAATGAGTCCGACCCATACTGCGATACTGAAATTATATCCTAGCAAGTAAAGAATCCAAATAGCACCTACTGCGGAGAAAGGAACGGCCATAAGGATAATGGCCGTCTTAGGCCAAGATTTGGTATTGGCATAGAGAAGCATACAGATAACAAAAAGGGTGATAGGGATGATAAGTTGGAGTCGCTCCCATGCACGGGCCATATTTTCAAATTGGCCGCTCCATACTAGTGCTACTCCTGTTGGAAGTTTTATTTTTTGATTGATAACTTTTTTGGCCTCTGCCACATAACTACCAATGTCGCGTTTGGCCACGTCAACGTAGACGTAGCTTCCCAGCATGCCATTTTCATTTCGTAGCATGGATGGCCCGGCCATCATTTCAATATCCGCTAGTTCACCAAGGGGAATTTGTGCGCCATTCGGAGACGCCACTAAAACTTTTTTTAGTGCTTCGATATCTGATCTAAAATCTCGCGAGTATCTTACGCTGATGCTATAACGTTCGCGCCCCTCTATGGTTTTGGAGATAGGGTCTCCACCCACGGCCGTCATAAGTGTCTCTTGCGCTTGGCCAATTGTTATGCCAAAACGGGCCATCTTTTCGCGATTGAAGTGAAAATCTAGAAAGTATCCACCGGTGGCCCGCTCAGCAAAGACAGAGCGAGTGCCAGGAACTTGCGGAAGTAATTTTTCTATTTGTAGGCCAATTTTTTCAATTTGAGCAAGATTTCCTCCTAACACTTTGATTCCAACTGGGGTGCGAATTCCTGTGGTGAGCATATCGATGCGATTGCGAATAGGCATTGTCCAGGCGTTGGTCGTGCCTGGAAATTTTGTTTTGGCATCCATCTCGGCAACTAGTTCTTCCCAACTCATAAAAGGTGGCCATATGAGGGTTAAAGGGTATTGTAAAAACTTAGGCCAGGAGGAGTACCAGCGCTTTTTTTCTCGCCACTCGTTCTGTGGCCTTAGAACAACGGTTGTTTCCATCATTGAAAAAGGGGCCGGATCGGTGGAGGTTTCTGCCCGGCCGGCCTTACCTAAAACGCGTTCCACTTCAGGAAATGATTTTAAAACACTGTCTTGTCTTTTTAGTAAATCATGAGCGGAGGCAATAGAGATACCAGGCATGGTGGTAGGCATGTAGAGTATGGTGCCTTCATTTAAAGGTGGCATAAATTCTTGGCCAATTTTAAAAAAAATAGGAACGGTTAGGATCATCGCTAGTAATGCTAAGAGCATCACTTTGAAGTGATGAACAACGCACCAATCAACAATGGGCCCATAGAATTTAAAAAAGAATTTACTAATAGGATGTTCCTCTTCAGAATACATCTTTCCAACTAGTATCGTATTTCTTATGTTGGCCAACCAAGTCGGTCTAAAATGTTTTATAGAAAAATGTGCTAAGCTAACTCGCAGCGCTGGATCAAGAGTAATACTTAAAAAGGCGGCAACAAACATGGAAAGATTTTTTGTGTAGGCCAGTGGTTTAAACAGGCGGCCTTCTTGTGCTTCTAGGGCAAAGATCGGAACAAAAGATACTGCAATGACCAACAAAGAGTAGAAACTTGCCGGCCCCACTTCCTTAATGGCATCAATTATAACTTTCTTTACATCACCAGGACTTCCTTTTTTTTCCCATTCCTCAAGGTGTTTGTGAGCATTTTCTACTACTACAATGGCCGCATCCACCATTGCGCCAACCGCAATAGCAATTCCTCCCAAACTCATGATATTGGAAGATATTCCTAAAAGTTTCATGGGAATAAAACTAATTAAAACTGCCAGGGGGAGAGTAATAATGGGAATCATTGCGCTAGGAATGTGTAAAAGGAAAATTAAAATAACAAAACTAACAATGATCATTTCTAAAGTTAATTCATGAGTTAGCGTAGTAATGGCGCGTTTGACTAAATCAGAGCGATCGTAGGTGGTGACAATTTCTACTCCAGGAGGAAGCGAGCGTTTTAAATCGGTCAGCTTCGCTTTTACAGCATCAATGGTGCGAGTGGCATTTTCCCCAAAGCGCATAACAATGATCCCGCTTACTACGTCTCCTTCACCATCTAGATCCGCAACTCCTCGTCTCATCTCTGGGCCAGTAGTTACCGTGGCAATCTGTCGCACATAAACGGGAGTGCCACTTTGATTTCCCACTATAATTTTTTCGATATCCGCTAGATTTTTAACTTGGCCGCGGCCACGTATCATATACTCCGCACCAGCTATTTCGAGCAATCGGGCACCTACGTCGTTGTTTCCCTCCTTAACGGCACTGACGACTTGTGATAAGGAGATGTTATATGCCAAAAGAGCATTGGGATTAATTTGAATTTGATATTGTTTCTGAAATCCGCCTAGTGCGGCCACTTCCGCTACTCCTGGCACTGTTTGCAGATGAAATTTTAAATACCAATCTTGCAAAGCTCGAAGCTCTGGCAAGGAGTGTTGGCCACTTTTATCTACTAGCGCATACTGATATACCCAGCCAACACCAGTAGCATCGGGACCTAGTTGGGTGCGAACCTCAGAGGGTAAATCAGAAGTAATTTGCGATAAATATTCTAGCACACGTGATCTGGCCCAATAGATATCTGTGCCATCTTCAAAAATTACATAAATATAGGAGAGGCCAAAATCAGAAAAACCGCGAATGTCTTTTACTTTGGGAGCACCCAGCAAGGCACTTATTATAGGGTAGGTGACTTGGTCTTCAATAATATCAGGGCCGCGATCCCACTTGGAATAGATGATTACCTGAGTGTCGGAAAGGTCAGGGATAGCATCCACGGGGATTTGCTGAAGAGCATACCATCCACCCATGGCCGCCACCGCGACCAACATAATGACCATAAAGCGATTGCGTGCACTGAGTTCAATAATTTTTTCGATCATTCCTGTTGTACTCCTTTTAGCCTCGATTCTGAATCGATGAGAAAATTAGCACTTGCCACAATCAATTCACCTTCACTAACGCCGCTGGCAATTGCTACTTCTGCTCCTGCGCGAAATTTTATCTCTAAAAGTCGCGGAGTATAATTACCTTTGCCGTCAGCAATGAAGGCCCATGCTTGATTTCCTGTATCCATAATGGCATCAAAGGGAATTGTAATTTGCTCACCAAGAGGTGCAGAGATGGCCACTTCCACAAAAGACTCTGGCCGCAAAATACCGCGGGCCTTAGAGATAAGAATGCGTGCTTTGGCAGTTCTCGTGGCCGGGTTAATTACTCGATCAACAGAAATAACTTTTCCGTAAAGCATTGTTCCTCTTAAAAAAGGCGCATTAATTTCGGCGGAGAGGCCCTCATGAACATGAGGAAGATCCATTTCATAAATGTCAGCGTATACCCACGCCTCTTGGCCTTTATTGGACAAAAGCAAGGAGGAGTCACTAATGGCATCTATTTTTTCTAGTTCGGCAATTTGCTTGTCTGCGAGGCCTAAAATTTTCAAGCGCATTTTGGCGGCCTCCAACATTCGCTGGGCAGATTGTTGCACCTCCAGAAGCGTCGAATTTTTTACACCTTCAACTTGTTTGAACGCTTCTATATATTCTCCTTGCGCAGAGTAAAGATCAGGATCAAATGCTAATCTTCCGGCGGCAGTGATTTTTAAAAAAAGCGATTTTTTTAAAACAGTGTCTAATTTTACTCCGATCATTTGACTGCGTGCCGCGGAAAGAAAAAAAGGAGCATGTCCCTCTGGAAGAGAACTATTATGCAAATGATTCTCCTCATCTTCCTTAGAGGCCTTTTCCATTTTAACTAGATTCATTCCGCAAATGGGACATTGGCCAGGAGCGTCTTTTTTTATTTGTGGATGCATCGGACAGGTATAGACAACTTCTTGTGGTGTATTTTTAATTTCTCCCGCATCTTTTGTGTGTTTATTTTGACAAGAGATTGTTGCTAGTAGGCCACTAAAAAGGCAGCAGATAACAATTAGTTTTTTCATGATCACTTCTCCACAGTAGGCAGCGTACTCAGAGAGACACTGGCCAATTGTTCAAGTTCGCTGATGTTTTCAACATATTGAGCTAAAGAACGAAAATAGACAATCTTCGTTTCATATAACATCTCTTCACTATCTAGTAGTTCTAGAAAAGAACTCTTGCCGGCGCGATATGCGGATCGTGTAGAGTTTTGGGTATTGGACACTAGCGGTAGCATGGAAGTTTGGTAGATTTGCAATAGTTGAGAATTGGCCTTAATTTTGGACCACAACAGTTGTGCTTCTGCCTGTGTTTCTCTTATAACCATTTCATGCTGTTTTTTAGATTCTTCTGTGAGGTAAAAGGCGGCATTAGCTTCGCTATTTTGTTTCATAAAAAACCAAAAAGGAATGCTCAGCGCAATAGAAAAGCGATAATCGTCTTGCAAAGAATTGTTGTAGGGGCGAGTAAGTGATAACATAAAATCAGGAGCGTAATTCCAGTCCGCTAGTTTGTTTTGTGTTTGCATTTCATTTAGTACTGCCTGAGAGGAGGTAATTTTTTTAGAGCTGCTTTGCAAATCATTTATTATTTTTTCTGCGTTAGGATTAATTTGTGGGATAGGTAAATCTGTTGAAGATATATTAATTTTTAAGTTAACATCTTCGGCCAACAGCGCATTAAGCATCGCGGACATTCCTTCCTTCTCTTGTTGCACCATTATGATGTCACTTTCTACTTTTATCTGCTTAAAATGAATTTGCATCTGCCCTTGTTGTGAGGCCTGGGCGTCGGTGGAATAGTGTAGCTCAGCAATTTTTGACATTTTTTTTAAAGTTTCTTTTTGTGTTTCAAGCAGTAAAATAATTTGACTGGCGACATAGATGCCATAGTAGTTAGAGATAACTTTTTTTCTTATTTCATATTTTTTTTCTTCAACATTTTGCTGAGCACCGTGTGCCCGAAGATGTTGGGCCTTGCCGGCAAAAAAATATTTTACAGGAAATTTAATTTCCTGAGAGAATGACCAAAAGTTGGTAGTGGAGTTCATCTCTTTTTCTTGCATCCACTCCAATCGTGGATTTTCAAGAGAGTATTGAGAAGGGATGGCCGCTTTCTCTGCGCTAGCACGGGCCTTGGCCGAGGCAACGTCGGGATTGGAGGCGAAGGCCTTGGCCAGTGCATTTTCTAAAGTCAAAACCTCAAAGGATAAGGCCGGTGGAGAATAAAAGATGAAGTAATGGGTAAGAAGAATTTTTAAAGTAAGTAAAGTAAGTAGTGATCGTGATGCTTTTAAGATTTTCAAGCTAATCCTCATTCCCTAGAAAATATGCCATTTAGTTCTCGCTAAGTATTTCTTCATATTACCATAGCGGGTGGGATTTGGCTGTTAAAAAAAAGTACTGTAGAGAAACGCTACTGTATGTAATTTAACGGAGAAAATAGATCATCCTTGTGTTAATTCCGTAGATCACTTTTGTAATCAAGAATTTCGGCCTCTGACCGAAAAGATTTTGTGGAATTGTCCAGATAATGAGGTAGCAATGTCAAAATTAATAATACTCATAAATATATTCATTTTTTCGCTTATGGCAGATGAGATTACGTTATCAGCGAATGTCCAACTTTCCATCCCCAAAGAGATAAAGGCCAAGTATATCTACCTGCCATCCCACGGGGCCTACCGTTTTGATGGGCAATTTTCTGACACAAACTATCACGCTTGGGTGCAACGAAAAATTCCAGATACCATTGCTAATCCAGTTTCGGTAAAAAGAATCTGGAAAGAGAACTTGGCGGCACTTTCTGATCAAGGAGAGAAGATAATAGATCTTGGCTGTAAAGAGGAACAAACGTATCTTTTTAATTGCAGCACAACAACTATTGCAAATGGAGAATATAATGCCTCAATTCTTTTTTGGAATGGGAAATCTGATCTGGTTGTAGTTCGAATTTCAACTTTTATTTCCATGGAGCTCGCAACAACCATTCTTAAAAAGTTTAAATTCAATTTCAATAATAGATCTCCGGCCGGAGACATACAATGAAACGTTACTTACTCTTAGTAATCCTTTCAACATTTATTATTGTTGCTACTAATGCTTCGAGTTACTCTCCAGCGGAAGATTTAAATGCCGCCTTCGGTGCTGGATGTTCCACCAATGGTGCCTTCTCATCTACTATAGATGCAAACGCAGCGGCGATCAAAGGAATGCTAGATTCAATGAGAAACGATGATGCATGCAAAGGCCTGACACCACTATTTGATAGCGTTACATCAGATATTAAAAGTAGCCTAGATAATCGAGATAGCGACCAATCAAATGAAGAGAGTCTATCTGCTTACATTAATGATCTTAATGCGGCAGTAGCGGTCGAAGAATTAAAAGGATCATTAGCTGATGCTGATTACATAACTGCTCTCAAGGCCGAACTTCAGACAAAAAAAATAGAATTGTTACAAGTAAAAAGGGTGCAAGAGTACTCTGCTAAAACGGGCTCACACCAGCAAATCAAACACTTATATACCGCCACCAGCGTACTTATGGATGGACTGATTAGTAACAAAGTTTGTGCAGATAAATATCCAAATATTTTGGCCCAAATTGGAGCGCAAATTTTAAAAATATCCTCCGACTACACCACTGGATTAACCGGGTCTCCTCTAATGGCGGCAGGAACTATCGTCGACAAACTTGTAACCTTTGTTCGCGATTTTAAACTTGCTAGTTCGATGAATGATATCGAACAAGAAAATCTAGGACGGGCCATCGGCTGTGCTTTTGAAAGTATTTCTAAAACATACTGTCAGGCGCGTGATGTAGATTTAGTAGCAAAAAAACAGGCGGCAATCAAAGATTCTGTACCATCCTGTGGGTGGGAAGGCGTCGATTTAATCGGCAGAGATATGTCTATTTTTCTAGATTGGGTTTCTCGCCTATATGCTGGATCTGAGCCCAGCAGCACCTCCCAGGCCTATGAGCAAATCACGGGATCTGCCAGACGATATCAGCTCGATACACTAGATAAACGGTTACAAGGAGCTTTTGCGGACACCGAAAAAAAATTAAATCAGACGACGGATTCAATAAAAAAACAACAGATCCTAATAGCTCTTTTAACTACCGACGTGGTTCCAGAGATTAAGTCAAACTCAAACAGTCGAATTGAATCAGATAGCTCAGTATCAGAGTCTGATGGCCCGATTGAAGATGCTTTTGCTGAAGATCAACGTTGTGGCGCCTTAGCATATTTTTATACATCTGGTAATAAACGGAAGTGCGCTATTCAAAATAGTGAGGAATGCATGGCCTGTGTACAAAGGGAGAATCCTGGTATTTCGCTTGATTTAAATAATATTTCCGCCACCTGGAAAATCCTCAGAGCGGAAGCTGCAGAAAATGTTAGCAATATCGAGTCACGAGTAAAAGAACAAAACCCAGCACTTGTCATGGCACTAGCAGATGATCTCTCCAATAATCAACGACGTCCTCGCAACTTTTTAGAGAATGCAAGGTCATACTTGCAAAATATTTTATCCGATCAAAATGGAATTGCGCAAGGGGCCGCAAAAAAAACCATAGAGTTGGCATTAAGTCGCGTTAAATGCGCCCTGGAGCTTTATAATGAATATTCTTCCGAAAATTCCGAAAAGAGTTTTCCTTCCGCTGTGCCATCTGCGTGCCAGAAAGTTAATAACGCCCTTCCAAATAAAGATGCGCAATACTATGTTACAAATCTATCGGAATTATTAGCACCATCCGGTGACACTAACTCACTTACAAAAGAAATCAAGGTAATTGTAAAAAAAGACATCGATAAAAAAATCGAAAGTGGACAGATTGATGAGTCTCTTGCCGCGATTATGAAGTTATCCACTACTGATAGTTTAAGTGAATTTTTAAAAGATTATAATCAAAATTTTGATATGCTAGAAAGTCACATTAGTAGCGTTAAAAGTGCAAGCCGACGCCAACTAAAAGTCATCTGGGATGTGTTCGGAGATAGTTTTATTGAAAGACTGAAGGGCCTGCGAGCGGATGCTGCAAATAGCTCTGATGAGCAAAAAGTTTTAAATAAGGAGTGTGCACGACTGCTTGTCCTGCCGTTTGGATCAACTTTTCGTGGCGAAGAATTTGAAATGCCAAGCGAGGTTACCAAATACTGTAAAGGTTGTGTGTATGAAAGTAGTTATGCAAACTCTGGCCTTTCCATTAATTTTGATACTCTTTCAAAACATTCTTTCGAAGAGAGAGCATGTGTGCTGTACGATTTTTTTAGAAAATCTGAACTGTATGTCAGAAAAAAACCATACGAATTGAGATAAGTAAAATCAAGTTTTTATAAAAAACTCCGATAGAGAGATTATGGGATTAGTTATCTTATTCACTACATTAATAATTACTTTTTCAAGCTGTGTGGAAAATGCAGAAGAATTAGAAAAAGCAGTTGGCAAAGATGAGAAAGAAAAATTAGAAGAAATTGGTGAGGAAGCGGGAGTTGCGGAAAAAGAAATTCCTACAGGAGAGAGGATTACTCGTGCGTTAAGTAAGCTGCTCTCAGGGCCTGTCAAAGAAGATAGTGACGATTGTTGTGAAGAGAAAGAAGGTAATGCAGAGGTTCGTTCGACCACTAAACCTGTCATCGCAGAGACAGAGAAGGACACGACAATATTTTCTCAAGAAATTCAAAACTACACAGGAAGCGAAGAAGTAAAAAAGATGATTGAAACTTTGCGTGGTAATCTAGATAAGTGTATTGCAATAGAAGACAAAGACAACCAGGCAGTGTGCAAAAAGGATCGGCCATTTGATCGAAAGCCGCAGGATTTACCCTCTACTGTATGCTACCACTACGTAAAGCGTGGGATTGAGGGAGGAGGATTTGTTAAAAATTTTCCTTTTGGGAAAGATAAGCAAAATAGACGGGCACAATTTTCCGGGCCACTTTTGCAAAAGGCAGGATTTACAAATATCTTAAAGGAAGAGAAGTATAAAACGCTTACGGCATATACTGCGCCGATTGGTGCTATTTTAGTTTACGAGGGGGGCGCTTCTGGCCATATAGAGGTCAAGGCAGGAGAGAATGAATTTTTAAGTGACTTTGTAGGAACCGAACCAGTTAATGATCAATTAAACTTAGACAGAAAATTGATCGGGGTATATGTAAAAAAAATGCCAGAGGTAAGGCAACAAATATGAGATCGTTGATTGTTTTTTTTATACTATTTTCTTCACTAATCAGCGCATCTTCTAATGTAAGCGTGGAGGCGGATTTTATTGTCCAATTTAATAAGATAGAGCGTCCCACGGATAATCAACAACGGCAGTTATACAATGATTTAGGAAAAAGCGTAGGATTACTTGAAAAAAAATTTTCACGGCCACTCTTAGTGGCAATTATTAACGTATATTCGAAACTTTTTGTGGTTAATCTTGCTCATTTTCATTTAGAACCATTTGTACCTTATTATCTAAAAAATAAAGCTGTAGTGGACGAAGTACTTAAGGCCACGCTTCCCAGGGCCTCGCAAGATGAATTCTATTTTCGTCTCCAGTTGGCAATTGGGGAACACTTACGCGGCAATGGCTGAAAAAAAATACCACTTGCTTTCTTGTTTATGGGATAATTTGAAACTCTTCCGGAAAGTTGTCGTAGAAATTTTCTAGTTCGGTGACTATGTTTTTATAATCCTGGCGACTTAGTTCATCTCCGCGGGCAATTTGTTTTAGCAATATTAGATTTTTTTGACTAAACTGCTCGCGGAGCGATGGTTTTACTTGAAAAATTTCATTTAAAGTGGTGACAATGTCATTGGCGTATCCTTTTAGCGCGGAGAGGTGTCTATTTTTTTCCAATATCGCAAGGGGTTTGTTATTTGTAATTTTGTGAGCATGGCCAAACATTAGTACAAATTTTTCTTTGAAGTGATGACGGAAATCAGAAAAGTTTTTTCCCTGCGGATCGTAGTGTTGGGGATTTTGCTGGTAGTGTTCAAATTTAATATTTGTGTCAGCTAGCGAGGGATGTTTTTCTATATATTTTTGTAAATTATCGACAGAAGCATTTGTAGAAACTATTTCATATCGCAGTTTGTTTTTTGCATGATCGGCAAGAAGGCCCGCAACTTCGTTGGCGGAAGTGATCACAATGCCTTCTCCTTTTTGTGCTAGGCGCACTTCCCCGGCCCAGAGGACTTCCGTGATTTTTGTATTGTTGTTGGCGGTATATAGTTTATTTAAAAGTCCGCGATGGCCATGGCCGATCTGCTCTCCTAAAATTAATAATTCCTTTCCATTTGCTAGCTTGGCCAAAACACCAATTGCAACCGGAGCACCCTTCTGAGGGAAGAGTCCTTTTTTTATTTGAGGAAGAACAGGAGATAGCGTATCGACAACTTTGTTAGCACTGTTTGTCATTTCCTGTTGGTAGACACGGGCCAGACAAGGCGCTTTCTCGTTATTGGCGGTTATTTGCAGCGAAAAAAATAGAAGCGTCAGGAAAAATATAAAAAAGGAACGCATGATGACACTATTATCCTCCAAATTAGGAGGGCAAGCTAGGGAAGTGTCGCGAGTACTTTTTTTCCATGGTAAAATCTATCTCTTATTCACTAACGCCACTCAATTTTTTTTATTGCAAGCGCCTCTGAAGTTGGGCAATAAAAAATTTATTTAGGACAGTGTTTAATGGAGAATTTGTTAAATAACTAACCAAAAACAGTTAAAAAAAATAAGTAAAAAAATAATCGCATTATTTGTTAATAGGGCCGAATAAGGAGCGTTACTATGGGTTAGAGAGGCCACGCTATAAGTATAAGCTGTATGTAAGTGAGGCATTTATGGAAAAATTATTCGCGGGATCTATGCTTTTTTTTCTATTACTTTTATCCATGGGCCTATCCGGCTGTAACGTATTGGGAAATAAACCACAAGTTGATGATGGCTTCTGTCTTGGAAACTGCACAGTCGCAGATGTAACTGCTGGCACAGAGACAGCTGCTGATATAACTTTAGAATCAACACCAACACCAATTCCAGAGGCGACTCCTACCTCTGCTCCAGAAGCTGCTCCTGACGATATTATACTTTCATTGGGCAACATAACCACCTCTTCAATGGTAAGTAGTTTTATAGTAGAGGTTTCGTTTACTGGAGATAGTGATGGTGATGCGACTGTTGCATTAAAGTCGTGTAATACGTCTTCTGGCACATGTCTACCAACCGAATTTGAATCTATTTCGTCTATCTCTATGAACCGGGGTAGTAGCATATACTCAGTGGAAGTACCCTTTGGTGTACCAGACTATTATCTGGGGGACGAGATAATGATTAAAATTTATCCGACAGACCCAGACAATATGGATGGTTATAGCGCAGTAACTGTCACATTTTCTCTGTGTGATACAGGTATGCAAGATTGGGATTCATCGGTATCTACACGAGAGGCAGGAATTTTTCTCATAAGCTCAGCTAATCAGCTAGTCTCGCTAGCGGCCAATTGCGTAGATTCAACGCATTATGCTTCTTGTGATGAGAGCTTTAAGCTGTGCACTGACATCGACATGTCCAGTACTTCATTCATCCCGATAGGTTCGCCCAATTGGCCATTTACTGGTACATTTGATGGTAATGGGAAAAAAATTATGAATTTGGAAATTAATCTACCAAACCGTGAGTATGTAGGCCTATTCGGCCTTCTAAAGGGTGAGGTAAGCTTTCTTACTATTGAAAATAGCAACGTTCATGGATCAGCACAGGTCGGAATAGTGGCCGGTGCTATTCAAGGTGCCATTGTTGGGCCAGAAGTTAACGTTTCTGGTGGCAATGTGCTGGGCCAACAGCATGTGGGTGGATTGGTAGGCCACATGTCGAATGATAGTGCCATTTTGTCGCAAGTGAGTTACGTAGAAACCTCTGCAGATGTCTCTAGCAATTTAGGTTATGCTGGTGGGGCGATTGGTTGTATTGAAACAAATGCAGGTGGCACAATCCACAACATCCTATCTAATGGGGATGTATTTGGAGGCGGAGTTTATCTTGGTGGCCTAGTTGGATATGGCAAGGACGTTGGAGTTGAAAGTTCCTATGCTAATGGAAATATTTTGGGAGCAGCTGCGTCTCATGTAGGAGGATTTATTGGTATCAGCGATAACGGCACGAATATTCGTAATTCTGTCGCCACTGGAGCTGTTTCGGGTAATGATTATGTAGGAGGTTTTGTGGGGTACAATAACACCTTTGGAACAATTTCTACTTCGACTGCTAGTGGAAATGTTACTGCCGAGTTTACAATAAATGCCGGAGCTTTTGTTGGATACAACAGCGGAACAATAAATCCATAGATTCGTTGCTGTTGTCCAGTAGTTGTCCATATACCCACGCACACGCTAGATCTTTTTTCCATACAATATAATCCAGACTTCATAAACCACACTTCTTTTTTATCGCACCTTCTTATAAACCGCAGGCGCTACACTCTTTAAATGCTCGCTTATGTCAGCAATGGACTCCGAGTGGCCAATGAATAAGTATCCACCGATATTTAAATGTGAAACCAATTTGGTTATAACTCTTACGATCACTTCTCTCGGAAAGTAGATGAGAACATTGCGCAAAAAGATAATATCAAATTGGATAGGGACGCGTTCTTGATCATTGATTAGATTAAATTGACGAAACTTAACTTTCTCTTTTAGGGCGGTAGAGATTTGGTAGGAGTAGTCATTGCTACCTTCCGGCCGCACTTTTTCAACGCTGCTAAGAAAGTAGTTCGGAGGAATTTCGGCCTTAATATCTAGCGGATAAATTCCCTTGTCGGCAATATCCAGCATCGAAGTATCGATATCTGTTCCTAAAATACGATAATCTGGCCCTGGATTATGTTGAATAAATTCATTATAGATCATGGCCAGAGTATACACTTCTTGGCCGGCGGAACAGGCCGCAGACCAGGCATAGAGAGTCGCTTTATTCTCGGCACGGTGAGTGGCCAAATATTCCTTAAAGTAGACATTTTTTAAAAAATCAAAATGCTGGGATTCGCGAAAAAAGTTAGTCTTGTTAGTCGTCAGGGCATTGATGAAGTGACGATGCTCTTCACTATTTTTTTTAACAAATTCCGCATAGGCCGCGTAACTAGAAAGCCTTAACTCTCGAAGGCGTTTGTATAAGCGGTTTTGCACCATAACTTTTTTTGAAGAATCAATTAAAATTCCTGAAAGCTTAAAAATAAAGTCACAAAAAAAAGCAAACTCTTCATTTTTTAGTGGGATTTCACTGGTACCAGCACTATTAGCACTAATACCAGTGTTATTGGAATCAATTCTATTTTTTCTATCCATCTATTCAGAAACTACAAACATCGCTGGAAGCGGCATGACTTGAATATCGTAGTCAACCATGGGATCTACTTCAAACGCAGATTTATCAATACCATCATCAGCATTTATAACGTAGCTCTTTGCTACCTGGATGGCCTCGCTCAAAGAGGCATTACGCGATAGTTCTGCGGCAGTTACTGAGCGAGCAGGATTTACTAGTCCGGAGGTTTTTACTTTGCCCACCAAGTATGCTTTTACGTCGGCCGTTTCTAGGATAATGCGCTTAACTTCTTTAGGAGAGAGCTTGGGGTTGATAGCGCGAATTTGAGTGGCAATATTGGCCACATAAGGGGCCGCTTGACTGGTTCCACTAACTTGAAGGTAGTTATTATTAGGAGTGGCGGAGAGAATATTAACTCCTGGTGCGGCAACATCTACAGCATTTCCGAAGTTAGAAAAATTTGCAAATTCTAAATCAGCAAAAGTGGCACCCACTGAAATAACATTGTCGTGATTGATTGCTAAGTTGGTAGGAGAGGCGGGAAATTGATCATTGTTAGAACCATCATTCCCGGCGGCAAAAACAAATAGTGTATTTGGAGCTTGCTGAATGGCCACACTGTTAGAGGCCAGTGTTTGCTCAATGAAGAAAGTTGCTAGTTCATCAATCTCTTCTTGAGTTGGATCTTTTGCCGATAGTTTGTCGAGAATTAATTTGGCAATCATTTGTGCTTGTGGAAAGCCAGTACCAAAGGAACCATTGGCCACTGCAATATTGTGGGCAGACACATAGGCGAAGATATTTTCCATTAGAGCTGCCTGTTGCTTGGCCACAGTTTTAAGAAGCAATTTGGCCAAAAACATAGAAACACCCTTGTTGGTATTTGCTTTTGGCAGTTTGATCTCTGTAGGGATTAGCTTGATGCCCATTACTTGATTGGAAGAGTTTTTAGAGGCGATTGCCGAAACATGTGTTCCATGCATGTAGTTACCATAGGTGGTTAAGCGCGCTATAAATTCTGCGTCGGAGGCCTTTGCTTTAATCCAAGTTATTTCATCAGGTGTAATATCGCGAGTATAGATTTTTCCTTGGATGCGAAAAAATTCTTTAATGTCGTCGTTTAGGTAGTTCTGGTAGCTGTAATCGATTAATTTATTGTTGTCTTCAGCGAAGTTCCAACCGCTAACGTCGTCTTGATATCCATCGCCATCTTCATCGCGATTGTTGTTGGGAATTTCGCGAGAATCAACCCAGACGTGATTTACCAGTTCCGGATGTTGAAAATCAATACCCGAGTCAATAACCGCTACCGTACTGGCCCAAATTGGCCTAGAAATCACAATTAACAAGGCGGGGAGAAGATAAATTGCACTTAGTTTCATAATGAAAGAACCTCCGTTAAGTTTGTCCCGAATCTCGTAAGAGTAAGGGACGGATAGATTTAATAGCTTGCTTAACCTACTAAAGCATATATACAATGGATAGTTGTAAAATTAAGTTTGGAAAAATTACATGATTTTATTTAAAAATGGAATTTTTAAATAAAAAAAAATCAAAAGGAGTTGAGATATGAAGAAAATTTGTTCCGTCATCTTATTCGGCCTACTGTCATCTACCGTTTTTGCCACCCCTCCAGGATTTGATAAGCATTTTGAATTAAAACGTGGCATGGATGGTAAGCTACAATCGATAATTAGTAGGGATATTTTTGGAAGTTTTTCAATTCGTCCGCTGATTGAGCAGATAAAAGAGGATTTGCGCATAGAGCAAACCAATATGGCCAGAAAAGGTAACTATTATCGCGAGGCACAGGAGATCCTTTTTGGAGATGAGAGTTTGGCCGGCAGTGAAGATCTATTTGCCCTAACGCCTAATAACGGAGAGGAGCGACGAGAGGTGCAAGAGAGGCGAACTAACGCTTTTAATGCCTTGGCCGTAATTTCTAACTTGGATATTGAGGCCTTTTTTGCCCAACCAGAATTGGTTAAATTGGCCAATAGATATGAATTAGAAGTTAACAAGAATTTTCGAGTGTTGAACATAAATATGTTGGCCCATGCAACTGATTCGCAATATTTTTATCGCACCACAGTTAACTATGAAATTTTGATGCGAGCACTAAATTATGCGAAGAAAAAATGGGATAATATACCGGTGCTTAACGTTGGGGTAATGCTGCTGGATAAGATGGAACAGATGTTTACTCAGCAGCGTTTTTTCTACCAAAATATGCTCTTGCACTATCTGGAAAATTATACGCCAACCGAGTTAGGGATGACAGCTAAAGAGGCCGATCGGGTTATCTCCTCTATCTATGAGTCGCGTTTAACTTGGCTCTCCTATTTTGAATCTAAGGCCGTACAGAGAGATTGGGATGGTTATGGAGTTCAAAGATTTTATCGCGATATTCGTGCGGTTAATGCCTCATTTCGCGGAGTGAGAGGCGCCTATAGCTCACTTGGAACACGCTTTAACTTTGCTTTTCAAGAGGCAAGTATCGAAGGGAAAAACGTAGTAATTAACCTTTTTGATAAAGAGCACATGTTTTCTAAGTTCCCTTCGGTGGCCTTTGATCGTGATAATCCAAAAAGTGTACTTCGTAAGCGTCAGTTGGTGCAGGCCGTTCAGTTGGGAGTGAGGTTGCTTACTCTTCCAAAATTTGTGCAGTCGGTGGCAGATTCTTTTTTTAGCTCCATGTATGTGAGTCAAAGCTTACGAGAGGGTGCATTGATGGCCCACTTTGAGTTAAGTGGTGATGAAGAAGCGCAAAAAATTATCTTAAAGCAGTTGCGAAATCCTTTTATTTTTATTGGCCCAGGTAGTGCCCGATAAAAAATTATCTGAATCTTAAAGTGGCAGATAGCGCTTGGTGGTCAGAACCATCAGGCGCATCTATGACAGAAGAACTAAGCACCTCAAATCCACGAACATAAATATGATCTAAAGGGTTCCCACTTAAGCGGGAGCGAATGTCCGGATTAAAAAAGACGGTGCGCATTCCTAAGCGGGCCATGATTTTGTCTAATACAATCAATTTGGCCATAGACCAGGTGTTAAAATCACCGGCCCAAATCAGAGGCCCTTTGTGTGTCGATAAAACTTGCGCTACTTCTGTTAGTTGAGCTTCGAGTTTGTCGGTGGAGACAAAATTTAAAGCGTGAATTGTGGCCACCATGAGCTGTTTACTACTGAAGGCCAGATCATATTTGGCCAAAATAGTCATTTTGGGAGTAGAAATTACTGGCTCTCGTCCGCTACTGCGCAAAAAAGCGATCTCTTTTGGGGTGGCCAGTGAGCCGATTGCTACGCCGGTCGGGAAAATATTGTCTCCGTCATAATCTAAAAAGGAGGCCGCAAAATCAAAGCGATAGGGCGTGTCATGCTCAAAAACGGAGATCATTGCTGGATCTAAATATGCCTCTTGCAGTAAAAGAATATCGTGGCCGGCAGAATTTTTCAGAAAATCATTTCGCCAATTATCTTTTCTTCCCTTGTAGATGTTCCAAGCAAAAACCTTGATAGTTTTACTAGAGATAGTTGCGTAGGGATTGTTATTTTTTCCAAGGGTGGCCAATACTGCACTATCCTCTGGAATAGTGGGGAGTTTTTTTTCTGTGGCCACCAAAACGGAAATAAGAACTGTCACAAAAATTACGATCCTAATCATAGTACGTCCTAGTTTCTGATTATTTTTTGTTTTTGAACTCATAATGATTATATATTTCCGCCAAAAAGACGTCACTATAAACATTTTGCCCAGCAAGCTCTTTGTAGGGGGCCAATGAATAAGAGGGAGCAACTCCTAGCCACTCTTTGATTTGGGATTCTTTTTTCTTTTGATGAAGCCATTTGAAGATTCCTGCTTGTCGCAGAGATTTTGGAGTGATGTTGATCATTAATTTGTCCCGATATTCTTCCAAAACTAGCTCCAATCCGCGCGGGGAGAGACCTCCTGCTAAAATACGATAGTGATTAGCATTAAAAAGTAATTCGGGAAAATCTAGCTGAAAGCGTAGTTTCAGCTTTTCTAGCAGGGTTTTATATTTTGCCAAAATTGTAGAAAAGATATTGGGCAGGGGGATCGAGTAGGGATCGCGAGAACCATCAGTTACGAGTACTCGCGGATTTTCACCGTCGTATAAATGCTCTAAAAGTAAACCGGAGAGAGTTGAGACTTTTAGTGCGGCACCAAAGATAAGCAGTATCACTAGTTGATTGCGCATAGCTATTAAGCTGGCCATTTCATCTTCGCTGCTAGCATCTTCAATTAGTTGTACCCAGAGGGTTTTTATATCGATAAAACTGGCCGGGCGAGGGATATCTAAAAATTTAGGAGAGTTTTGTATTTCCCGTAGCGGATTGCTGGAGATGATTCGCGCTTTCACCAGGTAATCGAAAAAGATACGGAGCGTTTGAATTTTGCGTCGCTTGGAATTATCTGAGTGGTATTTTTGGTCTAGATAGTGGGAGTATTGCAACACATTGTGCATGCTGAGGATGTCTATGTCTTGCTTTATCTTATTTTGATTTAGATATTCATCGAAAGAGTTAAGATCCGTGCGATAATTTTTTTGAGTGTTATTACTTTTTTGTGCTCCGGCCAGGGATTTAATAAATTCATCTTCTAGGCCGGAGAGATTTAGCGATGATGAGGCAAAGTTTCCATTATTCATATGTCAGATGGCCCTTTTTATTTATTGCGGAATCAAGATTCTACGTTGGGTGGTAAATTTTTACAACATAAAAAAAGGAGATTGAAAGAGTGAAGCTTTGGTGCTAGCTTCCCAAAACTTTCGGAAAACTGAAGTTTTTACAATTTAATATTGGGAATAGTCATGATCACCTCTTTGCGTAGCACTATGTCACAGCAAGCTTGGCAGGCATTTTTGGTAGGCCAGCTTTACGCACACAAAGGGGAAGGCCATTTAGACTATTTTCAAATCAATAAAATTTTAAAGGAAGCACCCTTCTTTAATCAATTAGAAAACAGAATTGGCCATCTTTTTTCTGATCGATCTCTTTTGGTTAGCTCTCTTTTGCATAGATCTTTTGTTAATGAATTTAGCACTGCTAAATCTACCCTAGAAAGTAACGAGCGCTTGGAATTTTTGGGAGATGCCATTTTAGGTGCTATCATCACTTCTTTGCTGGTGGAGCGCTATCCAAAGTTAGCGGAGGGAGAGTTGTCGCTGCTGCGTTCGGCCTTAGTAAATGAAGAGAGCTGGGGAATGTTGGCCAAGTTTTTGAATCTCGACTACCTAGTGATTGTAAGTCGAGGAGAACAGCAGGCGGGTGGATATAAAAAAGATAGCATTTTGGCCAATACCTTCGAGGCCTTGTTTGGGGCCATTTTTTTAGATAGCAATTATGAGCAGACCAAGCGAATTTTTTGCGATTTGCTGGCCCAATATGATCGTGCTACCGGACATCAATTTTTGGCAGCAAGCAAGCGAGAATCGGCCAATGTTAAAGGAAAAGTTCAGGAATATTTTTTAAAGGAACATTTGGCACTACCGGAATATCGTTTTGTTCTACTAGAAAATAATCAATATCAGGCCGATCTATATGTCGGGGATAAATTGTTGGCCTCTGCTTCTGATTCATCCAAAAAAAAGGCCGCTAAGGCCGCCGCCGAAATTGCTTTCTTGCAGATAAAAAAACTTGAAAACCAGGAGATCTTACATGTTAATAACTGATCAACATCCGAATAATCGATCTATTACGGTGGCCGTTTTAGGAGCTCCTAATGTTGGGAAGAGTTCGTTAATTAACTATCTGCTGGGGATGAATTTATCTGTTGTTACTTCTCGACCACAGACTACGCGTAATCGCTACCACTGTGTTTTTACGGTTGATCATACGGAGATAATTTTGGTTGATACTCCGGGGTTGCATCGCTCTAATAAGGAATTTAACAAGCGTCTTAATCAACAAGCGCGTGAAGGAAGTGAAGGAGCAGATTTAAACTTGCTTATAATTGATTTAAGTGGCGAAGTAATGCAGCAATTTTTTGACTTTAAAGAAAATTTTGGCAGAGAATTGGCCCCTACTTGGATTGTTTTTTCTAAAGCAGATCTGATCGAAAATGTAGAGGCACTGCCACTTACCGAGGTGGTAGAAAAAGCACGAGAGCTACTGCCGGAAATTGAAAAACATTTTGTCATAAGTGCTAAAAATGGAGATAATGTGCATCTACTTACCGGGGCAATTTGTGATCGAGCACCTTCTTCGCCGCATTTATACATGGATGGCAGTGTTTCCAATAAACATGAGCGTTTTTTTGTAACGGAATATATTCGAGAGCAGGTGTTTAACTTGATAAAGGAAGAAGTCCCTTATGAAGTGGCGGTAGTAGTGGAAGAATATGAGGACTATCGAGAGAAGAATATTCCCAATAAGGTTGGGACTAGCATTTCGGCAGCAATTTTAGTGAATAAACCATCACAGCGCGGAATTTTAGTGGGAGCGGGAGGTAGCATGATTAAAAAAATCGGTATGGCGGCCCGTGAAAGAATTGAAGAGATGGTGGGAGGGCAGGTTTTTTTAAAATTACATGTCAAAGTTTCAGAAAACTGGTTTTCAAATAACTTTGTTTTGGAAGAGATTGGCCTTCCGCGTGCGCTAGACTCCAATCGTGTTTGGAGGAAAAAGTGAGTACCAAAATTATATCGTTAATTGGCCGGCCCAATGTAGGCAAAAGTTCACTTTATAATGCGTTGGTGCGGTCGGCCCATAAATCTATTACTTTTGATTCCCCAGGGGTGACGCGTGATCGTCATTACGGAGTAGTTAAATTTGATGAACTATCGGATCGTCCGGCAATTCAAGCGGTACTAGTGGATACCGGAGGCTTTTATCCTAAAGAGGTGGATGTTGCAGAGGAAAAGGGGGGAGGCAAGCGTGAAATTGGTCGACTCTTTTTTAATATTATGGCCCAACAGGCCAAGATTGCTATTGATGAGTCCGATTTGGTTTTATTTGTCGTCGATGCGCGGGAGGGAATTTTACCCTTTGATAGTGATATTGCTGAATATATTCGTGCAAGCAGAAAGAAGTTTTGGCTACTTGTTAATAAAATTGATAGTGAGGCACAGCAAAATGTGGAGGCCCAATTTTATGCGCTGGGAGTTGGCCAAGAAGATCTGTTTGTTGTCTCGGCCGCACATGGCCGCGGACTAAATGAGTTAAGGGGCCGAATACAAGAAGAATGTTTGGCAACAAGCGATGAAGTAACAGATGGGGGAGAGTTTGGAGAGAGCTATGTCGCAAGATATGGCATTGTTCCCAATCAAGATGTAGTGGGGAGTGTATCAATTATTGGGGCACCTAATGCGGGAAAATCTACGCTTTTGAATAAATTAGTGGGGCAGTCGCGGGCACTAGTGAGCGATATTCCGGGAACTACGGTGGATCCCATCGAGGGTTTTTTTGATCTCTATTTTGAAGAAGATAAAAAAATTGACGAGAGCGTAATGCCGGCAGTCGGAGAAGAGGAAGTAGCAATAGAAAAAGAATTTGCCGCAGAAATAGATGAGGAGGTGGCGGCCAGTGGTGCTGTTATTGAACGAGTAAAATCTCCTCCCCTGAGTGGTTGGAAGACCCTGCGCTTAGTGGATACCGCGGGAATTAGAAGGCAAAAATCGGTAGAAGGTTTTGTGGAGGAGCAATCAATATTTCATGCACTTCGCTGTATAACAGAAGCAGATATTGTTATTTATATGATTGATGCTGAAAAAGGTATTTGTCATCAAGATCGTCGTTTGATTGATATTGCGCTGGATAAGGGAAAATCGGTAATAGTTTGCTTGAATAAAGTGGATCTACTAAAAGGCCAATTTGATGGCAATCGCATAAAAAAAGAGTGGTTGGAGGAAATGCAAAGTCAGGTCTCTTGGTTAGATTATTGTGATATCATTCCTCTTTCTGCCAAATATAATAAACATATTAGAGCATTAATGACGGCCATAAAAAAAACCTTGATAGTTAGACGACAACGAATACCTACCGGTGCTCTCAATCGTTTTGCTAAAACTATGTTTGAACGACATCGCGTGGTAATGCCAGGTGCGCGTGGCCAGCATCTTAAATTACGCTATGTCTCAATGTTAAAAAGTGCTCCGCCAACTTTTTTATTTTTTGTAAACAAGTCTAAAGGGGTACCAGATAGTTATCGTCGATATATTCAAAATGGTCTGCGCCAAGAATTTGGCCTATACAATACCCCAGTTCACTTAGTCTTTAGAACCGGTAAAGAGGAGTGGTAGCAATGGCAATACAAGGTAACAGTGATTTTTTTTCGGTAGGAGTGGATTTTGTGGTAGTTAATGTCCCTATTCCCTACGATCTCTACATTAACTCTTCCACCCATGCGGTCAATGATCGCTTTGTGCGTATTTTTCCCCAGGGCGGTATTTTGGCATTAGAAGAAGTGATGGCCTTTAAGGCCAAATACTATCAACTCTACGTCTTAGAATCGCAGCGCGATAAATATTTAAAAAGTCTAATCTCGCTGGCGCATGTTCCAGATGAAAAGAAAGCAGATGTTATCAAAGATTCGGCCATCGTTTATTTAAGTAAAGTTTTTGATGCAGATAAAGTTTTTAACACCGAACTTTTAGGAGAGGCCATTTCTGGATGTCGGGAGTCGGTGGAATCAATGGTGGGAGTTATCAAAGATTATAGCATCAAGCAAATTCAGGACTTAATCGGAAGTTTGAGTTTTCATGATTTTTATACCTATGACCACTCTATAAATGTTTCGATGTATTGCATCTCTATTTTAAAAGCATTAAAACCCAAAGTTGATAAAGAAGAATTGGCCTCAATTGGGTTGGCCGGTATTTTACATGATTTGGGAAAAATAAAAATTCCCACCCATATTTTAAATAATCCTGGAAAGTTAAGCGAAGAAGAGTTTGATTTAATTAAAAAACATCCAGAATATGGAAAGATGTTATTACTCGAAAAAGAGTTGAAAAATGTCGATGTTGATATTGAAGTCATATCACGCTTGGTTT
Source organism: Bdellovibrionales bacterium RIFOXYD12_FULL_39_22 (assembly GCA_001770205.1). Lineage (GTDB taxonomy): Bacteria > Bdellovibrionota > Bacteriovoracia > Bacteriovoracales > Bacteriovoracaceae > YD12-FULL-39-22. Next base: position 31,493 of record MEQL01000002.1, read on the forward strand.
CCGAACATCATGAAAATTATGATGGATCAGGGTATCCGATGAAATTGGCCAAAGAAGATATTCATCTATATGCGCGGATTGCGGCAATTGCCGATGTTTATGATGCGGTAACCACCAAACGCTCATATCAGGGGGTGTTAGATACTGATGAGGCCATTAACGTGCTTTCCCGTTTTTCTGGTAAACGTTTTGATCCGGAAATTTTTGATATTTTTGTTAAAAGTTTGAACAAAGTTGTTCAGAAACGCTTTATCACGCGTGAGCTGCCGGAAGATTTTGACCCAAGTTCTCCGCATGAGAATTTACCGTTACAACCGGTTAAGGCGCGTGTTATCGCACCGGATATAATTAAAAATGAAGAAAAAGATTTTGGCAAAGTTTCTGTGCAGGTTAAATTTTCTGGCCTAAAGAAAAAATAAAAGCAAAACAACAAGAGAGGATTTATATGGAAGATGACAAACATCAGCAAGCAGAGTTTGTCTATGAAATGCAAATTCTAGAGCGCCATCTCGATTCACTAGGACATGTCAACAACGCTACCTATCTTGAAATTTATGAAGAGGCCCGGTGGGACATTTTAACTAAAAGTGATAGAGGCGTTGATTATATTCAAAAAAACAAAATTGGCCCGGTAGTTTTGGATTTGCAGATTACTTACAAAAAAGAGTTACGGAATCGTGAACAGATTCAAGTCAAATCACATTTTGTAGGCCACAAAAATAAATTAGTAATGAGCTTCCATCAGGAAATTTATAATCGAGAAAATCAACTGGTTTCGAATATTGATCTATCTATTGGGGTGATGGATTTAGAAAAGCGCAAGTTGGTTACTCCCTCCGCAGATTGGATTGCCGCAATCGGTGGTGCTAGTTAGCGTTCTGATTGCCTTTTTTTTTCAATGTTTCAATTTTTATTCACCAGGGAAAGAGAAGATTGGCGTGGCCGGATTGTCACAAGTAGAATCATCTAAATCTTCTGGTTGAGAAGTATATCCATTGTTCAGATCACTAAAATCATCCCAATCAAAGATGTCATTCCAATAATCAATACCGCTACTTTCATTTCCCCAAGCATCCATCAGTGCCGTACCATCAACTCCCGTACTAGCATATTGAGGAATGAACTTACTTATTTCTACTGTAGTATCATCTTCATCAAACATACGATTCCATTCCCTAATTTGTAGACGGATGCGGGCCTTAACGTCATATGCCTTGTCCAAACATTCCCAAGAGTAGTAAACGTTACTTAGCTTTCTAGGGCCGGAAAGATATCTACCATATGATTGGGCCACGGCATTGGTGGTACCTTCGTTAGTGAGAGCACTCTCTTCTCCCAGCGCATAGAGTTCCTCGCCTAAAGTGGTGGTATTTGTCTCAGAATCACATTGCTTAGTGTAGTTTGCTAGGTAGACATTGCTGGAAAATCCTTTGGACATGGGGGCATCGTAACTCCATTTTTCAACCATACCTTCGGCGGCAAAGTAGTAGTTGGAATGATTTTCTACACCTGCTCCGGGGCCCGATTCGCAATTTTCCCAGCTACCGCCAGCATAAGAGGTATCCTGTGGTATACCGCTGAGTGCACCAGCATCAACGGCATCACATGCCGAACCGTCAGTGCCAGTATGTGAGTAGATGAAGGCCGTGGAGGTACCGGTGTCACAATTTAAAGCTCCCTCTGGCCCTTGTTGATCATATAAGAAATATGGTTCACCATCATTTTGATTACTAAGTGTGCAATTGCTACCATCGGCGACGACATGTTTAGTGTAAGTTGTGTTGCTTATACCTGGCGTATCTAGATAGTAGTAGTAGGGACGATAGCGAACATATTCACAAACGTCGGCGGGAACATTTATCTCAAAGCTTACCCCGTGATAGAAAAGATCTAACTCTTCCACATCCAAGATGCAAAGCATATCTTGAGCGTTATCCCAAAGAATTTCCTCGTCCTTGTCGGCACTGCCAATTACCGTTTTAGCAATGGCGCATTCCGTGGAGGTGGTGGCCTGTTTGTGTAATACGTAGGAGTAGGTGTGTGCAGTTTTATCTGTAAGTGAAAAATAGTCGCCACTGGCCAATTTGCTACTAGGTTGTTTGATAGTGGAGTCATCTTCTGTTTTTTCTAAGATGTTTCCGCAACGAGATAGCAGCAGGCCAGAGAGGATGATCAATAGCAAAATAGTGATGGATTTTTTTTTCATGATTAGTACCTCGTATAATGCCCCGACAACACCAATAGTATTAGCAGTGGGTGTAGTCTTAACAGAGGACTTGTCGGAATTAGTTGACTTATATTGAGAGAAATCTGTTGAAAATCTCAATAGCATTTTGCTCAACTATGTTGCTTTTGGGAAAAGGATATTGTTGCAATAGTTGTTCAAATAGCTCAAGATCAAAGGACTCATAACAGCGATCAGCAAGTGGCGCATAACTGATATGCCATTTTTCCGGATGAGTTCCTCCCAAATCAAAATTGTAAGGGCGAAAAAAATCACAGGCCTTACCATTATCAATCAAATCATCTAGCCAGTTGTGAAAATCAGCAAAAATTCCCCCGGCCGAAACTTCTGCGGCAGAGAGTTGTAATTGATAATTTTCTGGCATGGCCTTTCGGTTAAAAACATCGAGGTCAGAACCCCAATGGTGACGACTAGTTCCGGGAATCGCCGACCAACGTAAAATAGCAAAAATTAATTCTTCATCATTTAGTTTTTTAGGATCAAGAATATTTCCTAAATCATCCCAGATAGGCCGTTTGCCAGTGATCTTATCATTCCAGATAAAAAGTTGGCGCTCGTAGCTACGAAAACCACTAGCAATCTCCAGCGCAAAACCGGCCGCCTGGGCCTTCTCTTGCAGTGAACGATAAGCAGTAAGGAGATCGCGGTGGATAAAAATATTAGAAGAAATTTCCATTAGAAAATCATTACGCATACCGAAGAGGAATTCGGGAGATATTTTATTTTGTTCACTCATTAAATAGTCGCCTAAGTCCGCTTTGGGTGTAGCGATTGGAAATTATGTTCCAAATGGATTCTGAAGATTTTCTATTAATGTCGTTATCTTTAAAATCGTATTGCTTATTCATAAAGTTTTGTACAGAAGGGGTTGTCGTCGAATTGCTCTGCTCGTCACCTTTAAAGTTAAGATTATAATCGTCACTGCCTTTTGTTTTTCCACTGTCTTCATCTTTTTGGAAATCAACTTGTGGTTTATCTAGGCCGGCCTTGTTAATGGCCTCTTTAATTTGCTCTGCCCCTGTTGCGGGAGCGGCACTTCCAGGATTATTTAGGGTATCAAGTCCTTCTCCCAAAAGGCCGCGGCCGGTATTAAGCGCTTTATTACTGGCCACCGAGCGGACTAAATCATCGGCCATTTTGGCATCAATCCGCAGCGGTTTTTTGTTTTTAGCGTTGAGTTGATCTAACATCTGTCGGGCAATTTTTTGATTTTTTACTGCTAAGTTAGCATTATTGGTATTGGCCAGTCCTTGGGCACCACTATAATCTCCTTGGGCCAGCGCATTGATACCTTGGCCAATGGCCGGCAGAGATAGTTGAGAACCAAGATTGCCTAAATTGCTGCCAAAATATTTTGACTTATAGCAGGCATTTTCTCCACTAGCGTTTGCAAATTTTTTGCAATCACAATTTTGATCAAAATCTCCATTTTGGGTGACGCAGCCAAGCGAGGCCACGGACGCTATTTTGGAGTAATCTCCTGCTTCTTTAAAAATATTTGTTTCGTTGGCCGCCCAGAGTGTTTGGCAAGTTTGACTATTGCTGCGATTTTCATTGCGCGAACCATCGGTGTTGTAGCAGTAACACTTTGGTTGAGTTAGACTGTCTCTTCCCTGCGGACAAAATTCACTAATGGAGTCCGTAAAGTTATCAATGATTTTTTGAATATCATCTGCATTTTTTTTGGCCTCTTCACTTTGTTTAGAGTAGTCCAGGCCTAGTTTCATGCTGATGGCCGCGGCCATGCCGGAAGCGGTGGCAATTCCTGGAGAGGTTTTAAAGTAGTTAGACATGGTTGATAGTTTATCGGTTGCGGTGCCTCCTAGAAAGGTTTCCCAAAAACCACCTTTGGCATAGTCTTGTTTACCATTATCTGCTGTCAGCGTGTCGCCCAGCTTACACGCCCCCGCCAAGCCGTAAGGGGTCATCTCATAGATGGCCACGGCGGTGGCCGCGCCGTAGCCCGCGGTTAGTCCGTAGTAGATAGTGCTTTTTTGTTTGGCAACGCTGGCGATAGCATCTTGTTCGGCCTTCAGATATTTGAAAGCATTTACTTGCATGGTGTAGGTATCGTCAGATTTTTCATATTTATCTCCAAAATCTTTTAGCTTCTTTTTTAGAAAAAAGTAGAAGTAGGCCTCTGCCGCCAAGCTGGCCACTGCCGAGCCGTTGAAAATAGTTTTGGAGGTACAAGAAGTTTTGGACTTGGTTCCAAAATAGTTTAAAGCGGCCAGAGTTATTGTCAGGGCGTAAGAGGTATATCCTAGCATTTTACTTGGTTCAGAGACAGATTGCTCTCCTACTTTTTCCTGCGCCAGTTTATCAAAACATGCTTTCTGTTCCGCATAGGCCAGGCCAGCACAACGTTCATAATCTTCGCGCGTCTTTTCATCTTGAGGATTTTCTAGACAACGATTAGATTCGCAAGACCAAGATTTATTACTTGCGGCCAAACAGTTTTTTTTCTGCTCGGCCAAATCGGGATCATTGGGATATTCGCAAGCAAACAGCGGCCGGCCGGAGGTATAGGCCAAAGCGCTACATAGTAAAAGCACCAATAGCGGATATTTTTTTTTCTCTATTTGTTTCCCGTTATTCATAATTGCCTTCTTTAAAAAGTACCACTGTGGGTATCTAAAATTAGTATAAGCGCAAGGCCAGATTATTCCCAAGAAAATAATTGAATAATGGTTTTGTTGGGACTATATTTTATCCTTCAAGAATTGATTATTATGGATTTTAAGCTGTAAAACACCTTAAATAATACTAGTTTAATTCTTCTTTTATCAAGATGTAAAGCGACATGAAATATTGGCGAAATTAAATATCAACTTATTTTGAAAAAGGATTATGCCACATGAAAGAGTTAGAGAACGTTGTAATAAGGTTTTCTGGTGATTCCGGAGACGGGATGCAGTTAACAGGAACTCAATTTTCGACCACATCGGCCCTGATGGGAAACGATATGTCGACATTTCCGGACTATCCCTCAGAGATTCGTGCTCCTCAAGGTACCGTTGCAGGAGTTTCTGGGTTTCAAGTCTGCTTTGGAGCAACCGAAGTAAACACTCCCGGTGATGAACCAGATGTTTTAGTGGCCATGAATCCCGCGGCCCTCAAGGCCAATCTGGCAGACGTAAAAAGAGGTGGAACAATTATAGTAAATAATGATGCCTTTTCTCCGGCAAATTTAAAAAAGGCCGGCTATGAATCCAATCCACTAGATACTAATGAGCTAGACAATTACAAAGTTATTCGTATCGATATTAGCAATCTGACAACAGAAGCGTTAAAAAATCTAGATCTAGATCTGAAGGCCAAAGGGCGTTGTAAAAACTTTTGCGCTTTGGGATTTACCTACTATCTTTTTGATCGCGATATGGACTCTACGATCAAGTGGATTGAGAGTAAATTTGGCAAGACTCCAGTATTAAAAGAAGCAAATATCTTGGCCTTAAAGGCCGGATACAACTACGGTGGAAATACACTAATCACTACCAATCGCTATCAAGTTCCTAAGGCCAAAATTGAAAAAGGAAAATATCGTCAAATGCAAGGTAATGCCGCTACCGCCTGGGGATTAATGCAAGCAGCAGAGGCCGCCGGACTTAAACTTTTTTTAGGTTCATATCCTATCACTCCTGCTACTGAAATTTTGCAGGAGCTTGCGAAGTTTAAAGAGTTTGGCGTTAAAACTTTTCAAGCAGAAGATGAGATTGCCGGAATTTGTTCGGCAATTGGAGCTTCTTTTGGTGGGGCCTTGGCCGCCACTACAACCTCCGGCCCAGGCCTTGCGCTAAAAACAGAGGCCATCGGTTTAGGCGTCATTTATGAAATTCCACTAGTAATTGTTAACGTACAGCGGGGAGGCCCGTCAACTGGTCTGCCGACAAAAACTGAACAAGCTGATCTATTACAATCTTTTTATGGACGAAATGGAGAGTGTCCGACTGTCGTAGTGGCCGCCTCCCGTCCTTCGGATTGTTTTGAGATGGCCTATGAAGCTGCCAGATTGGCGCTAGAACATATGACTCCGGTTATTTTGTTAACAGATGGATATATTGCGCAAGGAGCAGAACCTTGGAAAATTCCGGATATTGAAAAAGAATTTCGGCCAATTAAAACACGGATGGTAGATCGTAAGCTGGCACCCGGAGAGCAATTTTTATCCTATCAGCGAGATCCTAAAACGCTAGTTCGTCCTTGGGCCATTCCCGGTATGGCCGGATATGAACATCGCATCGGCGGGCTAGAGAAGTCAGAAAATTTTGGAAACGTTAGCCATGATGCTAAAAACCATCAGCGTATGGTGGAGTTACGAGCAGAAAAAATTGCGCGAGTGGTAGATAATATTCCTGATCAAGAAGTTTTTGGAGATAAATCGGGAGATCTTTTGGTGGTCTCCTGGGGGGGAACATATGGCGCAACCTATTCTGCCGTACGTGAATTGCGCAAGGAAGGAAAGCGCGTTTCCTTGATGCACATGAAATATCTCAATCCAATGCCTAAAAATGTAGGCAAGATTTTAAAAAGCTATAAAAAGATCTTGGTTCCAGAGTTGAATATGGGACAACTTCAGCATCTTTTGCGCGAGAAGTTTTTAATTGAGACGATTGGATATCATAAGGTTCAGGGACAACCACTAAAGATTACGGAAGTGGTGGGCCTCATTAATAGAGAACTTGAGAGTTTATAATTTATCGATAACCAGTAAAGGATAAGGATATTTTTATGAGTGAAACAACAACATATACAAAAAAAGATTTCGTAAGTGACCAGGAAGTTCGTTGGTGTCCGGGATGTGGAGACTACTCCATTTTATCAGCAGTGCAGACCGCCATGACTCAGATCGGAAAAAAGCGTGAGGATATCTGCTTTGTTTCGGGAATTGGTTGCTCTTCGCGTTTTCCTTACTACATGAACACCTTTGGCATGCATACTATTCATGGCCGTGCGGCCGCTATCGCTTCCGGGCTTAAAATTCAAAATCCTAACTTGAGTGTTTGGGTTGCCACCGGAGATGGCGATGCGATGGCCATTGGCGGAAATCATCTAATTCACGCACTTCGCCGTAATGTTGATATCAACATTATCATGTTCAATAATGAGATTTATGGATTGACCAAAGGACAATATTCCCCCACAACCAAAAGAGGGGTTATTACTAAAACAACTCCTTACGGAGTTGTTGATCACCCCTTTGTTCCAGCATCACTGGCCTTAGGATGTGATGCAACTTTTTTTGCGCGCGCCATTGATACTGATGTTAAACATTTAACTTCACTCGTCGTTGAAGCGGCCAACCATAAAGGGACAACTTTTATCGAGATTTTTCAAAACTGTGTTATCTTCTCTGACGGTATTCATGAGGCCTATGCGGGTAAGGCCACGCGAGATGACAACACCATAAAAGTTGAACATGGAAAACCGATGATTTTTGGTAAAGAACGCAACAAAGGAATTATTTTACGTGGAACAAGGCCAGAGGTCGTTACTATTGGGGAAAATGGAATAACCGAAAAAGATCTGCTAGTTCATGATAAGACCGACGACAATATGGCCTATATGCTAAGTCGTATGAAGTTCCCAGAGCTTCCAGTGGCCTTAGGAATTTTTCGACAAGTTTCTGCCCCCTCGTATGAGATGGATGTTGAGGCGCAGATTGCGCAAGTAACCAGCAAAAAAGGTGCGGGCAATATGAAATCACTATTGCACTCTGGACAAACTTGGAACGTCGGGTAGATTGCGCTTGAAAATAGTTATGTGCCTGCGATGGCCTTACTTTAGCGTCGCAGGCCTGCTTTTACGCAAGAAATGATTCGTCGATCGTCGTAGTGGGGGAATTGTCCACGGCATTGTTCATATTTTTCGGTAGCAAATTCTTGGCAATTAGTGCGTTCGGTTTTGATGCAAAAATAGTCAATATTTTGTCTAACCTCTACTTCAATTCTGGCCGGATCATCGGTGGGATAGTTGGATTGATTTTCTTCAGGAAAAATAATTTGTTCATCCCTTGGGCGATAATCGCGCACAATGGTTTGAGGAGGACGAACATATTGGCGATATTGGCCGGGATTTTCTTTTTCTTCTTGGCGCATTTGGCGATATTTTTCTAAAACTTCCATTTTTTTCAGCTCCTCTGGGGAGTGGGTGGCCTGTAAAGGAGGTGGCGCCGGCCGATAAAAGGAAGGAATAGGAGGTGGCCGCTCACTAACTTTTACAGAACTGCAATTGACAACGAGGAAGATGGCCAAGGCGGTAAAAAAAGAATGTAAAAGATAGGCATGTTTCATGGTATGGGGGGAAGTTCTGGGGTGTTATTTTTGCTTAAAAATAGAGCTTTTGATTTGTAAATTAATTTGACTACATCGGAGGGGACTTCCGCAACATGGACTATTTGATTGTCGCTCATTACAATTTTGGTTTTTCCGGCCTCTTTGGCGATAGTAAGTATGTGATCTGGATTGACAAAAATTTCCCAGTTTTGGATGGGGGCCCCATGGCCTTGCAGGGTAATGGCGTTTAGTTTAATCATCTACCAAATCCTTGTTTAAGGTGAGTAATTTTTTCATGGAATAAATTATTTGCAAATTATACCAGCAATTTATTCTAAAAGTGAAGTTAACGAGAAGACCCTAGTGCAATAAAGCGTAGGTATTTTTTACAATAATTATCAAAGCAATTGAAAAAAATGGCCTATAGATGTTTAATGGGGGGCCTGAGTCAAAACAAAGGATGTGTCATGAAAAATCTTGCTTTAAATGTTTTACTTTCTTCAGTTGCTTTAGTTTCGCTACTTTCTTCTTGTTCTCCTTCAGCCGATACAAAAAAGAGTACACCTGTGCGTGCAAAGACCTCTATCTCTTCAAAAGATTTGCAAGATATTCAAACATCTTCCATTGAAAGTGGTGGAAATTACAAATATGTAGCACTATCTAGCGATAGTGTGGCCTTAAATAAAACACTCCGGAAATTGAAAGAGAGTGGTGGCGAAGTTATTTTTGTAGATACTAAAACTGGCTATATTAATTTTTCTGCTCCTGCTTCGGAGGTTTTGGCCATTTTAGAGGAGCGACTTTTTTCAGACGTAATGATCTCCAGAAGTAAAAAATATGATCTGTCTAAAACAGCTGAACGCTCTTTCCGCGATAGTGAAACTGGAGGCAGTCGAAATTGGCCGGCCAGTAATTTTAGCACAAGAGAGCTAATGGTGGTGGATAAATTGCAGAGTCAGTTTGCGGCAGAATATGGGGTAGAATTAGATGGCTCAAACTCCGTAGTCGCTATCTTTGATACTGGCCTGGATATTACGCGCACCGATGCTTTTGACGATAGGATTGTAGAGCTTCGTTCTTTACGCCAAGAAGACAATATTATTTTAACGGATGCGACAATTACGTCCGTAGATGGCGTGGAATATTTGCAGGCCACGATTGGTGAGGAGGAGTTGAAAATAGAGCGAACTGAAAGATTGAAGGCCGATCGTCGCTACTATCTTGGATACTTCACTGAACAGCAATTGGCCGGAACGGACGAAGATTATACTCTTTATGATCTAAATCAAGATGGCAAAGGGAATGGGATATTTACGGTAGTTGCTTTTTTAAATGAACAAAATATTTATGAGGTCTATGTAAATGTAAATGATAAAAAAACCTATGGAGAGGCAGGTGATCAGAGCATAGAAGATGAAAATAAATTGTTAGATTTTAACTGGGTTAGGGAGAATGTGCGTGATCGTTTCGTGGATAATCAGACAGCACCACTTGCTAGTTACTACAAGTATATGACTAGAATGGATATCATCGATGGCAAAAAATTAGAGAGTGATCGGAAAAAAGGTGTGGTCAATTTGGGTGTTACGATTGCGGCCGGCCATGAGTTGGATGCAAAAGGTGAGTTGCTGGTTAATGTGGCCGGCGAAGATAGCAGTCAGGCACTTTATCAAGTCGGAATTGTGGGAATAGATTATATGGGACATGGAACTCATTGCGCAGGAATTGCCGCGGGAAATTTTAAAACGGCAAAAAAATTTAGCGCGGGCGCTTATAAGGCAAAGATCATTGGAGTTCCGATTTTAGGAGGACACGTAGATGATGGTGCCACTTTTAATCTGATTCATAAATTAATCTATAAATATCCCAATATTGTTTTCAATTTTAGCTTTGGGAGAAATGAAGAGGAAAATGATACTCAAGAAACTGAATCCAAAATTTTTGATAAGATTGCCCAAGTTTATAATACGGTATTTGTAAAATCTGCTGGGAATGAAGGGCCGGCGATCAATTCTCATGGAGTGACAATTTCTAAGAATATGCTCTCAGCTACTAACTACTATAGTACCAACTCTAATTTAGATAACTCGACTTCTTCTCTTGCCTTTGATCAGATTGTTATTGATGTTAGTTCTTCGCGCGGCCCGATGATTGATGGTGCCTTAAAACCGGATATTGGAGCTCCTGGAAACGTTATGTCGGTTCTACCAATAGCTGCACCATTAAATAGTACGGAGGGACGTCGTAGTTTTCAATATTGGCCAGGAACTTCCATGGCCGCCCCCAATGTCGTAGGGGTTGTTGCTCTTTTATATGATGCGGCGATTAAGGCCCGTTTGGCCCAAGAAGTCCCCAATGCATCTATCTCCATCGCTAAGATGCATAAAATTATCAAAGGATCAGCGATTGCGTATGAGGGGTTTAATTACGGAGAGTGTATATCAAGTGGAGTACGGGGAAATAATTACTGTGAACTGGTGCAGAAAAGATATAACTTTAAATGGTTAGACGGTGGAGCAGGAAGAATAAATGCGCTAGGGGCGTGGAATTTATTTAAGGAGATCAGAGAGGGCGATGATATAATTTATAGCACTTCTGTCGCTACAGTCATGACAGAAAATTATCACAATGAAAAGTCGGTAGGCTTTTATGCCATTGATCGTTTTGTTGAGAAGATCAATTTTACTGTTTCCATGGATGATCTTGAAAAATTAGAAGGGTTAGTTCGTCATCAAACCTTGACGCTGACAATTCCGGAAGAGGTGGATTGGTTATCATTTAGTGATCAGTTTACAATAAAAGAGCGTCGGCTAGAGGCCTTCTCCTCAGAAAATCGGGTGGTGGCCCTCTATGTAAACAGAGAGAAATTGGTTAAAGACGGCCGTCTACTTCCGGGAGTTCACTTCGCAGCAATCAAAGCATATTCTGATGAAGCTCGCCGGGCCTTTGATTTTGTTTTTCCTGTGACCTTTATTGGTACACATACTCAATTCAATTCGCTGGTGGATAATGATCGCTTTGCGGCCAAAGGGTTTATACCTGCTGGCCAATTTATGAGTTATTTTTTGCCAGTAGCGGAGGCGGGAAGTAACTTACTTTTAAATTTAAAAGTATCTCCTTCTTTGCCCGGGATGGTTCGCATGGCCGTCTATTACCGCGGTGTAGATATGGAAGATAGCAAAAGGTTAGTTCTAAAGAGTCGTTGGGCCATGAGTAGTTTTGATTACGGAGAGGGACGAGACTATTTGCAATATGTTTTAAAAGCACCAGCGATAGGAGTTTATGAGGTGGTGTTATTGGCCGATGCAGATGAATCCTTTTTTGATTTTAAAGGAGAACCAGGATCTTTTTTTGAATTTAGTGCGGCAAAGTTGGCACTAGTAGGCGGAGCGGTCACTAAATTTCAAGACGAAAAAAATACCAGAGTGCTAGTTTCTAATCTGAAAAATGTTGGGCCAGTGGTAAGGGTAAGTAGTGCGGTTGTGGCCGCAAATTCTCTTTCCAAACAAGAAGGTATAAAACTCGCACATCAGGCAAAAAGAGAGATTCCGTTAACAGTACCGGCCGGTGTTGCCCAAGTAGAATTTACTTCTTTCTATAATGGCCAGGCGGCCAAAACAGATATTGATTTAGAGTTAGAAGATGCCAGCGGCGCGCCGGTAACCGATAGTGCTGGGAATCAATATGGTTCGGCCGGCCCAGATGGTGACGAATACTTTATTAGCAAACTTCCTCCAGGAGAATATAAGTTAATTGTGGTGGGGTACAATATTCCGGCCGGAGAAGATGTCTTCGAGATTGAAATTAAACAGCATTTGGCCAAGTCGGTAGTATTAAGTGAGAAATTCTCCATTGTTGGTAGTGATAAAGTTATTGATGTGAAAAAAAATGGAGTTTTCCCATGGGAGAGAGAAGCAAGATACAATTTAGTGGCCAATTTTGCCAACAGTCAACTAGAGGAGGTACTAAAAATTGAGGGTTATACTCCCGACATAGTTGTTGATTTTTCTGCTATCTATGATAACGAAAGAAAATCACTATCAGTATTTTATCGAGAAGTACCATAGGGGAGTAGAACGCTCGGTCATGGTAGTTTGGCGGTAATAAAAAGTTGGTAGATAGTACTTGCCACCACTTGATGCTTTGATAGAATTAATATGATTTCCAGGACGGAAAGGAGCTAAAAAAATGGATTTTTTTTCGAGATTTTTAATTCTGTTATTGTTGATCTTTTTTGTAATTAGTTGTGCCTCCATTCATCCAATAGAAAATAGCTGTGGTGGTTACCAAAATTTTTCCGGGCCTGAGCGAGAAGTTGCGCAAGGGCCATCTACAGAAGAAGCTGAGGCCTTGCCTGGAGATTTAGAAGAGGGAAGAAGAGATAGTGAATCGGAAGATGAAGAAATCATCCCTCCTCAAATTACCTCCTTTGCCATTGAAAAAAATAAAGATGTTGAACGATGGATTGATTACTTCACAAAAGAGCAGGCCAATCGGGAGCGTTTTCAACGCTTTTTAAATCGTGGCCAGCGCTATAAAAAAGTAGTGCAAACGATTCTAAAAGAGAATGATCTTCCCCCGGAACTTTATTATCTGGCCATGATTGAAAGTGGCTATGCTACCAACGCTTATTCTCGGGCCAGTGCGGTGGGCGCCTGGCAGTTTATGTCAGCAACCGGGAGGCGTTACGATTTGGAAAGTAGTTATTACGTAGATGAAAGACGCGATCCTATTCGTTCTACCGAAGCGGCCGTAAAATATTTGACAGATTTGTATATGGCCTTTCAATCTTGGCCCTTGGCCATTTCCGCTTACAATGCTGGCGAGTATAGAATCTTAGGGGCAATTATTAGAGGTAAAAGTCGCGATTTTTGGGAGTTAGCGGATAAAAAATTATTACCCATGGAAACTAGAAACTATGTTCCCAAATTTATGGCCGCAGTGTTAATCGGAGAAAATGCTAAAGAGTATGGTTTTGTGGCCGGAGAACTAGAGGCGGATGAAGAGCGTGGAGAGTTTCCAAGTGTCTCGGCAGTAGAAGTTCCTTCTCCGGTATATTTAAAAGATATTGCCGCACTGGCCAGTATGCCAGTGGATATTTTAACAATGGCCAATCCTCATCTGACTCGAGGTATTACTCCGCCACATGTATCTGCTTATGAAATTTGGGTTCCCGCAGGCAGTGAGGAGCAGATAGAGAAGATCAAAGATCGTCTAGTGGAACTTAAAATTAAAAATGCTAAGCAGAAATTTTACTATCCACAGGAAAATAAGAATTATCACATAGTAAAGAAAGGTGATACCTTATCATCTATTGCGCGCAAATATCAGATGACAATTCGTCATTTGAAGGCATTAAATAATTTAAAAAGTAGTCGCATTATGGCCGGCCGCAAGTTGCGCATTTCGACTAAAAATTACAAGTCGAATTAATAACTTATTTAGCGCTTAAGGTTTATTTCTTGAATGCCGCTAGTTTTTCGAAGGACGTTCCCTTTTTAATTTCCGCTTTTTCATTGTTTTGTTGCAAGGCCATTTCAAAATCATCCAAGATGGTTTTATTGGAGAGGGTAATTTTATAGGCCTTATCGAGATTTAGAAGACTAATAGTAATAACACTCTCTTCTCCAGAGGTAGTTCGTTGAGTTGCTGCAATTTTTAAATAATCCAGGCCAAAGTAGTAATCACCAAGCCATTTGGCCTTAAAAAAAACCAAACGAGAATCAGCTACAATAAGCAAACACTTTATTGGAGGGCCAATTTTTACCTGTTCGTCATCACCAGAAACTGTTTCTATGTTGGCAAAATCTGAACTAATAATTCGTTCATCAAGGCGTAGAAATTTTTTCTTAAACTTCACCAAATCAGATGATTCATTATTCATATGCTGCTCCTAAATTATTGTTGGACTAAATTTAGAAAAAAGACATAGTCGGCAACTGGCCCATATTGAGGATCATCAGATTTAAAATATTCGATATCCTCTGCGGTAAGCTCCGCACTATCGACGAATTTGATAGTTACAATTGGTAGTGACGAGAGGCGACGAAGTTGAGTAACATATCCATCGTTGTAGTCAGTATGAAATGCTCCTACTACGGTAAAGTTAAGATCAAAATTTGTGGTAGCGACTATTTGCTCGGCCATTACACTATCGGTTAAGCATTGAGCATCATAGTATCTTTTGAGTTGCTCTTCAGTGACATGTCCGCGCATAGTATCGGCGAAACGAGTGTAATAATTTTCTCCTCCTAGTTCAAAATTGGCCGGAATATATTGCGGATCTAATGCTTCAATACCAGAAGTGGTAACAATTTTTTTCAAGGCCCTCGGTAAGTTAAGGCCGATAAAATCGCCATCTTGTTTTTTGGTTTCCTGCATAATGCGCAAATAGGAGGCGTTATCTTCTGGTTTGGAGTCAGGGAAAATAATTTTTAAAAAGGCATTATCATCAAGTTCATTATTTTTATACTGAGAGAAAGCGTTTTGAATTATATTCTGATTGGTATAGTCAAGAAACTCCCATCCCACTGTAAAGTTCCCAACAGCATTTCGTTGCGCCACTACCGTCGCAATAACTTCCGCTTGGGCCTTTTGAATAACATCAGAGTAGTGATACTCGCCAAGAACTAGATGCATTTGAGATGGAAGATTGGCCAAAGTAGTAGGGTAATCGGTGAACATCTTAGTTTTGGTATCAAAAAGCAAGTTATCTCCTAAGGCAGAGAAGGTTAGTAGGGAGCTGAGAAATAGTGCCAAAAAAATTTTTAACATAGACCCTCCTTTTTATATATATCTTTTTACTATCCGATTTATTCTAGTTGTCTGCGTGGTAAGATTTTATAGCGTACAATCACTATAAGTGCCAATATATTTCCTGCATAATTAACAAGAAGTGGGCCATCAAGGCCATGTTGTAAAATTACGTAAATGGTCATTAAGACCTCTCCCAAAGACCAAGAGGTTAAAAACCAAGCAGAAAGGCCATCAGCATTTCCTCTTTTCCAGCAATCAACGGCCTGTGGAATTCCACAGATGGCAAAAAAGAAACTAGCAAGCCATCCAATAATCTTGGTGGTAGTGAATTGATTGGCCAAGGTTTCGCTTATATCCATAACAGTCCCCCTGAAAATAGATAGTGATAATGTACAAAATAGTTCAACTGTCCCCTGGGCAAATTTTCCTATCTTTTCACCAATTTTACCTAGGATTAAAGCAAGTTATACTATTACTAAAAATGCAGAGATTGTAAAACGTTTGAACTAATTTTTTTTCTTGATTTAAGAAAGGAGTCCTGGTGCGAGTTACTAAATTTTCTTTGAAGTATATTGTTTGGCAAATTTTGGTAGGGATATCAATTGCAATATCACTTATCGATGCTCCTTTGGCGTTTGTTTTAGATTTTCCGTTGAAACAGTCCACTCTTTTATTAGATGGAATAATGACTTCTATTTTTATTATAGATTTTTTTATTAACCATTTTTTTGGGCCAGAGGGAAAAAACAAAAAAAATCGGCTACGCTCTTCTGCCTTTTGGATAGATCTACTGGCCAGTATTCCCTTCGATTTGATTGCTTATTGGTTTAATCTTCCTCATTGGTTGCGCATTCTTCGTTTGATAAGAGTTTTGCGAATGCTTAAATTTGTTCAGATGTTTGTGACGATTGGAAATTTGGCCATTATTCCGAGTGCGGTTAAAGCGGCGTTTGTTATTTCGGGGACGTTAATAACCATTAACGCTATTGGCTGTGGATGGCTTTGGATTTACCCTCCAGGAGAAGTAGATCAGGTGACTGCCTATATTAAGGCCATCTACTGGACGATTACCACTGTCGCAACAATTGGCTACGGTGATATAACGCCTTCTGATAATCTTGGCCGTATTTTTACCATGTTTGTCATGGTTGGTGGGGTGGTGATGTACGGTATCGTTATTGGTAGTATTTCCAAAATGATTGAGGCCAGTAGTCGACATAAGGAGCAATCCAAAACCAAACTCAATGATTTACGACTTTTTGTAGAGCACTATGCGCTGCCTGAAGGATTAAGTAATGAAATTTTTAGCTTCTATGGCCACATTCTGACTAAACGGTTGAGTGAAAATGATGAACAGATAATTGCAGAATTACCCATCGCATTGCAGCGAGATATAAAAACATATATGAATATGAAATTAATCAGCAATGTTCCGGCATTCAAGCTTTGTTCGATTGAATGTTTAAAGGATATTGCAAAATCCCTGCAACAGATGGCCTATTCACCAGGAGAAAAGATTATTACGACTGGAGATATTGGTAGCGAGATGTTTATTATTGGCCATGGCTCAGTGGAAGTTTTTGTAGGCAGCAATAGTGTTGCTAATTTAAAAAGCGGCCAGTTTTTTGGAGAAATTGCTTTACTTGAAGAGGTAAAACGTACTGCCGATGTAGTGTCACAGACCTATTGTGACTTATATAAACTATCCAAAGACAATTTTTTAAATTTGATAAAAAAATATCCAGAGCTTTTAAAGAATATGGAAAAGTTTATGGCAAAAAAACTATCAGCACTGAAAGAGTAAAAAGGAGATGGCGTTTTATGATGGATAAAGTGCGACAACCAAAGTTTTTGTGGTGGTGCTATGAGGTAGTGCTCTTTATCTATTTGATCTGGTCAGTTGTTAAAATTACCCTAGACTCTATTTATTCTTTTGAAAAAATTTTGATACTTCTTTCTCTTTTCAAAATTACTCCGATTATACTTTTATTTTTCTTTTTACTTCTCGGAAAACGCCGAGCTAATTTTATTTGGAAGGCCATTGCTATTGTTTATTCAATATTGCTACTGCTGTTACCACTTCATGTTGTTACCATTGGAAAGTTTTTATTTCCCGAAGCAAGTAGCTCGCTAAATGTTATTAGTGAGAATTTAGATTTAATGTGGGTGGCGGCAGAAAGAGTGCTGATTTTACCGGCCTTATTGCTCATAATTTATTACTCCTTTTCTAAAAAAGATTCAGAACTATTTATGCAAGAAATTCTTGAAAATTTAAAAGGGAAGGCAGCTAAAATATTTTTGGCAATTGTACTTTTATCTTTGACAGTCTCTCTTCCTTTGCTAATCAGCTATCATGTAAAAGAAAAGGCCTTTGCTATGGCCAATCCCGAGATCCACTATCCTCTACGAAAATTTATTTTAGATTGCAGTAGTGGAGAGAGTCAGAAATTTGTAAATGAAGAGCAATACAAGGCCGCTTTTGGCATGGATAGTAAGACTTTTTTACAATTTGTTGTTGCCGCCTGTGATTGTCTGTCAGATGGTGTGGCGCAAGCACGATTATTCGAAAATAGTAAACAGGATGATAGGCCATTATCCGCGCCAGAACAATTTTTAAATCGTAGTCGTCAGTTAGGTGAATTTTATAATTCTAAAAATGGACAAATTATGATCATGAGTTGTTTGGAGAAAAATGGCATGCGCCAAGATATTCAATGGCCATTGCCAACTAACTAGGAGATTCCAACATGGGCCGATTAGCAGAGCTGTTCGTGGAATTTAAAAAGATTGATTGGAAAAAATATCGACACTCTATTCGGCGTTGGCATGTGGAGATGTTTTTGTTATCAATTTTACTTTTTCCTATCATAGCCTTTGTGTTTTGGATTCAGCAAGATACAACAATGATTTTGGGCCCGCAAATTACCGCAAAGGCCGTTTTTGCCATGGCCGTTGGGGTTATATCCTTGGCCATTTGGGTGTTAGGTATTTCTGTTATAATCGTAAATCTTTTGCGAGAAATTTTAATTGAGATAATTGATTTTAAAAAATCTCAACGCGATGAGAATAAGCAGTAATAGTTTATTTTTCTTGAGCAGAAAAAATCTTATAATTTATAAAAATTAACAGCGCCGTACTGAGTAAAAAATGGGTTGCTTCCAGCGGATAATTTAGTGGAGGTAGGGAGTCTTTTAGAATTCCACTGGCGATGTTATTTATTGTGCCGGCCCGAGGTAAAAGAAAATGGGGAATTATCCCTAGTGTTTTTAACATTCCCATCTCTGAGAAAATTTCGGATATTGAGATAGTAGCAAAGGAGCTATTGGCGATAGAAGCAACCCACATGGTGAACATGGTAGCAATAAGTGCTAAACTTCTATTTAAAAAAGAAGAAATTAGCATTGCACAAAGGATGTAGGTAAAAATGGCCAAAGTGGTAACAGGAAAAGAGAGAAAGAGAGGATAGTCCAACTCGATTTTGCTAGAGAATAGTGCAAAGATTATAATTCCCAACAGCATGGATGCTATATAGTAACCCACTACAATAAGCCACGTTCCGACTACTCTTCCCAGCAAATAATCTAGTTTGTGAATAGGCAAGGCCAATATTTGATAAAGTGCCCCATGCTCACGATCGCTTTGAATGGCCCCCACTCCAATGATGGTGGCCAGTAGTCCATTCCAGAAATTAATCATGGTATAGAAAACAGAAAATTTGCTACCAAAAAAAGTGTCAATTGGACTAGCTCCACCAGTGGCCGTCATATCACTGGTTTTTAGATAAAGATAATCTAGGGAGCCATTAATTATAAAAATAATTATAACAGTGAAAATTGCCAACCCGATTAAAGTTTTATTGCGTAGTTCTTTGAGAATAGTATTTTGCGCAATCACCCAACTATTTTGTATTCGCTTTGTGTTCATATAAAAATCTCCAGCGCTATTTTTTTATCAGATTATAAAAATAGTCTTCAAGTCCACCGCGACTTTTTACATCGCTAATAGAAATTTGTTCTAAAAGAACTCCGTTGTTAATAATGCCTACTTCATCACACATCTGTTCAATCTCCGAGAGAATATGAGAATTGATAAAGATGGTTTTTCCTGCGGCCGTGAGACTGGCCAGTAGTATTTTTAAATCTTTTATGCCAATAGGATCAAGTCCATAGAAAGGCTCATCAATTAAGAAAAGATCAATTTCTCCAATGAAAAGGGAAGCAATGCCCACTCGTTGCAGTTGGCCTTTTGATAGTTGATTAAGCTTTCGATCTTTAAGTGCGGTAATATCTAATTTGGCCATGGCCGCTTCTATGGCCTTGGAATAATCTGTCTCGGGCATCTGGCGAAAGTTACAGTAAAACTTTAAAGTGTTGTATACAGTATAATAGGGGTAAAAAGAAAATTTCTCAGAAAGAAACGCCACTTTGCGGCGAGAGATGGGATCGGCCTTATCTATGGAAAAAATTTTAAATTGTCCAGCATCGACAGGGACTAGATCTAGCAACCCTTTAAGGAAGGTGGTCTTGCCGGCACCGTTGGGGCCAATTAGTCCAAAACAGCTTCCCTTTTTAACTGAAAGAGAAAGGCCCAAAATTGCTTTCGTGCGCCCATAATTTTTAAAAATGCCTGTTGCCTCAATTGCATACATGAATCTTTATCCTTCGAGCAGCTGCCCGGTAAAGGGAGATAGTTGTTTACAGAATTTATTATATTCTTGTCAGATAGTATATGAAATTTATTCAAAGTTTCTTTTGCCAACGCATAAAATAACGAAAGCTGTGCAAAGCAGTTGGAACTTTATCGCGAATATAATCAGAAGGCCGGAGGGCCCCTTGCAGATAGTTGGCCAGTAAATAATCCCACTGTTCTTCAGAGTCAGAAATTTTTTGGGTGGAGAAATGGGCCCGAGAATTTTTTAGTTTGGGCCATTTGGCCGCAAAAATACGTTGGCCATATTTTAAGATATATAAAAAGGAGTGATGAGTGGAGATTGCACCGGCCCAGGGATAATGATCTAGATGATTTTGGGAGGAGAGCTGATCTATTTTCTTATCGATTAACTGCTGTGCCTTGTCGTCCAAAGAGAGAGAGTCGTTTGCTGCGATATGAAGCGGAAAGAGATGAAAAATATCTCCTTGGGTGTAGTAAATTTTTTCAACTCCAAATTTTGTAGGATTGCAGGCGATAGGTGATCTGGGGGTTGGATTAAAGTTGCCGACAATAAACTGATCAATCTGCTTATGATTGTCGGCCAATATTTTTATTGTTTTTTTTATATCCTGCAAATTTTCTTGTGGGTGATTTAGAAAAGTCATCCAGGCAGTAGAGATACCGGCCTGATGAAAGTTGGCATTAATTTTTTCGATCAAGTGAGGAGTAATTCCTTTGTCCATTAGTTGCAAAATTTTTTCAGAACCACTTTCCACTCCAAAGGCCACCGCTCGCAGGCCACTTTTATAGAGCAATTGACAATTTTTTAAAGTGTAATTTGCTTCAATGCGAAGATCGGTAGACCAAAAAATTTTAATTTTACGTTTGATAAGTTCTGCTGCTAGGGCCAATGCGTATTTAGGGGAAAGAACATCACAGGAAAAATAGAAATTGCTCGTAGCAAAGTTTTTTTGCATAGACTGCAAATCGGCGGCGGCCTGCTCTATAGGAATTTCGCGATAGCGATGCTTCCCGGACTGATTAAAACCATACCCACAAAAAGAACATCTATTCCAGTAGCATCCCCGGGTGGGCGCATAAAGCAGCATAGGAGATGGTGCCAGATAGTTAGACAAATCTAGATCAGAGTAATCAGGAGGAGCGGTACTAGTTTTAAGATCAAAAACTTTGCAGGGGCCATGGAGTATCGTTTGATCGGAATTACTAGCGAAAAATATATTGGGGATTTTTTCCAATTCATAATCAGTTGGACGGCCGCCATGAGTAGCAATGAGAGGGAGTAGTTGGGCCAGAGACTCTTCGCCTTCTTGCAGACAAAAGGCATCAACATAAGTAAAAAGTTTGCGGGCCTCATGGGCCGTTAATTCATGTGCCACGAGATCGGCAGTCGCTCCTCCGAGCATGATAAAACAATTGGGAAGTTGCTTTTTGATTAATTTTGCTAGATAAAAAGTTTCAGGAAGTTGAGAGATAAAAGTTAAAGATATTCCAATAAATTGTTGATTAGCAGGAATTTGCGCTAATTTTTGCTGATACCACAGATCCAGAGGACTTTTTTTATGAGAAATGTAGTGGCCAAGTAGCTCAAAATCCCACGGAGCTACCAGATGGTCGGCGCGATTGAAGCTAAAGCGAAAGGGAAAAAAAGTTGCTTCCATTATTTGAAAAAGAACTTCTAGCCGGTCGCGTTGTTTTAAGTAATTTTGTTTTTCATAAAAAGCTTGGCCACTTTTTAACAAAGATAAGGCCGCAGAAAAGTCTAGTTCGCAGAGCGGTATTGCTTGTAAGATACGATGATACTCCAGTTTCTCAAACATCGAAATCTTCGTTTTGCTTGTTTGTTTTTTATTTAGCTGGCGAGCGCGTTTTTGTAGAGTGCCTTTCCATTCCAGGATAGTTTTTTTGCTTGTTAGATATGTCAACATTTCCGCATTAAAGTCTTGGATAGATATATTAATCTTTTTGCTTTGCAAATATCCTTTGATTGTGGGCAAGCTCACATAGGGCCAAGTGGGATCAGCGAAAGGTGGATAAATTAAAAGAGGAGTTGATAATTGCATTTATTTCATTTTCTATATTTTTATTTTGATTAAATCAATAGTTCAGTATTACTATCAAAGTAATAAACAACATACAACAAGATGGCCTTGAGGTAGTTTTTTCATGACAAAATTATATCGTTTTGGCACTCCTTTTAAAAGTGGCGCCACAGTGAAAGAGATGGCCCCAACGACTCACAACCATTTTTTAGGAAACAATTTGCAAGTGGAGTCATGTAAAATCTCTTTTGAGTTGAGACTTAGTGATTTGGATATTGTCTTAGGATTAGGAGAAATGCTGGGGGGGCTCAATCGACGAGGGAAAAAATATCGTTGCTATGCTACTGATGATTCTCATCATACTCCTGAAAAAGAGTCGTTATACTCATCTCATCCTTTTGTGATGATTGTAGGAGCAAAAACAACAACCGGAATTTTTGTTGATTTTCCCGGAGAAATTATTTTTGATATCGGTCAGAGTAAGCACGATCTACTAAAAATAGAGATCTCTTCTGCGTCTGCAGATATTTACTGGATTGAGGGGAGAAGGCCGCGCGCAGTGGTGGCAGAGTTTTTATCACTAGTGGGTAAACCCTGGGCGCCACCTAGATGGGCGTTTGGTTATCAGCAAAGTCGTTGGAGTTATCCGACTGCTGATAAAATCAGAGAGATTGTCGATTCATTTGCCAAATACGATCTTCCACTAGATACCATTTCGATGGACATTGATTACATGGATAATTTTAAGGTTTTCACTATCTCTGCTGCTAACTTTCCCCATTTTTCATCTTTTGTGGCCGAGATGAGAGAGCGAGGCATAAAACTTATTCCTATTTTAGATCCAGGAGTAAAGATTGAGTCAGGTTATTCGATTTACGAAGAAGGCATTGAACAAGGCCATTTTTGTCAAGATAGTGCGGGCCGTCCTTTTCCGGTGGCCGTCTGGCCAGGACTTACCCACTTGCCAGATTTTTTTAATGAGTCAGTACGAAACTGGTGGGGCAAAAAAGTGGCCGAGCTGGTGCGGATGGGCGTTGCTGGTTTTTGGACGGATATGAATGAGCCTGCAATTTTTTTTTCTAAGCAAGGAGTAGAGCGAGGATTAAATTTGGTAGAAAATTTTTCTAAAAAATATTTCCACAATAACAATTATTCTTTTGACGATTATTTTGCTGCGCGCAGTGCTCTATCTTCTGCCTCCAATGCGTCCGAAGATTTTAAAAGTTTTTATCATGTAACTGGCCAAGGGATAGTTAATCACCACGAGGTGCATAATCTTTTTGGATCTCAAATGGTAGCGGCCACTGCTTCTGGTTTTGCCCAGGCCACACCCGATCGGCGGCACTATATTTTATCGCGAAGTAGCTATATTGGTATGCATCGGCAGGCCGCTTTATGGACAGGAGATAACGCCAGTTGGTGGGAACATCTAGCACTTAATTTAAAAATGTTAATGTCACTTAACATGTGCGGATTTTTTTTCGTAGGGGCAGACATTGGAGGATTTAATGCTAATGCCTCACCCGAGCTTTTTGTGCGCTGGATGCAATTGGCCATTATCTCTCCACTTTTTCGCAATCATTCGTCTATTGGAACAAGAAATCAAGAGCCGTGGGAATTTGGAGATAAAATTTTAAAGATTGTGCGGCAAATTTTAAAGCTACGCTATGCCCTTATACCTTATCTATACTCTGAATATATGAAGGCGCGGGAAAACAGTATTCCATTTTTGCGTCCACTTATTTTTGATTATGAAAGAGATACCATCGCCCAGAGAGTAGAAGATCAAGTGTTGATTGGAGAGTCTTTGATGATGGCACCGGTTATTTCGGCCAATGCTACAGGCCGATTTGTCTATTTGCCCCAACATCGTTGGTTGCGCTGGCATGGAGAAAAAAAGAAATGCCAAGTACTGTTGCCGGGAACACATTATTTACCCGCATCTCTAAAAGAGACGCTTTTTTTCATCAAAGAAAATTCTTGCATTGCTCTTACTTCTTCTCTAAAAAATTTAGATAATTATCGGCCAACGGTAATTACAGTGGTAGGATTTGTCGTCAGCGACGCCATCTTTTCTCTCTACGAGGATGATGGAGTGAGCAATTCAGTCGACCATTCCATCATAAAAGTTCAGATCGTTCGCAAAAAAATTAGGATGCAACTGATTCAAAAAGGCCGGTTTTTATCATCTATAAAAAGAATCCACTTTAAAATCTATGACGCCAAGGGCCAGATGATAAGCAGCTTGATAAAAATGTCAGAGTGTGACACCATAAGGTATGACAAATTTGACAGTGGTTGGTTATGAAATAATCAACAAAGTGGGCGAAGGTGCCATGAGTGAGGTCTTTTCAGCACGCAATAATGGTGCTGACGAGATTGTCGCGATCAAGGTTCTTCGGCAATATTTTAAGGATAATCAATCTTATATATCAAGGCTTAAGCAAGAGGGGCAAACTCTCTCTTTGGTTTCTGACGATCGAATTGTTCGCTTTATCGATATCACAAAAACCTCTGATGGCCGAATGTCCATGGTTTTTGAATTTGTTGATGGTAAGAATTTAGAGCAACTTTTACAGAGCAATTGCACAAGTTTAAATCCCTTGGTGGCCAGTTGCATTATCTCGGAAGTTTTGTTAGGCCTTGAAGAGGCACATCGGCACGGCATAATTCATCGTGACCTCAAACCGGAAAATATTATGCTGACGGCCATGGGTAGAATTAAGATCACCGATTTTGGAGTGGCCAAAAATCTAGAGTCCCAAGAGATGACGGTTACTGGCATTATAGTTGGATCTCCTGCCTACATGAGTCCCGAGCAGGCGCGAGGGGAGATGGTGGATGCTAGATCGGATCTATATTCACTAGGTATTTTGCTATATAAAATCTCTACAGGTAATTTGCCATTTATTGGAAATAATTATCAAGCGATGGTTAGTGCCATTATGCAGGGGACTTTTACTTCACCCGAAAAAATTAGGCCAGATATTCATCCGGAACTGGTTCGAATAATAAAAAAAGCTTTAAGCAAAGACATCAATGGCCGCTACCAGAAGGCCTATCAGTTTCGATATGATTTAATGAAATTTTTAGATCACATTGCCGCTCCGTCGGTTACAAAAGTTCTTGAGCGTTTTTTTGCTAATCAGCTCGATCCTGCACTTTATGATAGTGAAAATGTGATGCGGACAATTATTGAGCGTGCCAATGAGGCATTTCAAGCAAATGATAAAATTAGTTCCATTAAATTAATTCAACAAGCAATTAATTTAGCGCCAGGTAATCAGGAGGCAAAAGTATTGCTTGCTAAGTTTTCTAACAAAACCAGGATTCATTTATATATTTGGGCCGGAATTTTCTTGGCGATACTTTTAGGTGCTGGTGCTACGATAACTTTTGAAACTCCTAAGCAGGTTTTGGCAACCAAACCATTTGTCATTCCAATTCCAATTCCAACTCCAACAATAGTTGACAAACATAAACCGCCACTTTTAACTTTGGCCAAGAAAGCAGAAGTTGTTCAAGAAAAGGCAAAAGAACAAAAAGAAGAAAAGAGTAAAGAAAAAATAACTGTTCCAACTCGCGTGGTATTCAAGGTTCCTCTAGAAGTAAAAGTATACTTTGATGGAGTGCAGGTAATGAATCCAGAACATGGCGTGGAGAATGTTTCACCTGGTAAGCATGAGATTACTCTTATCAAGCCGGGACTTGTGCCGATCATAAGTAACATAGATATTATCGAAGGCCAGACTACAACTATAAATGCTATGTAGTGCAACATAAATAAGGTGAATCAAATGAGAAAGATCGTTATTATTTCCGAAAACAAAATTGTAAAATCATTTTGTCTGAAAAAGACTTTGACGACAGTAGGGCAAAACAGTGATTTTGATGTGGTGATCACTTCACTTCCATTTTCTGGAATGGCCATAACTTTGGAAAATGAAAAAGTTAGAATATCTGCCATTGGTGCAGACAAAAAACGAATGCAAGGATCTTGGGATAAAAATATTGTTGGGAGCGAGATACTATCGTATGGAGAGTTTGAATTTATCTGTATGCCGGAATCCAAAGAGGATCTGACGGAAAAATCGACACAGTTGAGGGGATGGAATTTGGAGACACTTCCGAAAGACCCTGTTTCTCCCCAATTTCCTCAACAGTTGTTAGAGTTTTTGTTAGATGGCCTAGGCAAAAATGAAGGAGCACTTTTTTATCGTAAGGAAAATTTTATTCATACGCTTGCATCTAAAAATATCAAAATTGGCCATCAGTCGGAATCACTAATGCTTCGTTATTTGCATATGACAGAGAATAATGTGGTCAGAGTAAATTTTTCTACGCACTCCATGCTTTTTAACGCCGGCCTTGTTCCTTGCGATTTTCTATTGGTAAAAACGGCACTAACAAAAGAGTTGGAGGTTATAATTTATCTTCCTGAGCCAGATGCTACTGTTCCACTTCCTGAACGATTTATTGAGGTTCTAATTTATCTTTGTGCTCAAAATCTTTCACTGCACCTCATTCATAAGTTTAATCGGAAATTAGAAAAATTGATTCCAGAATTTGATGACAATGATGATTTTTTTTGGGGTGACGGCGATAAAATGTTACGCATAAAAGCAATTGTTGATCAACTTGCTCCTACGAATATTTCATTACTGCTACAAGGGGAGACCGGAAGTGGTAAGGATCGCCTGGCCAATTACATTCAACGTCACAGTCCGCAAAGTCAAAAGATCGTGGCGATTAACTGCGCAGCAATTCCCAAAGAACTTGCCGAGAGCGTGCTATTCGGGCATGTCAAGGGAGCATTTACCGGAGCGCATAAAGATCAGCTTGGGAAAGTGGCAGAGGCAAATGGAGGTACTCTGTTTTTAGACGAAGTGGGGGAGTTGAGTTTGGAAATTCAAGGAAAGCTCTTGCGTTTTTTACAAGATGGAATATGCACACCGGTAGGAGGCAAAGGGATGCGAGTGAAGGCCAGAATTATTTCTGCCACCAATCGGGATTTAAAGCGCATGGTGCGTGAAGGACAATTTAGAGAGGATTTATACTTTCGTCTAAGTGAAGCTTCTCTTGTTGTCCCCCCACTGCGTGAGCGCGTGCTGGATATCCCGGTTCTTGCAAAAATGTTTTTAAAACAGGCCTGTCAAGATAACAGTCTGCTCAATAAATCGCTTACGGCCGCCGCTGTTGAGAAGTTGCAATCCTATCCCTGGCCTGGAAATATTCGAGAATTATTATCTGTGCTCCGGCGCTCGGCCGTTATGTGTCGCGGAGAGATTGTGGATTCTGGAGATTTGTTAATTGATAGTCTGTGCACTGAAACAGAAAATCAAATCGATGAATTTCCCTTAAATCTTGCCCAAGCAAAAGAGTTGCTGATAAAAAAATTAGTCATCAAGGCGTTAGCAATTTCTAGTGATAACAAAACGGAAGCGGCCAAAAAATTAGGGGTAAATGTGCGCACACTATTTCGCTTAATTGCTGACAGCGACAAGGATGGCGCGTTGTGTGACAAAGATGTCATTGAACAAAATTTAAACTGTTGAAATTCTTGCCCGTGGCCTTGGTACAAATGCTGCTTATTCAAAGACAGGCAAGCGCACATGAATTGAAACAGGAGGATTATTAAAATGGGAAAATTTATTTTTTTAAAGGTTTGGTTGTTATTGGCCCTAGTTTTACTGCAGAAAGTTTTTGCCGACGGGCCGGTTTATAATTTTCACTTCTATACTCAGCAAGTGCCCGAGGGATTGGCACAAATTACTACAAATACTCTACCAACTGCCACTTTCTCCACAGGAAGTAGTGGCCCCATCGCAACAAAATTGGAAGAAAAAAAAGAGAGTGTCAAAGATGAGTTCGCCCATAAAAGCGCAATTAATATTGGAATTGGAGTGATGGCCGGAACCTATTCCGGAGCAGCTATGAAATACCACATTGGGTTGACACCAACTGTATATTTAGGGCATGAAACCTTTACCGCAGTTGGCCGCTCATTTGTTCTATCATCTATGCTGGCCAGTAATGATCCGACTGGGCCAATGTATATTGGCCTGTTTTTTGAGCGACGTTATTATTTTGGAGATGATAATGATAATTCCAACTGGCGCTATTTTGCTGGTTGGGATTTGGGGTTGGCCAATTTAACCTTGAAAGAATATGGCGCAGGAATGGTCTTACATAGTTTGGCCCTCGATGCTGGGATTGATTTGGGGGCGATATATAAGATTACCGACAGTTTTGGAATTTGTGCGCGACTAGGAGCATCCTTTAATTATGGCCTTTCGGCGTACCAGGCCACCGGCATAACCGCCTCCTCAGTAGTTGGATTTGCCTATAACTTCTAATTGACTATTCTGAAGTACCTATGCAAAATAGTTAATATGAAAATAGTTCGCAATAAAATCAATGATATAATTGAAGATTTAGACAAACCAAACATAACAATTTTACTGGGGGCCAGGCAAGTTGGAAAATCGACCTTGATGGAAGATTTGATGGCCCATGTAAAAGGAATTGGTGGGAAGTTGGTTAGTTTTAATTTGGAATATCCAGATGATCTGCTTTGGTTTTCGAGAAGTGATAAAGAGATTTTTGATGAGTTAAGTGGGCAGAAAGATTTATTAATCTTTATTGATGAATTTCACTATTTAAAGAATGCTTCGAAATTATTTAAGGGTCTATACGATATAAAAAGAAATATTAAGATAGTTGCTAGCGGCTCTTCATCGTTAGAAATACATAAGCACTTGCAGGAGAGTTTGGCCGGACGGCGAAGAATTTTTAAAATCTTCCCTCTCTGTTATGATGAATGGCGGCAGACAGGTAAGGGCTTGGAAGAATTTCTTACATATGGAGGTCTGCCTGGCCTGTTAAAGCATAATACACGCGCAGAAAAAATAGAATATCTCTCGCAGATGGTACAGACGTACCTAATGAAGGATATTAAAGGCCTTATAAAAGAGGAAAATATTCGCGCCTTTAATCACTTGCTATTTTATTTGGCAGAACATCAGGGAAATATTATGCCAGCAGCAAATTTAGCAAGTGAAATTGGAGTTAGTGCGCATACAATAGAGAGTTATTTGGAAATCTTAGAACAGACTTTTATAATTTATGGAATTCATAGCTTTGCTCAGAAATTATCTAACGAATTGAAGAAGTCTCGAAAATATTACTTTTATGACGCCGGAATTAGAAACTCATTGCTTAAGAATTTTGCCAAAACTGTTGAACGGGATGATCTAGGTGGCATTTTTGAATGTGCCGTATTACAAGAGCTTAAAATTTTACAAGCGTCCAATGTGGAAATAAGATTTTGGAGAACGAAGCAAGGGGACGAGGTAGACTTTGTGTGGATTGAAGATCGAAAACCAATTCCGATTGAGGTTAAGAGCAATATTGAAAACGATAGAACGCCTCCTGGAATAATAAAATTTTTGAAGCACTATCCGAAGTCAAAAGTGGGATATGTGATAAATCGCACTATAAAAGAGGATAGAGAATTAAACGGATCAATAATTAAATATCGAACTATCGCTGATTTGCGTAGCGAATTTATTTCTTGAGCGCAATACGTCGACGGTAGTAGGCATTGTACTAATTGATGAATATGCCTCTAGGCAAGTGTTATTGAAGTGGAATCAAGAATTAAAATACCATTACCCCTAAGCAAGGCCAACAACTCTTTACCATTTGGTACTGCAATTTGAGCAACGCCTGCAATTGATTCGCTGGCAAGCTCCAGTAATAATAAAGTCAGCATGCCCTTGAATTTGATCACGTTATCGCGTGGGGCATGGGGGGGGGGGCAAACTAATACTGACTCGATGAAAATTTTGTGCAAAAGTTGCAACCAAATACATGCGATAATAGATTACGGAATTAACAAAATGGAAAAGTACTTTGCCAGGCAAGGTAGTGCAGGCCAGATACCCTTGAACTAACCTCACCTGCACTTATTAAATTTTGAAGGCCATGACAATTACCAAGGCAAAACAATCAGAGATAAGAAATAATAGCTGTTTTTATGAAAACAGCGCGAAAAATATTTTGAACAAACTAACTTGGAAAAATTAATTGATGCCGATTAGGTAATTGTCTCCGCGATCAGTATACAGGGCAATATTGTATTTTTTACATTCTATTGTTTAACAATTATACAACACTGAAAAATGAAGTAGGAATGCATATTGGCATCTGTCTAATGAAATTAGAAGGATACCAGTATTAAATATATAGTGCTCAGGGTGGCCAAGTTTATGCATTAGTACAATTAACACAGTCAGCATGGTAGTCAAAACCGTTTAAAACAAAGAGAGAAATAAGTGAAGAATAGAACAAAGGAACAACTTATGAGGGACTACATAAAAAAAATGGCATTTAGGGTTATAGTAATTAGTTGTCTTTTTCTTATTTGGCCAACGTTAATTTTGGCCGAAACTGTCTCTGCCCTTTCGACAGAGAATCCAATAAAGATCTCGGGTGTTATTGATGGGGTATCACTTGATAGTCCACTAAACTTGGTATGGCCAATGGACAACATGGCAGAAAATCGAGCTGAACTCATCGAGTACTTTCGTCGCTTAAAACAATTAAATATCAAGGCCATTCGCAAGCTGGTCCCGGGTAAGTTGATAGATAGTCCCACCTGTGGTGAGCAGCTTATCGAGTTTGTAGAGATCGCTGCTCAACATAGAATAAAACTTTTCTTTTATATTGGTTTTAAAATGCCTTCAGATTTAGGAATCATGGAAAAAGAAAACAATATGCAGGCCTATCAAGCATTAATTCAGGCCGGAGAGAACAATATTGATAAAACGATTGGGTATATCTCTCGCAATGGATCGAAGTTTGATTCGACCATTATAGGGTATTCAATTGGGAATGGTGAAAATCTGCGGAATATCGCCAATATGGATTTTGTTAGAGAGATGATTATTTATTCACAACAGATTGATCCATCACATCGTTACACGACAGAGCTTAAAGCAAATCGAAATGGTATGTTCAACGGACAACTCCTGGGATTGGGGACTGCAAGTGGAAAACCTTATGATGAGGCCTTAGAACAACGAAGCGTTTATGATGTTCTTGATTTTATCGCTTTTGCCAATTATACGGGACTTTCCAATACCGCAGAGATTTCATTTAAAGATACGCTCTCTTTAATTGCGAAACAAAATCCTCGTAATCTCGATGTCGTTGTTGAAGAGTATGGAACTAAATTAGAAAATGAGGTTAGTCGTGCAAAATATCTCCGCAGTATTAGAGAAACAATTGCCACTTCGACGGAAGTTAACATCATTGCGGCTTTCTTGTGGGACGCACATGTAAATTGGCATACTCTTTTTCGTCCTCTCAATCCAAATATCAATTATGGACTTTTCGAATATGATACAAGCGTTCCTTATAAGATTGGTGCTACAAGGCCTTCGATATTGGCAACCTTCAACTCTTCGCCGGAATTGGGCCAACGCATAAGTGGGGTCAGTACACCGAAGAGATTGGCCTCTACGCTTTATGCAATTTCGACAAGTGATGTAAATAATAATCAAACGCATTGCGGATGGGATTTTGATGGTGACCATAAGGTTGACCAATGGTCCAAAGTTAATGCACAGAAAGCTTGTTGGGTACTACATAAGTTTACTTCTAAAGGAGAGCAGACTGTTCGCGTATTAGTGATTGATTCCTTAAAAAGTTTCAGTCGCTGGGTTTCTAAAACAGTTAATGTTGTGCTGTAATTTTCCTGTGTCCTCGTTGTAAGAAAGAAGCGCATAAAATCCCAGAAAAAAAGGTGAGAAGGAACATTAAAGAATTTTGAGCGTGAGCGGGTGTCGAAGTATGAGCGTGATTATTGTCGGAGAACGGGGAGAACGCGGGAATGTTGGGAGTATTTAGATTGCGATAATTCCTGTCATTGTCAGAATTGTTAATGTTGCGAGAATCGCTAGAGTTACTAGAATTACTAGAAAGAGGATTGTGCGGAGAGTTTGAAGAGTTAGGGGTGTTGTTAATGGCGATAGAACCGCATGAGCTGACGAAGTCTGATTCGTAGGTTTGGGCCACTGCGCCGTATTCGATGATGCTGGCACTTGGAAGAATTGTGCTGCCGATAATATTTATAAGGCCACCGTTTTTTCCACCGGGAGCTTCAAGGCGAATACGTCCTCGACCCCCGTCCCCTCCGCCACCGCCGGCCTCACCTCCGCCAGCACCTCCAAGTCCGCCATTTACATTAATTGAGCCTTGAATTTCGATAGAAGTTGCGGATGCTAGATAAATGGTTCCGCCGGCACCGCCACCACCGCCACCGGAGTCACCGGCCGAAGATTCATCATCTAAACCATTGCCGCCATTACCACCAAACGCATTAATTTCGCCAGATTCACTAATTATTATTTTCCCAGAAGCAGCGATAAAAATTGCGCCACCACCTGCGCCACCTCCCCCCGCACTTTTCGTTCCAGTCATTTGATCGTTAACAAATCCGTGTGATCCACTTCCTCCTCCTCCTCCTCCTCTAATTTGATTTGCAGTAATGGTATAATTGATTGCTTCGCCACCGTTACCATTTTGTCCGGCAATTCCATCATCCGCAAATGTCAATGGAATGGCCTCGATATTGTTTTTTCCATTTGTTTTATTTGCGCCACCCCCGCCACCACCTCCTCCGGCACCTTCTCCTCCAATTCCACCATTTTGGGCACTTATTCCAGCAAATCCCCCTGTTCTTGCAAATACGCTTTCACCTTGTGTTGCGTAAATATTTGTTAGCGGGCCAGAAATACCAAAATACGATCCTCCCTGGTTTCCTCCGACATTTGAATTACCACCCGAAATATTGGCATCGAAACTGCTCGCAGAAGAGCCAATTTCACCAATCACACTTATAATTGCATTAATTTCAACATAATCGGTGGAGTATATTATCAATGGGGAGCTTCCAGTAACAGAGGCATCAGAGCTAATCAAAACGTTGCGACAATTGTATACTTTTGCAGGAATTACCCCCGAAAAAAGACAGGTACCATCAGAACCATTTCCATATTCAATTGCTAATAAGGGACAAAAAAGGAAGAAAAAGGGGAAAAAAAGTAATATTTTTGTCATGATAAACGTTGTGGAAAATATTTTAGCTTTTATTCAATTTTCATAATTTTGATCTGGCCATATACTTCAACAACGCCATAGCTTGCAGCGATGCCTAATCCGTTAACAAGGCGAGTGATACTGCATCGGTGCTGCAATTGGAAAGTGGTTAGAGCACTGACGTCAATTTTTCCGTAAACATAACTAAATGTTAACGACGCAGTTGCGTTGTTTGAGTATCCAACGCTGCCAATTATGGAGAATGATCCTGAAGTAACGTTATATAATGCCACCTTATGTGCTGCCGTGACAAATGCTGGGGCAGAAGCGATAATTTCATAGTGCCCAGGTTGTAGCGTAAATTGATTGTTGGCCAAACTAACAATGCTGCTATCGCCTTCGATTGTATTAAGATCTCTTTTCAGCCATGATCCTGCAGTACAATCACCACCATTGGTTCCACTTGGCTTAACGTCTTTCAAATACGCAACTTTAATTGTATTTCCTCCGCCAACTCCTTCAGGTATCACACTAATTGGAAGTTTTCCTGTGGAATCTAGTTGTGCAATTTGGCTTGGCCCTGTACCTGCGTTAATACTCAGTACATCTCCGTTGGCAACTTGAGTAAGTGGTAATCCATTTACAAGCACTCCGCCACCGCTTACACCCAAACTTACATAGGCATCGGTTCCATCAACTCCGGCCGGACCTTGTGGCCCTTGCGGTCCGATTGGCCCGGTAGCTCCATCGATACCATCGGCTCCCGGTTCACCTTTTGGCCCAACAGGACCCATTGGCCCTTGTGGACCGACAGCACCATCGAGGCCTGCGATACCTTGAAGTCCTTGGTCTCCTTTATCACCCTTGTCGCCTTTTTCACCTTGTGGCCCAGCAATCCCGGGTAGTCCTTGTAATCCCTGAGGTCCTTGAGGGCCGATAGCTCCGGCGTCACCTTGTAAACCTTGCGGACCGACTGGCCCAACAGGACCCATTGGCCCTTGTGGACCAGGAGCACCATCAAGTCCGTTTAACCCCATGAGTCCAGTAGGTCCTTGCGGCCCTATTGGTCCTGCGATACCTTGAAGTCCTTGGTCCCCTTTATCACCTTTGTCTCCTTTTTCACCCTGTTCGCCTTGAAGTCCTGGAAGTCCTTGTGGACCGATTTCACCCTGTGGACCTTGTGGACCCATTGGGCCTACGGGCCCTACTAAGTCGCTTCTTGTAGTAACTCTTGTACCGTCAGGAAATTCAATTCCCCCCAGTATCGATTTAAAAAATCCGTCAATAACAAGATCTCCGTTTTCATCAATGCGTGGAATTTTTCCTGGCCGACTTCCGACGTCAATATCCAAAACGCCATCTTTAACAATGGATCCGCCAAGAACGCCGTTGGCCATAAGTCCGACCCCGGCAGTTACTGAATAAACTCCCTTGCCACCGTTTCCATTATGGCCCTCGCCATCATCATCGTCGTCGTTATCGTGATGACAGAACTCTCCGCGCTCAAACCAACCAAACTCATCACTATTCCAAAAAAGTTTTTCCCCATGAAAACGGCCGGTGCCAAGCTCGGATACTCCTGCGTACTTCTCATTTGGCTCCCATTTCCGTTGTTGTTTGTTCCAGGTGATTATTTGACAGTGTTTTGCCTCATGCTCATTAGCCGATACTGACTGACCTTTATCTTTCTTATTGCTGCTGCCTCCACTGTTTTCCCTGCTAGCGTAAGAGTTGGAAGTAAACAGAGATAAGATTACGATTGCTAGAAGTGAGAATTTTAGTGAGGGGAGGAGATGGGAAGATGTTTTCATAGATACGTTCCTTTGTTTTAAGCAAGTAGTCAAAAATAGTCTTCTTTTAACTAATAGTTAATTGATGTTAAGCAGACTAATTCTGTCTGTTTTTTGCATTGTATCATTTCCCTGATACTTTTCTTATATTCTAAAAACAATTTTATCATAAGTCTATAATCCTGGGAGCTTATGTTTATTTGTAAGTAAATTTTAGGTAATTAATAATATGCCAAACAGTGCCAACCAAAATGGGCAGTTAAAAAAATAAAAATTTTTTAAAAAATAAAAAATCAAAAGAATCATTAAAAAGGAATTAAAGAAATCAAAAGAAAATCACAGTAAAAAAACAGTTAGAAAGGCAGTTATAATATAAAAAAATACTAAATTAGGCAGAATATGATCACTATTTTCTATTTTTAGATCGTGTATATTAATTTG
Source organism: Bdellovibrionales bacterium RIFOXYD12_FULL_39_22 (assembly GCA_001770205.1). GTDB lineage: Bacteria > Bdellovibrionota > Bacteriovoracia > Bacteriovoracales > Bacteriovoracaceae > YD12-FULL-39-22. The sequence goes on from MEQL01000002.1 coordinate 66,813, forward strand.
TATACTATAGCGCAACAATATCAACAGCTTTTCGGCGTATAAATAAACAGGAGGGATTTTCCATGTCCAAATATTTTTTCGTAGCAACCTGTATCCTTATATTAACAATTGCCACACAACTATTAATCAGTTGCTCTGATAATGATGTTGATGAAAAAGGCCGTGTTCAAACAAAAGCATCTTTTGCCAAACATTTTAATGAAAAAATTTCTGGCCGCGATGAGGATCTTTTTAAAGTAAAATGTGGAATTCAGTATGATGGGGAAGTGGTTACTCCCATTACGTTTGAGATGCCTTATTCGCGTTCGATGCAGAGTGAGGCAAAAGAGGTTGGCGAAACTGGAAAAATTTCTGTTTTTGTCGGATGGAATCAAATAGATGGCCAAGAATTTCAAGTTTACTTTCAGGGCAAGGAAGAGAATCCTTCCGCTATTGCCACTGCCAGTAACTGGAATAGTATATCCCTGCAGTTAAAATTTGATGAAAGTAAAGAACTAACTATTTCCTGCGTATCGGCGAATAACTAATAGAGTTGTTATCAAATATACAGTCAAATATACAGTTGCTGGTTGGCCGGAGGATTCTTAGAGTCTTTTGCCAACATTGTAATTTAAACTTTTGAGATGACTGCACAGTATAATGGCCCAGTTTTTTCATTTATTATCTTTTGAATTTTCCAACCAGTACCGTTTAAAATCATCTCCATCTCTTTTTGAGTTACCATTAAATAGTCAAACCAAGGCCCTTTGATATTTCCAAATCGACAACGTAGTTTTAACTCACCCCGTAATTTACCTTTTTGTAAGCAATCTTTCTGATAGGCAATGTGAAATATATTTTTTGTCTTAGAGATGTCACATGATTGGGCAATAATATTAGCGTCACATGTAGTTATCTTATGTAATTCCTCTAATATCTTTTTACCGCGCTTGGGAGTTCCCAAGAGGCCAAAATTATTGCCCAGCATAGTAACAGATTTAAAATTTTTCTCTTTTAAATTATTTAAATTTTCAATCGGAAGTATTTTTACTCTTTTTAACCCTCGAAGCTTGCATACCTTTACCGCTAGCGGGCTGTTATCAATTCCAAGATAATCAATTTTTTTATTTTGCAAATATAGTCCTATTCGGCCGGCCCCACATCCTAGATCAAGAGTTTTTCCTTTAATATTTTTCATTGCCTGCTTGGTTGCATAACTCCAATTTTTATATTCTCCAAAATATTTAGCAATTCCATTTTCGTATCCATCGATATATCCATCTGAGCGTTCAATAATTTCAGTTACTTCGTCACCATTGTAATGGGCCATAATTTCCATGCCAAACGCATCAACTTCTTTTTTTATTTTCATATTAACTCCTCCTGTCTTCAGATCCCAAATCAATAATATCTTAAGTAATTAATTACTCTATCAGCGGCCATTGCTGTTTTTGTACGGTGAGTGGTAATAATCATTGTGGTTTCTGGATAATTTTCTTTAATTTTTTTCCAAAACAATTCCTCTGTTTTGGCATCCATTGCAGCAGTTATATCATCCATTAAAATTAGTTCCGGCCGACGAATTAGTGTACGAGCAATAGAGATCCGTTGGCGTTGGCCGCCAGAAAGTGAGACTCCTTTTTGCAATAATATTGTTTTTTCTTTATCAGGAAAGGAGTCTAGATCTTCTTTCATCATTGCATGGTCGATGGCCTGAGCTATTTTTTCATCTGAATAATTGGCACCAAGAAGAATATTATCTTTAATCGAATCAGAAAAAAGAATGGACTCCTGAGGAATGGTGGCCACTAAATTATAGAGTGATTCACTGTTAATTTCTTCAGTAGAAAGTCCATTTATCAAAACCTCCCCCGAGGAAGGCCGAAGCGTTCCATCTGCCAATGAGAGTAGGGTGGATTTCCCGCTACCCACTTTTCCCATAATTGCAACCTTTTCTCCTTTTTTGATGGAAAGATTGAAATTAGATATAATTGGCCGCCCTTGTGATGTGTAAGAGAAGCTGACATTTTTAAACTGCATAGATTCGAAAGAAGTGATATTTTTGGTTATAGTTTTAGTACTTTCAGTATTATCAGTACTATTTTGAGTTGCATTTTTAGATCTATTTTGAGTCAGCAAATATTGGGCCGTTTCATCTAGGCGCTGTTCATATTTGGCAACTTGTTTGGTGGTGGCATAAAACCAACTAAGAGTCCAGATCGGGCCCATCATGCGATTTAGATAGACGATAAACATCAAAAAATCACCCAGCGAAATAGTGTGAGCAATCATCATGTAGCTGCCCAAAAAAATGGTAATTATAGGGCCGCTACTATTGGCCAATATGGAGAATAGTTGAATTGTTTGATTAACTTTTAAAAACTCTTTTTCTTTTTGGGTGCGTCTGTTGGTTAGTTCTTGATATTTAGCAAGTTGGGCGGCCTCGGAAAGGGTGCTTTTTACTACGCGAATTCCTGAAAAACAGCTCTCTAATACTTGATTACAATCAGAGGCCGCTTGTTGCTTCTCACTTATAAGTCGCAACATTTTGAGTTCAAAATGGGCCAAAATTGCCACTAAAAATGGAATTGGTAAAAAGGATGCAAGTGTAAGGGGGGCGGAGGTGTTAAACATTATAATTAGTGGGAATAGGATGGTAAAAAACGCTTCAAACGGGCGTAAAATACCAGAGCAAGCATACCAAGCAAGCCGATCATTACCGCCATCTATATCATCAGTAAGGCGAGTAAGAAGATCTCCTGTGGAAAATTTTTCAAAAAATTGGCGATTGCTTTCAGTGTAAATCTTATAAAACTGGCCTCGCATTATTGCAGAAAAGAGCAGATTCATAAAACCGCGCGAGAAGGGAAGTAATTGAGTTACGAAGATGCGGAAAAAGGAAAATATGGCAAATCCCCAAATTAATTTTTGAGTTGAATCAAGAGAGTAATCTTTTTCGAAAGAGTCAAAAATAGTTTTTAAAAAAATGGGCCCGATCGTTTCAACACTAATGGTGATTGCAGAAAGCAAGAAGATGAAAAACATCGCTTTTTTATGGCGGGCCCAGAGTGGGAAAAACCATCGCATGGTTTTTAAAAAGAGCATATAACCTCCTTGCGATGATTTTGAGAGTGATAGAGGTTGGCATAATCAGCATTGGCAGTCATTAATTCGTGATGTGTTCCCTGTTCGACCACTTTTCCATCTTTTATCACAATAATTTTATCGGCCCTAGCAATAGTAGATAAACGATGTGCAATAATGATGGCAGTTTTCCCTGGGAGAATTTTATCTAACGCCGCCTGAATCATTTGTTCGGTTTGCGGGTCAATGGCACTAGTGGCCTCATCTAGTAACAAAATATCTGGGCCAAAAACCATCGAGCGGGCCAGTGATAGAAGCTGCTTTTCCCCCGAGGAGATATTTCCCCCATTTTCAAGAAGAGAGGTTGCAAAACCTTTCTCAAAATTTTCAATAATGCTAGTAATTCCCAGATCGGAGGTTATTTGATGAACTTGGCAATCAGGGATATCTTGGCGAAGTACTTTCAAATTATCTAGCACATTACCGGGAAATAACTTTATCTCTTGCCAGAATAGGCCCACAATTTTTCGCCAACTGGAGAGATGGATTTCCTGAAGATTTTTGCCATCAATCAAAATTTCTCCGGCATCAACATTATAGAAACGACAGAGTAATGAAAAAATAGTGCTTTTGCCATGGCCGGTAGGCCCAACAATTGCCACTATTTCATTTTTATTAATGGAGAAAGAGAGGTCGGTTAAAGTTGGCCGAGTAGGAGTATGGGCAAAAGAGACATTTTTAAATTCAATTTTTTCTTTAAATTGATATGGTTGATGCTGATACGAATTATAAGATTGATAAGAGTGTGGCGTTATATTTTTTTCGTTATCTACTTCTGGCCGAGTATCTAAAATTTCAAATAGACGATCCGCAGAACTAACTCCTCTTTGTAGTTGTCCAATTTGTTCGGACAGACGAAAGAGTGGTTCCGTGGCCATTCGCAAATAGTCAATAAACATCCAGATAGTTCCGATGGAGATGACATTGGCCTTTATGTCACTTGCTCCTCGATAAATGACTAATGCAATGATTAATTCTGGAATAATACGAAAGGCAAAAAAAATAGCATATTCACGCAAAAAAATAGTTTGGGCAAATTTAGTTTTTTCATCATTCACTTGCTGAAATTTTTTTTTCGACCACTCTAAAGCAGCAAGTTTCTGCAGAAGAGGAATCGCTCCCAGATGTTCTCCTAAAAAAGCTGAGATATTGGCGTATAATTTACGATCATGTTTATACATCTTTCGCAGTCTGCCAAAAAACAGTACTGAAAAAAAGATAAAAAAAGGAATCATGGGAATGGCCATTAGTGCATACTTGCTACTGATGGAGAACATAATTATTATGGCCACGACAACGTTAAGAGCGGCGCCGAGTAGTTCTAAAGAGACACTAGAAAACAACATAAATAGTTGTTGCGTATCAGAATCGATTCGACTAATTAAGCGGCCGGCCCCATTTTTATCAAAGAAATTTAAAGGAAGGGTTAGGATATGCTTTAGTAATTTTATCTTTAGTTGGTTGATTATTTCAAACCCCATATTTCCCACTAAAAGTTGTTCTGAATAGGAGCAGAGACTAGAGGCAACGGTGGCCAGTAAAAAAAGAATGCCTATAGTAATAATTTGCGACAGATCTTTAGAAGGAATGGCCTGATCTAAAAGGTGTCGAAAGATTAGGGGCATTGCCATCGCAATAGCGGTGGAGAGGATTACCAAAAAAAGGGCAATGAGCAGACTACGTTTATATCCGTTAAAAAAAGTATAGACTCTTTTTAGGGTGGAAAATTTTTTCATAAGTGCTTTTACCGGGGCCGATATACTTCTTCAACAATATTCTGGCGTCTATATCGTTTTCAAGGGTGTCATTGAATTTAAAAGAGAAGCCATTTGCTTCGTTAATCCAGAATGGCCCGAGTAATGTAGTGCACTCTTAACTTCTTTCACTTTCCCACCTTTCGGTTTTTCTTCGTCATTTTTTATCATCGCCATTATTTGATTCTGAATTATTATTTGTTTTTTTATATCCGATTTTCCCTTTTCGTCTTTCAAGCGGTTAATAATATTTCGGAGTTCTTGGATCTCTTTTTTTAATTTTTCGATTTCTTGCACTTGATTTTCTATGTTCTTTACAAGAACAGTGATTGTTGTCTCAAGAACATCACGCTTTGAAATTTTTTTGAAAAATTTAAATGAACAATTTTTGATATCCGAAATATTCATTATCAACATAAAGCGCGTTACCCAAGACATCGACAATGTTAATCCAATGGAAGACGAAAAAATCATCGAGAAAATACATAATATCGGAGAACGACGTGGTAGTCTTGAATGGTTTGATTTTAGCGCACCAACAATTGATTTGCCTGACGGATATCGGGGTCGCCTTGTAAAAGTTGATGGTCTATCTAACATCGATATTTTTACTCTGCACCTTAGCGTTTTATGCAAGAGCTTAGAGAAGACGTTGCTAAACTAAAGGAGGAGTTGTGTGAATACTTTAAATAGTTCAGTCGAAACTTTCGCAACAAACCTAGAGTCACTCGGCGGACTAATTCATACCCATACCTCTTCCCGGAAAACAAAACGAGACTACATTGATCTTGAGCTATTTTTTTTAACTTCAACTTGTCATTTATTAAATAGCGATGGCCGACTGGTTAGATGCATGGAATATTGGACATATACCTTCGGCAAATATCTCTCTCCTTCTAGAATCACAAAATACATCCAGCAAGGAATAGCGTATGACGGTGCCGTCCTGGGAGCACTACTTTCAATCGCCGATAGCAAATTTCCTCGAAGTGGTGAATTTCATCTTCTAATCAAGTTCACTAAAAAACATAACAATGCTCCTTTACTTGCCTTTTTAAAGCGAGTAAAAAATCCTGATGAAAACTGGATAAAGTTTGGCATCATCGCCCCTCAGTTTATTCCAGATGAGCCCAAGCACTTTTTACGATCAACTGACTACATCATTAAAAATATTCCTGAGCTATCTTATAGAATAAAGGGCTACACCATCGCAATTGCCAATATAAATGCTCTACTTGATCTCAATGGCCCACTGAGCGTTTATAAAATCGCTAAGATTACTAACTCTACCTACTCCTACATCCATGGAATATACAATAAGCACATTAAAATAACTCGATCGGCTAAAGCGCTAGTATTATCCAAGTAAAGCATTTTGTAGTGGTAATAAGATACTCACGCCTATTTCCACAATCACTGAATGATCAGCCATTAGTGCTTCCTACTATTCACAGCAAATTAAGACATGATTTAAATCACTATTTTAAACTCCAGAATATTCGCATTTTACCAACAGCAGAAACACAGGACACGAGTTTGCAAATATTATTTGCCAAAAAAGGGATCGGCCTTGTCCCGCTCTCGGAAGCGTCGAGTGAAGATCTGATGAGTGATGGATTACTTCAGAGAATTGGAACTCTGAGCGGTGTTCATGAAGAGATGTGGTTAGTTTCAGCGCAAAGGAAGCTTGAAAACCCAATTGCGGCCAAATTGATAAAGTTTTTTACGCTCTATTAGAGTTTTATTAAAACAAACGATCTAATATGATTTATCTAATTGTGTGAAGTTGTGAGATAGGCTATATTGTGAAATAAGTTACTCGAATGATAGTTGATTTAAGCAAATCCGGTTTGCGAAATATTTACAAAGGAAAATATAATTATGGTTGCCTCTGAAATTTCTGTTGCACCTACTTGGCTTTGGATTGCGTTTACTGTTGGTATTCTGTTGTTGCTTTTAATCGATCTTAGTCTATTTGGACGAGGGGATCACAAAGTTCAAACCAAAGTGGCGTTGCTAGAAAGCGGGATCTGGATTGCGGTTGCTCTTTTGTTTAATCTTTGGTTTGCGACATCTTTTGGAACTGAGCTTGGTTTTGAGTTTTTGACTGGCTATTTGGTTGAAAAGAGCCTCAGCGTTGATAATCTCTTTGTGATTTTACTAATTTTTAGTTCCTTTAAAATCCCAGATATGTATCAGCATCGTGTACTTTTTTATGGGGTATTAGGTGCCGTTGTCCTGAGGGCGGTGTTTATTCTTCTTGGCGCGCATTTATTGAATTCATTTCATTGGGTGTTGTACATTTTTGGACTTATTCTGGTTATAACGGCCATTAAGTTTTTACGTGAAGCTGATGAGAAAATTGATGCCACAGAAAATTGGTCGATTCGTCTGTTGAAGAAATTTTTTCCAACAACAGATAAAACTAATGGGAGTGATTTTTTTGTTATGGATGGCGGTATTAAAAAGGCCACCCCTATCTTCTTGGCCTTAGTTGTAATTGAAATGACTGATCTTGTTTTTGCGGTGGACTCAATTCCCGCTGTATTTGCCGTCACCCAAGACGCATTTGTTGCCTTTGCTTCAAATATTTTGGCAATTTTAGGTCTGAGGGCACTTTATTTTGTTCTTGCGGATTGGGTTGCAAAACTTCGCTATTTGAAGCCAGGCCTTGCTGTAATTTTGGGATTCATTGGGGTAAAGATGTTGCTAGTTGATTTCATAAAAATCCCAAGCTGGATTTCATTACTGGTTATTTTTGCAGTTTTGTTAACTGCTGGACTTAGCTCTTGGTATGTTGCTAGGGTAGAACTTAGAAAGAGAGATAAGACTGATTTTTTTATATGATTTCAGAAAAGTTTCATCAAAAAATTCATAGCTATAGAGTGTGGCCGTTGGATCGACAGTCGGGGCAATCTCATTATCAGCACTAGTGGAGCTTAAGGGTTTTTCTTGGATTTTAGAAATTTATCCAGGACTCAATGATGGCCAAACATGGAAGTTGGCCTCAGAGTTTTTTGAAAACTACGACATTCTTTTTATTTTTCTTATAGCTATCGCCCCTGTTGCTCAACAACCTACAGTTATAATGGCGAGCCTTGCAGATACAACTTTTTTTGAACTGGCCGTTGCTATTTTCTCAGGTCGATTTATCAAATTTTTAATTATGGCCTATATCGGGGCCCATATGCCAAAGCTTTTGAAAAAATATTGGTTGATAAGGGGTGAAACATAGGAATCATTAAGAAGTAATTTCACAAATTAAAAAGTATTCGCCCCTTGCTAACCGCCGCGCACGGGCCCTTTAGTAGGGCAAAACTCAGAGGATTATGTTACGAAATCAAATTTTCATATAGAGTTTGACAGATAAGTTAAACTGTAGATAAATCTCGCATTATTTCTGGAATTAACAAAGGATGGATGTGAGGAAATTAATTCAAGGTATTGCCGATTTTAGAGAAACAAAATTTGCCGATTATAAAGAAGTTTTCGCTAAATTGGTTTTGGGACAACGCCCAGATGCACTTTTCATTGCGTGCTCAGATAGTCGTGTCGCTGCTAATGTTTTTGCTTCAACTAATCCTGGCGATCTTTTTGTCGTGAGAAATGTAGGTAATTGCATTCCGAGCTGTGATCAACATGGTATGTCAACGGGAGATGAGTCAGAAGCTGCTGCTATCGAATTTTCCTTATCCAATTTAAACGTTAGAGATATTATTGTGTGTGGTCATTCCGATTGTGGGGCCATTCAAAGTCTTATCAATGGGCGCGAAAAAATACCTTTTCCTAACTTGAAATCCTGGTTGCGTCATATCGAGAATGCACTCGATATGAAAAATTTATTTTTAATAAAAAATCCTCCAAAAGAATATCATAATCTTATTTCACAGATTAACGTATTGCTACAAGTGGAAAATTTAAAAACTTATCCAATTGTACAAGAGCGGATATTAAACGGAACTTTGAAACTCCATAGTTGGTGGTTCGATTTAAAAACGATTGGCGTCCATTATTATGATGAAAGTGAACAGCAATTTGTTTTAATTGATGAAAAACATGCGCGTGAATTGTTAAAAGAATTAAAGTAGCTTCTCGGGTAATATTAAAAATCTGGGCCATGCCCGTTATTCCTCAACTTTTATGATCTTGCTCAGAAAAGCTCGCCTTTCCGAGCATTACTCACTTTCCGCCAGCGATTGCGTGTCACTGGCTACTTACAATCTTAGTCTTTCATGCACTTGTTATCACGAAATTGAGCTGCTAGGCCCGTGGCTTGATCGATTAGATCGAGTAGCCTTTCTCTAATATGTAAGAAAGATGAAGGAACAATATGGATCTCGTCATCGTTATTGTTTTCTGAATACAAATAATAAGCTATGTTAGCACTGTTTACTTTCTGGCCGAAAAAATTAACATTATTTCCGTTGTTTGATTGGTTGATGATGGAATATGCCTCCGAAACAAAGGCAGTGGCTAAAATCGTTTTAGAAGTATCTGAACGTGTACTTGTAAATTTATCTGATTTTTCATTAATAAGAGCGGATAATAAATTAACTTGCAATGCAAAATCCTTTAGTGTTGTAAGTACCCTGTTCTTGTAATCAGCATCACCGGTTGTCCTTGTTGGCATCTGACAATCAAGCTTTAGTGCACTTGCAGATGCTGAAAATGATACAAAAGAAAGAATTAGAATTATTACAGTAATTATTTTTTTCATATTAAATATCCTTTTTAGTCATCAACTTAATTCCCATGTCCTTAAGGCAACTGTGGTCTCCCTCTGGACACGCATTATTATATAAGTTCAGTGTAATGCAAGGTTGAGTGCAGCGATAGGGTAAGTGTAAATTTTTACCGCACTGTCAATTTTTTTTCCACCCAATAAAATGGAGTTAAGAAGGCGCAAGGACGAGAACCATAACGGGATTGAGCATGGATATAGCTATCTCAAATGTCTTTGGTGTCGCAGGTCGAAAGGTATTGATGGCCATCATTGAGGGAGAAAAAGATCCTGAAGTTTTGACAAAACTTGTGGACACCAATGTAAAAGCGAAAAAGGAGGTGATAAGAAAATCGCTAAACCATACTCTAGATGAGATAAATTTGTATATGTATAGTCAACTTCTTTACCTCGAACACCTGGCCCAAGAATTGGAAAAGAAGATTAATGACATGATGGACCCATATGACAAGTTCATAAAAAAACTAGACGAAATACCAGGCAT
>MEQL01000003.1 GCA_001770205.1 Bdellovibrionales bacterium RIFOXYD12_FULL_39_22
CCTAACTAAACATCAAGAGAAAATTCTTTCTGCGGTAAATAAGCAACTGTTAAAAGCGGTGTAGTGAGTAAAAGTTGGGTCAAATTCAGGACCTGAGCAAACCTGAGCACTTTGAGAAAAGGCAAAAAAAAAGCCTCTGTTTCCAGAGGCTTATCCAACAAGTGGTACACCCACGGGGAAGCTATTTGAAGTAGGAAAACATTAATAATAACAACATGTTGTTAATAAAATTAATTCGTTACCAATTTTCTTTTTCATTTCTTTTCATCAAATTTAATTATCTTTCATCCGCTGACCTGAGCAAAACCTGAGCAGTTAAAATTTTTGTTGGAACCGATCGGGGTGTAACACATAGAGGAGTTTTATATGGTAATTGACAGGTATAGTAAATTACTGTACATTAAAGTAATGAAGAAGGCGGAAATAGTTTTTACAAAAAGGGCAATGAAGGAGATTGAAAAACTTCCAAAAAATATTGTAGAGGCCCTTATGATTTGGACATTTTCGGTTGAAGAAGTTGGGATACATGAGGTTAGAAAAATTAGGGGCTATCATGATGAACCATTGCATGGAGATCGACAGGGACAAAGATCGGTTAGGTTAAGCAGAGCGTATCGAGTATTTTATTCGATTGCTGAAAACGGAGAGATCGAGATTATAACGGTACTAGAAGTTAATAAACATAGGTACTGAAAAGGATAGTGTTATGAAAAAATCAAAGGCGATGAAATTTTTAGAGCAAATTTCTGGCGAGGAAATTTCTTTTGCCATGACATTACGCGCCTACAGGACTCGCGAAAGTCTAACGCAGGAAGAATTGGCGGATAAGCTCGGTACAAAAAAGGCTTATATTTCAAATCTTGAAAATAAGCGCGATTTTGTAACAGTAGATCAGGCGATGAAATTTGCGAAACGTCTCAAAGAGCCTTTTAATGTTTGGGTTACTGTTGCCTTGCAAGATATGGTGGATAGGGCCGGCGTTGGGGCCAAGGTTAAGTTGGTTGCATAATAACTATCTGCTTACGGCCATTTTTGAACATTCCCTTTACACTGAATGGCCGATTGGTAGGCAAGATGTAAAAACTCAGATGCGGTTGGCCGATTAGTTTCTTGAGGGAACGCCTCAATCATCACTGACTGTAGCAAATGTTTACCATATAAGTTTTTTCCAAGTTTATTCCAGTCAACAACCCCAGTAAAAGGCAACCAATGTTTGTCAGATTTCCCATCATTGTCAGAGAGATGAGTAGAATAAAGCAAATCGCCCCATCTTTTCAAAATTTCTAATGGTGGATTACCATATAAAAAATCATGTGACGAATCATAACAAAGTTTTAAATATGGTGATTTGATATTTTCAAAAACATGATTAACAAATTGCATATTTCTCGTGTTTTCAATCGCCACATAGACTTTTTCTGCTTCCGCAAAATTAATAATTTTCGAGATCGAGTTAAGACCGTAATCATTGGGAATCCCCGTTAGTGAGCTTCCTGTAACATGTATCACAACGCAAGGAATTTTATGTTTGGAGGCAAAGGATATCGCATCGAAGTATTCTTCAATTTTTTTATTGCGCCCATTTTCTTTTTGATACCAGATATCACTGCAGTTCTGGTATGAGGCATGAATCGTTTCTATATTTAAACCATAGTTTCGAACAATAGTTGGCGCGGCTTCAATTTCACCACTCTCATATAGTTTTTCTTCCACTCCGTACCAAAGAAATGTTGAATTAAATCCAGCTTCCTTAATTAGCTTGGACCTTTCTCGTAAAGGTAGATCATATCCAAACCATGAAAAAATTCCGACATTAAGATTGTTAGGGTTCAAATTTTGTTTCTCCGTAAGCCAAACTGCATTAAACCAAGATTTAATAGTATTAATTCTACCACGGAGGTTCTTTGCCGATGACACCCTTTAAAAATGTGAGATGGGCAAAGTGTTCTTTTTCATATCCTGTGGCCAGATAGAGGCGACTAAAACCTTCGCTGTGTAGCTTGGCTGCAATCCCTTCACCTTTCACCCCATCTTTTAGATTTGAATCAATATAGATTGGACAATCATGAGCAATCTTTGAAAAATCAACTTCCGATGGATCGCTATAGATTTTGACCTTAAGTTTTTTGTCGGCCGCCTTTGCCTCCCAAATCATCTGCACAAGCAGATCATCATCAATCAAGATGGCATCTAGTCTCTCCGCAACTTTCGCTGACGTTGTTGAAGCAGGACTTTCAATCACAATTGGAACATAGGCAGCAAGGCCCTTTGGGACAAGGCCAATACCAGCACTCTCACACTTTGCCTGTAACTCAGGTTCTTCATATCGACTGGTCACCAGCACTGTCTGTTTTTGTAAATTCTTACGCACAATAAAATCAAACCCACTTTCTTTATTTCCTAAAAATTCAAAATCTATGAGGTACAGATTGGCCCGATCGCGTTCCATCCATTTTTCACAATCAGCAATTGCGGCGAAATGGACAATCTCGACGTTACTTTCATGCGTTTTGGCTGAATCAAAGCGTCCATTCCATATCTGGTGAATACTCTGATCATCATCGAGAACAACCACTTTCTGGCCAACACTAAGTTTAATTTTAGGTACAAAACTAATTGGTAACTGTGCTTCTGGTAGATATATTTTAACCGTTGTGCCTTGATTTTCTTTCGATTCAATCGCAAACTTCCCGCCCCACTTTTCTACCGAGGATTTGGCATGAAATACCCCAAGTCCACTTCCACTACCGGCAGAACTCTCTTTTCCAAAAGATACACCGCGCTCACCAAGTTTGGCGACAATATGAGATGGCATACCTTTACCATTATCTGTCACCTCTATACACACCATCTTCTCAGCCTCGGCGCGCTTAATCCCAACGGTGATATTTCCAATACCGCCTGTAAATGCTTCTACCGAGTTGTTAATTAGATTAGAAATGATTCGTCTAAACTCTCTTGTATGAATCGAAACAAAAATCCCATAGGAATTTTCAGATAAATTACTCTGGATTAAAATTCCTTGACGGGCGCGATATTGCATTCGCTTTTCTGCAACAATTGATTCAGCTACACTTGACAGCAAAATTTTCTGCATTACGCTTTCATCTTCTTTGCTATCAACCTCGTTCTTACTGATTGTTGATTTGTTTTTTTGTAAAAGTTCATTGGCAATTTCATGAATTCGATTGGTAGCAGTTCGCACAATAAGGCGCTTGCTCTCAGGAAGTGAAGCATCATCTTTGAGCGCCATATCAAGAGCGGCTAAAGGTGAGCGGATGTCATGTGCGACTTGCTTGGTTACATTAAAAACTTCCATGGTTTTGTTATTTTCTATTTCTAACGTTTGTAGTTTAAAATTTAATTTTCTTTGTTGTACACCATGCAGAAGAATAATGAGTAGCCCGCCAAAAAACTGAAGAGAATAAACTGCTACATAAAAAATTGAATCGGGCCTAAAAACGAAGCTTATATCAAACAAGCTACCGTTAATCGCTTTGTATTCTACTTTGCTATTCGTCCCTGTAAGCAATAGTGGCCAGGGCGAACAACCATCTTTAAACGAATGATTTAAAACAACTTGCGGTGGATTTGATTTTAAAACTATTGATGAACAGCGTATTAATTTTATATTCTCTAAATCATTTACTGTCCTGGCCATCAATTCATAATTAACCATTTCCAAATCTTGCCTTACTAGCGTTGTTAAAACACTTTCTCTGTCGCGAACTTGAGATTGAAGAATGAAATAAAAAATGGCATGTATAATTATTACCCACGCAAATACAACGCCAATTACCCAAGGTGGAATTGTTCTTAATTTGAATATTGCTTTTTGTTGTCCCATAAAATTGGCCAAGCTAGTAAACGAAACGATTGTCGTTGCCATCCGTCCAAGGGACGTAATCTTCTAGTAGCGTTCTAAACAGATACACACCTTCAATTTCTGTATCAATCCTACTGTGAAATCGTACCACCGGAATTGGCCAATTAATATTATTAGTGGCGTTAATTTGAAGCAATGCTTCGCCTTTGTTGCGACCAAAGAAAAACACTCGTCTTTCTAACCAATCCAGTTCAATGTTTTCATTGAATAGCTGAAAATTGTTATAATTTCTCCACGCCTCGATTATCGCATGACCCCATTGATCATCAAATTTACCAGTGACTCGTGATCCAGCAAAGACACCACGGTCTGTCATTCCCAAGAACACGTTGAAATTTACATCGTATTGAACATTGTCTAATTGAACAATTAGTTTTTTTTGGTAGTACTTATGGCCAATAAACGCAGAAGCAAGATGAATTGATAGTTCCGAAAGCTGCGTAGGCGCAGTCATTTCATCAATAGTGTGCTTGCGATCAATCCATTGTGACCAGGCCCATCTTTCAACTCCTTCGCAAAAAGATCTCATCTTTGTTTTAGAAAGGTCAAAACCACACGCAAGTCCACATGTACTTGGTACTTGATCAAAAAGAAAAAGTTCTGATTTGCCACTATCAATTTGTTTTCGAAATAGGAATCTTTCGAATGTTTCAGCGATGGAAATCCGTCTGGCAGTTTCACGATCCGTGGCCGTACCACCGCCTAACGGATATTGATTACCATTTTGATAACAGTGCGAATGCCAACCAACTGTCGAGCCAAGTTTATTGACTATAGGTTGTTCTTTAAACCCTGCAAAACTTGGTACATTATCTTTTAAAAAGTTAGATATCAACATAACTACTTCGCAATTAGTTTAATTTCAGATTATCGAAGCTAGGTGCTTCAATCATGTTAGAAATTGAATTTTCGTCAATATCTTTCGAATAGAGCCAAGCATACCCCATATTAAAAAGTGGAATTACTGCAGCATCGCTTTCAAGAGCAGAATTAAATGTTTCAACGTATTCTTGATCAACTGGACGTTGTGTTGCCTCATACTTTTTAACCAATGAACAAATTTTACCGCTAGGATCAGGGAATGATGCCCCTAGCGTTGAACAAAAGATCATTTGAGTACATGGATTGATAAAATTTGCACCAGAATCTACTGTGGTAATTTTTATATCATAGTACTGATTTGAATTTGCACGTTTTCTCCACTCTGAAATCGATAATCCTTGCTCTTCAATAATGGAAGCTTTCGTTCCGAGTTTACCAAAAACATCCTCTACCATTTTTAAAAGAGTTAAGCGTTCTTGATGAGTTATTCTGCTAGGCAAAGTCAACTTAATTTCAACGTTTTTTGGAACTGTCCACTTACCAACCGATAGCTCAGGCAATTTCGAAGGAGAGATTGAATAGAAATAATTTGTGGGGGTGTATGATTTCGAAGGCAACAGATAATCATTTCTAATTAGCAAAAATTGTTTATGAAAAGCAACTCTATTTTCGACTGACTCAAATATCCCACCACTTCTCGGTGTCAAGATCATTGCCATCAACATCGTAGGTTGACTCTTTACTAGCCGAAAATCTTGTAGATTAGATATTTCTGATGGAACGGTGGCTCCCAAATAATATGTCTGGTATGGCCCCGATGTGAGATTTCCTGAAAGAAAGCTAGAAGTTATACTAATTTCTTTTGGCCCATCACTACTAGTCACTAAGTCTGTACGAGATTGCATTACAATAGTCGTTTTATCAGATAAAAACTCCTTAACAGTATATGGTCCAGAGGCAACAAATCCATTTGGTGTTGAGAAGTGTCCATCCACAAAATTTTTCGCGCACCAATATCCGAAATACGGCATTCTGAGTAATTCAATTCCCCATTCGACTTTCTCGGTAAATTTAAAATGAATTTGATTTCCGTTTACTGAGGTCAGTCCCAAATCACTCTCGGGTAACCCTTTTTTAAAACTATCCCATCCTTCAATTTTATCAAACAAAAGTACGGAACTACGTTTAGAATATGAGTGTAATTGTCGTTTTAGATTTTCAACGTAGCTTGTAGCAGTTATAGGTTCGCCATCTGAACACCTAATATTATCTTTAAGAGTGAATAGCCACTCTTTGCCTCCATCAAATACTTCCCAAGATTTTGCCAAGTATGGTTCAACTTTTCCAGAAAGACCTGTCTTGACCAAAGTTCCGATAAGATTATTGAGCACTGTATAATTAAATAATAAGTCGGAATCATCCGGATCAAGTGAAAAGTTTATTTTTTTTGCTTCCTTTTGAGGCAAAGCAATTACGTAATTCAATCTTTTCATATTATGATTACTTTTCGCTTGATCCGCCACCACTGATGTTCCAAGAAGATGCCATTTTGATAGCACTGCCAAGCTCAACAATATCACAATCGGCACAAGATAAATTAATATACGTGTTTTCGTCGTGGCTGATAAACTCATTAATTACTACTCCTTCAATCCCCATTACATTTAGATAATTTGCCAAAGTGCTACCATCTTTTATTTGTGGAAGATTTGAACTTTTCGTTTGTAGTGTTAAATTAATCATCTCGGCAAAACAAACCTTGGACAGTAGAAAACCAGAAACAAACAACATAGACATTTTTTTTGACATACAACCTCCATTTATTTTTGTAACTAAACTCGCTACTCAACAAAACAGTATTTTTGTTATTTTCGAGGGTTTTACTTAGTATCATCAACAATAATCCAAATCAATTTTCTTTTCGCATCGTGTACTTTTTCCACACACGCATTTACTTAATATTTAAATTAAAACAAACCGCGCCGCTAGGCCTGTTTAGTGGCCCGGCGCGGCCATTATTAATTTTTCAAAACATCAAAATCACATACACTCAAAAGCTAAAGCTTTGCTCCACCTTTTCCACCACCACCCATATCTCCACCCATTACTGATTGACCGCTATAGGCAGCTTTAAAATCAACTATCGCTCCATTAAATAGCTTCATGTTAACAACTGGCGCACTTTTTTTCATTAGTAGCTTGCTACCAACAATTTTGGTGCCGGCAACTTGAGAAAAGCCATCTTTTATTTCATCAATCGTCACCACATCTCCACCAGTAGTTTTTAAATCGAGCACCTTTTCTGTGCTGAAAGCAATATACTGAATATCTGAAGCAAGTACGGGGGCAACTCCAAGGGTTAGTATTACTGATACCGATACTGACACGACACTGTTTAATAATTTCATTTTATGTCTCCTATGTTCTTATGCTGTTAATTGGTTGTATGTGGAAGTAAATTTGTCGATGGTATCCGCTGATAATCCGGCCCATACGACATCGTTACCTCGTGATGTTGGTGCTTGCAAAAGTTCTCTGATCTTTTGGTTTGCATCTCTCATGATGCCCATCATCGCCGGCAAAACTTTTTCTTTGTCAACGGACTCATATTGCACAGTGAGCCAGTTGTTCTTATTGGCGAAGGAACTAACATCATAATTGAATGCAATCAAATTTTGAAAAAGTCGGTGTACGGTTTCTTGGCCAGCATTAATATTGCCTTGGGCCAAAATAATTGCGCCATCTTGTTTTTTCAAAATACCTTGCTCAATAAGCTCATTCACTTTGGCCAGTCCACGTTTCCCGTAGTGGTCAAGGACCATCTGCTCAGTAAACCTTTTCTTCGTTGATGCCATGAGCATAAATTCATAGGTGCCACTATCCTCAAAAAATGCCTCGGAATCCATGGATACAAATGGAACATTGGTGTTGCCAGAGTAGACGGCTTTGAAGGTAGCGGCCATTTGCGGATAAAACTTGCTAATGAATTCATAGACTGTTTCATCATTGCATTTGGCCCTAACTATTTTTAAGGCGTTGATGAAGTCGGGTGTTTCTACTTCACGGTTTTCTATTCTGCCAATCGTTGTTCTTGGAACACCCAGCTTTCTGGAAAGATGAACGGCGGAAACATTGCCAAAATCTTTCTTCAATCGATGCAGGCACTCGCGCAAAAATTCATTGGCAGATGCCTTGTTTTCTAAATCTTCTTTCGTTTTCATACTGAAAACCTCCTATAATGGTTTCATCGAAAAGCAGAAATTATAGGAGGGTTTCTCCCAAATTCTACTTCCCGCGGCCACTGTATTGCGATTGGTGTGCCACTTTGCTATTGTGAGCACTCTATAGATTTTAAGCGGTTAGCGTTGGCGTTGAGTAAAGTTTGTGTTCTCAATTGAGAACATCGTTTCAAAAGTGAAACAGCAGATGCAAAAAATTTCGCAATTGAACCGTAATTTAGGTTTTAGCTATTACAGAGTTTAGTATCTTCGGCACCAACGGATATAAGCAAGTAAATTAAACGGCGGTATGAATTAGGCTCAATTTACCACATGACTGATTTTTGCAATCTTGAATTAATTTTTTTACATCGCCCCTGTATAATGATCCACTTTGGGGACTTGAATAAGACTGTTTTACTTTCAGTTACACGGGCAATCTATCTTGCAAAATTTCGTGAAAAAGTATAACAGGATCAGTTGCTGGGCAAATTTAATTGGCCACGCCCTATAAAAATGACCTTTCCAGAGACCGCGAGAGCTTGACATAATAGAGTGTTTTGGTCGGTTTGTTTTGTCAGTACCAATTATTACTCGAAAACATTAAGATCTGTCAAAAAAAGCTTAAACATTCAAGTAATAAAAGCCGAAAAATCCATATGGATTCCAAGAGCAAATCGTCTTCATCTTTACGACTTCTGTGGTGGTTTGTTGCTACGTTTTTTTTGCATATTATAGTTTGGCAACCATCGGCACTTTCAAAACCTCCGGCCGAAGTATCAAAACAAGATCTTTATGATGCAATTAATGAACAGCGCGGAAAAGTTCTTGATCACACTCAAGCACCTGAAACATACAAAATTCTAGATACTGTGTTTGGAGAATTATCTGGAGCGCAACGAACAATCCAAGGAAAATTTGCAGAAGTTTGGAATAGTCATGTCGCCATCATTGAAAGCCCATCACTGCAAGCATTTGTGGCGACCATTAAAACTGAGGCCGGCATTGAAAATCATGTCTTTGTTTCAACTGCATTAATTGAAAAGTACTTCAAATCCGAACCACAAAACTCAGCTGAGGCCATCGCAAAACTCGCCGGAACTCTTGCTCACGAACTAGCACACCCACTCGATGCTGCCGATCCTCACGGCCTAGGAAAAGGCGACTTTGCGTCGATTGCTAGTCAATCTCAAGAAATCCGTGCGGATTCTGAAGCAATCGAAATTCTCCGAGAGGCTGGCTACCCAAGAGACGGACTGTACTCCGCACTAAAAGATCTTGCTAACTCGAACTCAACACTTCTGGAGGCAGCCGCTAGTAGTCACCCAGAAGACACCATGCGACTTTCCACTCAACGTCTCGTACTAACTCTTGATCGCTATACCAAGGGCACTCCAAATCAACACTCCATAGTAACAGAGACAAAGTTGTTGCAACAAGAGCTTCAAAAAATTCAGGATAAATGGATCTTTCAAGAACCATTATCACTTGACGATAATATTAAGCGACTATACGCACTAATGGAGCAAAATCCTGCTGGTATGCGCGATGTCGAATTTAATCGATTGTTGCTTCGTTTAGATCAAGGATTACTCAAAAATCCTTCATTGTCTTCCCAGCAAACTACAGCCATTACTCAATTGTTTGAAAAAATATCCACTAGTCCGACAGCTCCGCCAATTTTTTCAAAAGAACTCATGAAGCAGACTTTTCGAGAAACCAATCGGTCTAGTGAGTTTATTAACCTTCCTGCACATGACGAATTTATGCGTCATATTCCATTCTATTCTTCACCTCAGTATACCGACTCAATCGCCACCGCTATTCGGGCGCAAGGTTTTCAAGTTAAAGATATGAGGCATGGTTTTTCTCGTGCTACGCAGGTAATGCCGGAGAAGGCATTTTTTGAGACGTTTCAAAACGACTTTAAGGATCAGTGGGATACTGTCACAAAGACTGCTTCCGAAAGTGGGGCAGAATTTCGCATTCGTTTAACAGATTATTACTACAAAAAAATTGCCCCGAATTTAACTTTAGCAAAGCGATTTTCCTTTGAAAAACAGCTTGATTCCACTTTTGATAAATCACCGATAGGGCCATTTCTTTTTTCGAGCAAAAGACATCCTGACAAAAGCCCTCTTCTACTTAACCGATATAAATATTTCAATACAACAACTGGAAGCGAACTGACTACAATGACCAGAGAAACATTAGAGCACATCTGGGCCGATAGGGGTTTTTACGGTTTAATGGATATTATGACCCCGAGCCTAAATATCAACTGGGCCGAAATCTGGACTCAGTTAGGCATTCCCGCAGGGCAAGGCCGTTCTCAATTATTAAGTGCCGTAAAACAATTCACAACAACTGATGGGTATGCCCAAATACTTGCAGGTCACCCAGGGGATGAGTACTTTCCAGCAACGCTAACGTGGGTTGATGACAGCTTACTACCATATTTGCGCGGAGATAAAAACCAGGCTGTGCTAGCTTCTGTGGAACTTCGTGAAAGTGCTCAAGAATCGTTTGCAGAAACTTACCTTCGTATGAATCCGTCATCAAAACTAGAATCTTTCCAACTAAAAACGGATAAACTTATATCTAGATTAGCTAATGTTCCGGAAGAAAAAATAAATTCTGAATTTTGGAGATTATGGAAAGAGTCCCTACAACCTGAGTCTGGTATAAGCCCTATTGATGAAAGTCTTCATATAATCGCTACATCTATTGATCGCTCTTCACTCGAAAAATCAAAAAAACAACATCTGCTTCGAAGTATTCACCTTGAAAAAACTGACTTTAAAACAGAGATGAACAAGGCCAGCGGATTTGGGAGTGGGCAATGGTTGCACGGCTCTAAGAAAAGCGTTCATGATATCCAAACAGTACTTGAAAAATATGGTGTGACTAATTCTCCTTTCGCAACACTGGAAGGCCTTGCTCGGTTGCATGCTCCTGGTACGATTGCCTCTTCGGATGGATATGCGTATAGCG
Organism: Bdellovibrionales bacterium RIFOXYD12_FULL_39_22; assembly: GCA_001770205.1. Classification (GTDB taxonomy): domain Bacteria; phylum Bdellovibrionota; class Bacteriovoracia; order Bacteriovoracales; family Bacteriovoracaceae; genus YD12-FULL-39-22. The sequence goes on from MEQL01000003.1 coordinate 10,921, forward strand.
TACTCGTAGGTAGCGACCGCTTTGGGGCGGAGCTAGAAAATGAGTTTCGAGAAGGTCTGGCCAATTGCAAAACTGGTGTTCAAAAAGAGGAGTGGTTGCAAAGATGGGTTAATCTTCTTGATCCTGCAAGCGGAAACTATGTTGAAAGGTTTCGCTATCCAGATAGCCAAGGAATTAATCGTCTAAAAAGTACAATTATCTCGTTATTAGACCAAAATCTAGATTCAGAAAAGGCCTGGGAATTATATCAACGCCTAACTGTTAAAAAAAGTGGAAGCAAGGCGACAGATGAATTCCTAGAACATCTGCTGAAAAAAGTTGATTGGGAAAAAAATCCTGACTGGCAACTCAAAGTTGAACAGGCTTTGCGAGATGGAAGAGTATCTAGTTCTGAACTTCAAGTTGACCTCTCAAAAGCTGTAACCAATCACCAAATCTTAAAGGCAAAGGCCAATGGAAAGATTGAGGA
>MEQL01000004.1 GCA_001770205.1 Bdellovibrionales bacterium RIFOXYD12_FULL_39_22
CTATGGGAAGGCCTGCGGTGCGTCATAAAATGCATTTTTTTTATTTTTTTTAACTTAAAATATTATCTGTGAAAGCCTTACTGCTTAATTGCAATAAAGAACAAGGAGATTTCTATATCTCAGAATAGTAATTGTGGTGCAAGGTCTACTCTTTCCGCGATAGCTAACTGTTTAGAGGATTTATAAGTTAAGCTATGGAGGATAAGTTAATGTGATCGGCTTGTGCTCGGGAACATTGGCAGATAGTGTGTAATGCTCGGAACAGCGAGCTTTTCTGAGCAAGATCAGAAGACAGAGAATGGTCTTTTTAAAAAAGAGGGCAAATGGCCAGATGACATTGTTATTAACAAGCTGATGGCACCTCTAAAAATAGTAATTGTAAAAAACCCCATAATTTTGCAACCACTTGCTCTGGTAAAGCTGTAATTCGAGCGCATTTTTGGTGGAAATACTCCAAATGATTTTTGAATCAAAATTGTTATAGGTTGAAATATCTTCTTTGAGTTCTTTCATAAAATTATAATCAAAACGGGCCGAAATAAGATCATGAAATCTAAAAATTATTCCGCCGTTTACGCCGAGCCCTACCGTAAAATTACCCAAGATATTTGGATCGGAATCATATGATAGTGCTGCTCGCATATAATACTGGATTATTTTCTGAGCCGATGAGGCGATACCAAGCTTACCCTCACCCGAGAAATTTAAATTATTATCGCCATACCATTTATTTGATTTTAATCTGTTCCATCCGAAATCAAATTGCCAAGCGGGAGCAAGGTCAATCCATTCAAACTCTCGTAAATTTTCAACTCTTAAGATAGTTAATTCATCTATAAAAATGTTATTTTTATATTGAGAATATTTTGACTTGATATTTAGTACCTCTATCGAAAATCCGGCGGGGTATCCGCTCCCTTCCAATAAATTGTGAAGTGCTGGCCTTCCCTCAATTAAAAGATTTACCTCATCATTAGCGCGCTCTATTCCTACCTGGATTCTAGATGGCGAATGTCCCAAATGAGGAGGGGACGCTTTAATGTTTTCACTTGCAAGAATAGGTAAGCTCGATCTTTTTTCCATAGATTCTTTTTTTATGTACAAGTATTTTTTTGGAACTTTTCCTTTTTTCTTATGTGTTTTATATTCAATAAGATCAATGACCACATCCAGAACCTCTGGGGATTCAACATCTGTAGGTTTTATCACTCCTTCAATTACGCCATCCACTGTCTCTAGCTGTTTGGCCTTTAATTTTTTTACCCTCTTTCTTAGTTGTGTGCCAAGTGATGGGCGATAGGAACTTTCTCTTATAGCATTTGCAGCAAATAGTTTGGCAAGGCCTTCTGCCGGAAGGGTGTAAGCAAAAAAATCATCAGTCAGGTGCCAATTTGGTTCAACGGCCTCGAGAAAAGCAAGTAATTGATAGGCACAATTCTCTTTCAAAAAATAGTAATCAAACTTGCCAAAGTTTTTCATCTCCCATAGATGATCCAGCATGAAATCTATTTTATCTTGTGATAAATTTAGCTCATACTCCCACAGATCGCGATCTTCAATGTAATTATAATCTTCCAGCGATTTTGCATAAGTTGAAAATATGAATGAGGCCGGAAAACCTCCTCCCAATCCTTTAACAACATAGTCAAAGGCGTTTGTACCTGGTGGCATTTGGGCAAAAAAACCAATGCTGTGAGCAAGTGTATCTAGCCTCAATGTCTGATATTCAATAGCGGCCACATCAAAGCGCAAAAAAAGATGGCCAAAAAAAGAAGCGGGGTTTCCTATATATTGTGCTGCATGAACAATGGTAACGGCCCTGGCATTAACCCCGTCCTTCCATTTTTGCAAGTTCGGACATTCAATAAGGCCTAGTTTGTTTTTAGCATACATATTGATAAATTTAAATCTTGCAGGAAAGAGGCAGCGTGGATCTTCGTTATTATTCTTGCTATTAATGGGCGAAGAAAAGAGTTTTAGTGCCGCCTCCCATTCCTTTTTTGGAGTTCGCTTCTGTGGCGACAAAAAAAACTTTTCTTCAATGATATAAGTTTCGGCAGCAGTGCCATTATTGTGTTTAAAATGTAAAAGCTTTAACCATCCCCTAGAAAGATAGGGGGAGTCTGATGCAAAAAGTGCCTGGCCAATTAGTGCCAGGCATAGATAGGTAATTATTTGCAAAGGAAAGATAAGACTAAGATTCAACTGGAAAATTGTCACATGCTTTTGATAATTCTTTGTTTCCTTCAATCAGGGTGTCTACGCTAGAAGAAAAATCCCAGGCTGGCCGAGATTCATTAAAAACCTTCTTATATTTATCATGTAACTCTTGCGATAATCTTTTTGCATGACTTGCCGGGCATCCTGATAAATAAACGAGAACATCGAGATACTCTCCTTGCCCTTGCGAAGCATTTTTTCTTATACTTCCCAAATTTTCTGCAATATAAAATTCTCGCCGGAGCCATTTAGAATTAGTGGCCCATAAAGCACAATCTCCTTGGCTAGAAGACCATTGAGATGTCGATTCAGTTTGTCCGGTAGTAACTCCTGGATCTGAGGACATGGATGAACTTTCGGTTGAAGAGGCCGAGCTTGTTTTTGTTGACCCTTCTTCAGTAGAAGTTTTGGAGGATATAAACTCTATTGAAGAGTATTTTACGCTGTATTCGCGAAACCATCCTTTTTTCATCCACACATTTTGAGCACAGGTTCTTGCGTTGAAAGCAAACGCAGCGTTAGTAAACAGTAACAAAAAAATAATCAACCCTTTCATTTTTTCTCCTCGTTTTTAAGTTTTAAGTAAAAATAATAATTAAATTTTTTTCTTAAAAGTATAAAAGTACCAGAAGATAAATGCAAGATTGATCGTTTGCGGATCTATTTTCCTTCAGCAAATGCCTGGGAGTGATCTACAAATTGAAAGGTGCGACACATGTCTACGCACTGCTGACAGTTGGTACATTTTTCGTTATTAACAATGGGGGCAGAGTATCCTATTTGAGAAATGGCCCCCACCGGGCAATAACGAATTATTGGACAAGGATGATTTTGTGGGCAAAATTTTTCTTCTACTTTTATCATATCCTACCTCGTTCAAAAAAAAGAATCAGAAATTGTGCCTAGTCTATTTGATATTATCTAATAGTTGATCCCAATACTCTTTTGGATAGGCGCCACTGGTAGAATTTATCTCTTTGCCATTACGGAAAATTTTTACAGTAGGAATACCACGAATAGAAAAGCGTCCAGCAATTTCTGGAAAATCATCAACGTTAAGTTTTGTTACTACAACATCCGAACTTCTCTCTGTGGCCACTTGTTCCATAATGGGCCCCAACATTCTACAGGGGCCACACCAGGGGGCCCAAAAATCCACAATGACAGGTTTGTCTGAATTTTTTAAAACTTCATTAAAGCTAGTTGCATCTAAAGATTTCACATTGGATTGCATAAATACCTCCATTTGGTTAAGCTCATAAATAGTTTAGCAGATTAACCAAGTGGCGTCAAGCGTTAGTTTTGCTATTAATTAGCTGTATTTACTAAAGATTCCATCCGAGTGCTACCCCGACGGATATGGCCGAGTTTTTAATTTCAGAATTAACGATATTTTTAAAAGGTATTAGTGCCTTCTCATATTTTGCAGAAAGTTTAAAAATTTGTCCAAAGGTTACAAAAGTGTTGAGCCAGCTAACATAATTATTTTTATCACAAACAAAGGTGCCACTATCGAGTGTACAGTACTCCGTCATAAAACTAACTCCGCCACCAATTCCTGGAACGATACTTATGTTGTTAGAAAAAAAATCAGATAATAACCAATTCACGGATAAATATTTTAAATCCTTTTTATAAACTTGGATTTCAGATACGCCATCTGTATCCGCAGCAAAGTTAAAACCGGCACCAAACTGAATTCCAGAGGGACGATGATGTATTCCTAATTCAAACTCTAACGAACCATTTTTCGCTTTGTCAGGAAAATTTACTCCGCCAAAGCGCACACCAATATTGCCATAAGTTCCATAGGTGCTTAACTCTTGGCGGCCAATTAGTTTTTTCTTAAACTTGTTTTGGCCGGTAAAATCAATCATTATTTTTTTCTTATCACCGGCCAACAAATTAAAAGTCATATCTTTTAAAACTTTTTGATCTTTGCGAAAAATCAAATGATGTGCTCCCGGTGTAGTTGCTACTGCCATATTGGTAGTACCGACGAGTGTAGTGTCAATTAGAAATTCAATTCCTGGCGGCTCCGATATTATACGAACGGATGTTTCTTGCGTGGTCATTTTGATCAACAATCTTTTTGTTTCTCCCGGGGAGAGAATAATTTTTTCCCGAAAACTATTCTTAAACCCTTTAAGAACTAGATAAACTTCATGATTAACTCCCGAGCTTAAATTAATGGGAGTATGAATGGCCTCTGGAGGGACTGTCACGATGTTACTTTTTGTGCCATTAAGAAAAATTGTTGCGCCAGCGGGGATTGAGGAAATAAATAAAACGCCTTGTCCACCCTCCCTGCTGCGGAGTGCTGTCCAGAAAAGATCATCATAGTTTTTCTTTGTAAGTCGACCGGACTTAATAAATTCGTCGACAGAATTTTTTCCAAACAATAGAATCATTGTTTGCAGCCGAATGGAATTTAGAAGCGCATTTCGTTCTTTGTTAACATTTTGCAGTGGTAGTTCGACTACTATATTTTGAGTGTATAGATCGATTAGCTTGAGAGTATATTTAAAGGAGTCTGTTTTGTGAGTAGAAGCGGCAATGTTTAGATAGAAACGGCCAATAGCTTCTAATTCGGTGGGATCATCAAAGGCCCATTTTTCACCGTAGGGTGACGATGTGCGGACTTCTACCAAAGGACTAATCTCGATAGTGTTTTTTAGTTCTCGGACAATGGCCTCTTCGTAATTGGCCAACTCTCTGGGTAAATCTGGCCTGGCGATATAAATTATAACTTCCTTTAATCCACTCTCTTCGGCAATTTCGGTTATTGTTGCCGCGTCAACTATTGATGGACGCCATAGTAAAAATATCGCTAAAAATAATTTGAAAACTAATTGCATTATCACCATCATTTTTAATTTTAGGGCAACCAAGCGCCGTACGATCAGAATCGTCGATCGACAACTAGTTTAACTTTACCTGTTCGCTGATTAACCGTCAAATTTTCTGGATTAACAAATTCAATTTCTAGGTGAGCAATGTTTTTCTTTTCTACCTCATTTAAATACATCGGCCTTTCTAGATAAAATATTTTTTTAAACTCACTAATAAAACTGTTTTTATCAATTGAATAATCGCTTATAGCAAAATTTAATATTAAAACGTCAAGGCCTGCTCGGCGATCAATCACAATTTGAAAGTTGGCAATTTTTTCTTTGAATTTAAAATTGCGCAAAATCTCGGCAATATCATCACGATTAATTGTTACCGGGCCAATCCGGGCACCCTCTTCGCTTCGACCAAGTAATTGAAATTTTCGTTCCTTTTTTTGGCCAGAGGCCTCCTCTGTCCACATGGCGCAGTCTCCAACAGGATAACGAATAATAGGCATTAGCACTCTAGATAAGTTGGTATAGATGGCCCGTCCTTTCTCGTAAGGCCTTTCAATAACTTTTCCATTTTCGTCAATAATTTCCATAATTGATTCGGAAAAAACCTTATGTTCATTATTTTTACATTGCTGATCAAAAAAACCTAAATGTCCACCATCTACACTGGCATAACCAATAGAGTTTATGCGAGCACCGGGAAAGGTTTTTTGAAGAAACGCTAATTGCTCAGGAAAAAGAGACTCTCCTCCGAATAAAATTTTACTAATTAATTCAGAGGCGTGTTGAAAGCGTGTATTCCCTTGAAGAACCGTGGCCAAATTAATAAGGGATGTAGGAACTCCTGCCAAAACGTTAATTTTAAATTCACAAATGGTGGATAGTACTTCTTCAAAAGGCATATTGCCGGCCATTGGAAAATTTAATACTGGAAAGGGCATTGCTTCAATTGATTTCATGATAAAGAGAAAAGAGGCATAAAGATTACCGGCATAAAATAGATTGGCCACCTTATCATCAGGAGATAAATTATATCTGGCCATTCCTCGTCCAAAAATAGAGGTAAAGTCATTCCACTCTTTTTTAGTAAAAATAGAAAACTTAGGATTACCTGAAGTCCCACCACTTTTGAAAATGATTCCAGAAGTTAGAGGGCCAGTAAGAAGACGGTTGGGGCGATCATTAGCGATGGTGTTGGCCTGCCAAAATTTTTCCTGTTCAATAATGGGCAAGCATTCTAGCAAATTATCAGTTGATAGCGAAATATCCTTGTAAAGCTCGGCATAAAATGGAGATTTTTCCTTAGCAAGTTTAACCAATTCTCTTAGTGTGATCATGGCCCATTCCTTTTATGGTTACCTCTAGCGCTTGTCTAGGACGCGTACCAATTTTTTACTGGAAGTTGCAAAAATAAAATCATTTTCAAAAGTCTTAGATATTTTTAATTCAAGACCTCTCTCTTTCTTAATTCCTTCGTATAAATCAGGATAATGTTGCAGAAGGGATTCGGCCATCTTTTCGCAGTTAAGTGGAGATTTCTCTATCTTTAGTGTAATGAAGTCCAAATTATTTTTTTTCTCTAAAACGATTTGTAGCTTTCCTGTATATTCAGCAGTTTCTTCGAGAATTTTTTGAAACTTAGCGTAGTTATAAAAAGTTCCTCCGGCCCGAAAAACATCCCCTGTACGTCCTAATAATTGTAAACGAACAGTTTGTCGCCCACAAGGGCAATTTCCGTTTACTATTTTTACCAGATCTCCAATATCATAGCGTGAAAAAGGATTGGTCTCTCTCTCTTTGGAAGTTAATACCAAACGGCCAACTTGATCAGGGGAGACAGGAGAGTCATTTTCAATATGCAAGACCTCAAGCGCCAGTAGTTTTTGATGAATGTGATATTCATTGTCGCCACAAAATTGGCATTGAAATCCTATTGGCCCGGCATCGACGCTACCATAACTGGCAGAACGAATGTGAGTTATCCCCAAGTGAGAGCTGATCCACTGACGCTGTTTGTTGGAAAAATGTTCGCCACCAAAAAATATTTTTTTTATGCCGCCATATTTTTTAAACTTTTCCACATTTGATGTGAGTAATTGCCAAATATAAGTTGGCATTCCCATCAGAGTATTTACCTCATAATCAACAATGGAGTTTGCCACCATGGCCATGTCTTCGTGAGCGGCCATGGGAAATTGTGGACACTTGATTTTCTCCAGGATGGTAAAGAAGCTCAGCAATCCACCGTAAAGTCCACCGCCATGAAATAAATTTATCACCCGATCTCTTTGAGGATCAACTCCCGCGGCAAGCAAACCGTAGGCCGCCTCTTCCATAGAACGATTGTAGTCAGCATAGGAAAAGGTTGAAAGCGCACTTTTTCCCGAGCTGCCACCACTTTTAAAAAAAAGGTGGGCCCGATTAAAGTCATTATTTTTTTGAAACATTTCTTTGTTCATTACCGGAGTATCGAGATGACTTGTTTGTTGGCCATTTTTATTTTCTAGTTCCGATAAGGAAAAACAATCTAGTTGAGGATTAGAAAGAGAAACTCTTTTTAAAAAACGCAATAGCGATATTTCTCCATCATGAGGTTCTGAAATATAACTATTCAGCATAGAACCAAGGGCGGTTATCCTCGTAGCACCGGCGGCAAAAAAATATTTGGCCAGGATTTCTATTTCTTGTTGGCCGGCACTTAATCCCACTGTTTGTAAGTAGTGGCGGTGAGGAATTAGTGTTTGAAGAATTTTGGTGCGCAAAAGTGGACGAACCCAAATAGTACGAAACAAGGGAGATGCTTTCAATGTTCCATTGTTTTCTACTAAAATTCTCCATCTTTTTTTTTCATCTTCGAGAACCATTGATTCTTTTATTAGTGACTCTAGTTTTAATAATTCAACGACGTTGGTAATTTCGGCCTGCTCTTGGAGGGAAGGCCATTCAATTTTTCCTTCGGCCTTTTTGTCTATCTCCTCATTTAAAAAATGAGAGAATGTTATGGCAAAGTCTTTAAGTTGAGCAAAGGATTCTACTTCGGCATAGACAACTTGCGGTGAAGAGCAGGCCTGTTGATCGTCCAACAATGAGTCATAGGCCAATTGTTGCATTGTTGTTTTATCGCTCAGTTTTGACTTTGCAATGTAGGCAAAAGAGATTTTATGTCCCCAAACTATGACTCTCGTATGAGGGTGGGCAATCTTTTTTACTTCGGTGGCAACATCATCCCCACCCCACAAGGCCACACCATCGCAAAGTTGCACTAGATGGTTAAAAGTGGTTTTGTCGCGTTGAGAAAAAGTAAGTGCATATAATTTGTGAGCAACAATATCCAGGCAAGCACGATCTAGCGTAAGCAGTTTGGAAAAAAGTGAAAGGGAGTGGGGCGCATTTTTCTCTGTTAGTTTAATAATATTAATATTTCCAGTCAGCAGGCCTTCGATGAAGGATAAAAAGGGAACATTAAGGGCATTAGAGGGGGTGATATGAAAGACAAGTCCTAAAGGCCGCCAACCTTCAAATGGCCCATTTCTCTCCAATCTAATTAAATCGTCAAATTCAGGGGCCACAAACGCACGATCTATCTTTGATTTTAAGTTAGAGCGTTGACAGAAAATAGCAACTTCTTCAAGCAACGCACGCTGCTCTAAACTTTGATCAGACTTTCTGGCCGCGGAGGCAATTTCTTGGGAAAATCTATCGAGTAAGTCTAAGAGTGCACTTAGCGAAAAACGTTTATTTTGCAAGGAGCGCTCAGTCAAAGAGGCATAATCAAAATCTATCGCTAAATCAAAGGAGGTACGAAATTCACCAGCAATAAGATGTTTTTTTTCATCTTTTCCATTTAATTTAAAATTCATTTAACAACTCACTTGCGGCAACAGCACAGCTTCTATTTTTAGAAATGCCGGCCCTGCCGGCCAATTCAAAGTAATCAGCAGATAATTCACAAGAACACTCCTCCCCGCGATGAAGCACTCCTAGGTCCTGCATTAAAACGCTAATGGCCGGCATAGAAGTAATATAGGGAGAAACAAAATTTACGTAGCCAACCTTTCCGTATCCCAATGACTGCAAGGTTTTTACATCTCGAATAAAAACTTTAGACCAGATAGGAATATGGAATTTATGATTCTTACATTCCACATAGGGGATACAATGCTCAACTGATCCGAAACCATCCCGTAGACGTTCATCAGGAATACCCAAAAGTTGATTGGCCAGAAAATAGAGATGACTTTTTTCGATAGAACTTTTTTGATTATTTTTCCAACCGCCCCCTAAAAAAACCAGAGAGTCAGGATGCAACTTCAGATCAATCATTCCGCCTTTTTTTAATTCATTTAATGTGAAATAAAAAAAAGCGGGAAATCCAAAGATCCTTACGGGCAATCCTTCGGCGGCATATTTATGCAAAATTTCCAAGGTACCAAAGAGATCAAATTTATGCTCCCCTTCCCCGGTTAATTTGAGAGCATAAAAAACATTTTTAATTTTTGTGTACTTGCATAAAAAATTGTCCGTATAGGCAGTTCCTAGCTTACTGTCGAGTTTGGGGGCGTAAGTGTAAAGCAAATAGTTACACTCTTGCTCGGGGTTGTTCCAGCCGTAGTAAGTAAAAATTTTATCCACCATACCTTGGGCCTGGGTAATAGTTCTTTTGTCGAAAAAAATTTGTGATTTTTGGCCAGTTGTTCCAGAAGAGGTTAGGTGCAAATAAATATCTTCATCGTCAATAGACTTCTCAACATTACTTTTAAAAAAGTTGGCAATAATAAACGGAACTTTTTCCAAATCATCACTACTTTTTAAATGCTCCACGGAAAAGTTCTTTGCTGCCATTAAACGGCCATATAACAACGATCGTTTTTGATGCCAAATTATTGCTTCGCGCATGGCCTCTAGCATAAGCTGCGTGGTTTGCTCATTTAATTGATAGGGATGAGGGAGGTCACAAAATTCTTCAATTTTTTTAATCATATTATCCCTTATAACATCTATAACATCTCGTCATTAATTCCAAAAAACATCAAAGGATTTTAGATTCATCTTAATCCATTGCTGGGTGTATTGCTTGATAAAAGGCATAAAGGAATGATCAATGGCCATTCCATTAAAATCTAGTGGAACCATGGTGCGTGTTAGCAAAATATAATCGTGTAATTCTCCATTAATCTCTCGCATGGCCGGATAAAAGGCCGAAGGCAAAAAACCATTCTGGGTCAAAAAATCTATAGTATCAAAAGAGCTTAAACGAACCAACGTTTCAACATAATAAATCCCCATTTCTTTCATTGCAAAGATTAACTTTTTAAAGCGGGCCTTGCCTAAAACGGAAGCAGTTTTGCTTCCGGTAACAATAACACAATAGTGATCTTTTTTATTAAAGGTAGCGTATAAATTCATGGGTGTTCCATCATTGCAAGTGATGAGCATGTTTGGAGTATGAAAAGGGTAAAAGTGTGAGTCGTCGTCATTTTTGAAAACCTCATTAAAGCGACGTTGTACAAAAAATGGAGCATAGATAAATTCAAATCCTCCCAGATCTCCATGTGGGCTCTCTTGCTCCGCTCCAATCGATCTTGTTGCGCATTTAGACTTGGCGGCACGAGTATGAAACTTTATCCCTGCTATTTCGCTCATGATTGATAGCATGGGAGATATAATTTCTGGCACCTCCTCAACATGGGCCCGTCTTTCAAAAAGATCTTTTTTAAACTTGGCCATTAAAGTTAGTGTTTCATAACTTTTTATTTTGCGGGCATTGGGAAAAATTCCCAGTGGAAAAAAACCATTGCTTAAAAACATTCTTTGGGAGTGAATGGCCAGAGTTCGCGTGGTGGCGTAAAGTGAATGCACCAACTTCTGCTCTTCTAAAATTCTCCTGGTTCCATATTCAATTAGGGTGGTGGCAATTTTACGATCCCGATAGTTGTCTGCCACCGCTACTCCAACTACCTTACCAATTTTATATTTTAAATCCATTTCGAAAATACATGATCCTGCAATAGCATTACTTTCATCATCTCGCATAACCAGCCACAAAAATTCTAGCTTATTCTCAATGGCCTCCTTCATTACCTGTCGATTAGTTCCGATTTCTAAAGGGTAGTCGTCCTGATAAATCAGAAGATAGAGAGATAATAGTTTATCAACATCCTCAACTTTTGCTCGATCCATTACTAACGCCATCTTTTGCCCCCTCTACGCAATAGAACTATTTGCTTTCACACGCTGGAGATATTTTCCCCCTATGTCTCAAGAGAGGCACCATATACCATAGATAGGAGATATGATGAACATTTATGAAAAATATTCATCATCTGTGCCGTTAAAATAAGTCAGGAGGACGCCAATGAAACTGTTTTTTCGTCTAATAATAGTACTTCTGGCATTGAACAATTATCTTGCCGCTCGCAGTCCGGCCATAGAGCAAGATATGGGAATTTCCATCGATAATGCGCCTATAATAGAACCAGGAAAAGAACAACCTTTTGATTTTTCTTCTCAAAAAGCAATCAGTGCCGACCTTGCGCCAAGTGAGGGACGATCCATTTCGGCCATTGGCCAGGCCATTGTTACCGAAGATAAGCAGGTAATTGATGTAAGTGGATTACCAACAATGGCGCAAATTTCTTCGCGCCCAATTTTTACCTTCGTGTTGGCCGCGCTTCTTGCTCCGATTATTTTATGGTTGGGGATGATTCTTCACCTTCGTCGCCAAAATCACACAGATTTATCGAATGTTTTAGATTTTAAGAAAGGCCCCCAAGAACAGATCTTGTCAGACGATACTGAAAAAACAAAGAAAATATCCAAGGCCTCATAGGTGTAATTTATTCTAAAATTTAGACCACTGGCCACTGCCACGATACGACATTACGTGAGAGATCGTGTTATATTTAGCGGCCACTTCTTTGATCCCATCTCCATTGTAATCATAGAGAGAAACCTCGTAGTAACGTTTGTGATAATGGCCAAAACTTTGCCGCATCTCTTCAAAAACAATAGGCCCTTTTGCTATTTCTAATTTTGTTAAATCGTTATTTTCAACGGCAATTAAATATAGACGAGAACTCCCCACAAATTGCAAATAATCGCGTTGCCCTTCATAAAAATAGATTAATAGTACTTTAATCTGCGGGCCTAGTTTACGAAATCCAATTTTATATATGTATGAATCTTTCCCTACAGTATCTAATTTAAAGCGAATGATTGGCCGCTTAAAGGCATCATGAAGCCGAATCCAATCTTGGCCATCACTTTTTTCATAAGCAACACTTTCATCAAAACCATCACTATTTAAATCAATTGCGTAGAATTTGGAGATGAATGTCTCTAGATAATTTTCACTCCGAGTATTCCCCACAATTTTTGTGAAATCCCCTGAAATAATTTTCTTAAAAAGGCGCTCATCTTGAGCTTGGGCCCCCCAAGGTATTAGTGCCGGCCAAACGAAAATGCATAGTAAAAAAAATATTTTCATAGTTAATTATAAATTTAACATGAAAAGCGGTAGTTTTGGGCAAAATTTTATAAAAAAGAGTTCACATCTGTGGTAAAAAAATTATATTCTAAGGCGCTCAAACGGCAGCGGTTTATACTGTAATACATTTGTGAGGTTTAATGGAATTTTCAATCGGATATGTTAAATCTGAGCAGCAGCTCATTGTAAAACGCTTTTCAGATGGCCAAGTTTTAGAGTCAAAAATAATTTCAATGGAAGAAGTAAAAGAAGTTGAATTAAATGGCCTACTCTTTGATGGCCAAATTAGTGAAGCAACACTCAACAGCTTGCGCGATGAGTTTAAGTTTTATCCCATTATTAAGAGCGAAACAGTGCAAATGGCGGCCACTGTTTTTGAATCTGTTTCTTTTGAAAATGCACTTTCCTTGTTAAAAAAAATGCAAACTAGTTGGGTTTTGCAAAACAACCTAACCTTACTTGAAGAGTTTTTTAGTGTGCTTGAGCACTTAGAAAAACTATGGCCCAATCAGCGAACTGAGTTTTTCGAACATCTTTGGTTTATTTTGAAATCAAATCTAGGGGCAACAAACTTGCAAATTATCTTCAATGACATCGAACTCTCTACTGGAGAGCGAGGGAAAAATAGATTAACTCAAAATAAAGTGATGGGTAAAAAATTTCCAGAGGCCGTTTCTGGAACAGAAGTCGATGAGCGTTTGATGAGTAATTACAAAAATAATTTTATTTCCCATTTTAATATTTGCGAATTTAATGAGCAAAAAGGAGAGGCCGTTATTACTGCCGTAATTAACAAAGGCCCTATTTTGGTAATGACAAATCTTCTGACTATTTCAAGGTTGCAAAAAGCAGTTTTAGGAATGTTGTTTGAGGGAATTAATCGTGCAGTGACGAAGCACTAAGGATTACATTACTCATTACTCTGTCGGCCATCCAATGCCGGGATGGATATTTTGGCCGTCAATATTTTCAGCTCCCTCGATATAGTTTTCACCTTCAGGAATGTATTCTTGTTCTTCTTGCCAATCACTGCTTTGCCCATTTTCATCTACTGAGGCCGAAGCAGGATAAGATGTTGGCGCCCTTCCAGATGGTTGTCCTGCATTCGGAGAATCTGTTGGAACTTCATTTTGCTCCATTGCCCAACCATCGGTAGCATAAAGAACACGAGTTATGTTTTTATTGATGGCCATTTTTTCGTTAGCAGTTAGTCGCACATAAGAGACAGTTCGTGGCCGAGAATCATCGGACTCCTGTGTGATCTCGTCAAAGGAATAGGTTTTCGTATCGAAGTAACGGCCAATCGCAACCAAGATGGCCAAAAAAACAATTATAGATATAAAAAAAGTTCCTTTTCCCATTACATGTTCCTGCACTCGCATAAGGCAAGCGCGCTTTGATGCCTTCTCGGAATGTTTAATTATTAGTTGATATATTTATGTTTACGCCGAATTGACCGAATTGTACAAACTGATCGAGCACGACAAAAACATACTATTTTAGAGCAATTGATTTGCTTGTTACGGCAGGTAATGGCAATTTTTTTCGTAGATTGACTTGAATACGCAATCACGTGATAATAATGGAACGGCATTGAAATTCAGTGTCAGCAAAATTAAGAATTGGGCAGACTAATATTTTGCATGTCTAATGACATCTAGGAGGGAGAATATGTCTAGATATTTATTAATTGCGTTTATTCTTTTTAGTAATAATTTTTTATTTGGCAAAGATGATAAAAAAATTATCAGATCACCAAATTCAACAGAAGGATTTGTTACATGTGGGGGCAAGAGTAAGGACACTACTATTAAGATTGATTTTTGTTATACAAAATCTAGAAAGAGTGAAAATGAAGCTTATACAAAAAAATGTACCGGAGATAACGGTAGAGTGTTTATATACATTAATAATGAACTTGATTACAATGGTTATGTGCCAAGCAAACTTGCTGTTTTTCCAGACGAAATGGCCAAGGCCATCTTTTTAACAGTGCTCAATGATGGCCAGGAAACGAATACAGATATTTATTATACGGTTAGTGAACACGAAGAAGAATGGAACACTATTAAAACAACTAGTGTTAAGACCGGAAAAAAATATTTAATCACAGATTTTGCATGTACGGTGAACAATTAATCAGGTGTAAAATTTCAGAATATTTGTTCATGCTAAGCGGTCACCACGGGACGGATTAGAAAGATGCCCCCCCGTTGAATATCGGAGGCATTTGATTTTTTAACTGCTCATTTTTCTATTTATGAGCAGCAGGATGGGTGTTCTTATTTGGATCGATGTGATTTTCAATCTTTCTAAGATCACGGTTGAAACTATCGAGATCTTTCAATTCCCGAACATATTTAACGCGATTACAAATGACATATTGCTCTGTTATTTCTTCACAATCAGGCTTACATGCGCTCGCAACACTACTAGAGCAAGCCTGATTGCCTGTGCCGGGTTCAAAATAAGAGCATTCCACCGAATAACTGTTTGCGCACTCTATAATGTGGGAGTCCTTAGATCTATGCTCTATTACGTAGCACGAAACCCCCTTATATTGATTGCCTAGATCATCCTCAATAGTCTTCAGCATCGGATGCTTACAGTAACTACCTTCCGGGTCACTTATGCACACACAAGGGTAAATGTTTCCACTGGAGAAAGTCTTCAATGATGGGGGACTTGCGTTGGCACACCATACCAGCAACACCAATATACCCACTAACAAAATGCTTGTTTTTTTCACAAAACACCTCCATTAAAACACCAAGAACAATAACATCTTTTTTCGTTCGCCTACGTTCGCCTAAGATGGCTTAACTACCGTTTCGACATATATTGACCAATACTTTAATCCAGTTTTTGGATGAAGACGGATGCGAATTGACTCTAAGACAGCAAAGGACCTCCTTTGTTATGCGAAGTGGTTTTTAACCCGATTATCCATAACCTAGATCGTTTTTACCCGACCAGTTTACTTGGTAGAAGACCTGTCTAAGGTTAAAAACTGAGTACGTGACAGTTTCTCTAAGATTAACAGCAAAACTTATTTTTTCGAGAGTTTTTTATTGATTGTTTATTCAAAATATTTAATATGGCATTGTGCTTATATCTTGATATGCCATATTAAGAGGATTTTATGATAATTGATAAACCACTTTTAGATAGAATTGAAAGTAAATTTAAAATTGTGAAAAAGCACCGACCACTTTCCTCCACCATAGTAAATAAACTCAAAGAACAATTTGCCATTGAAATGACATATAACTCCAATGCAATTGAGGGTAATAGATTGTCTCTCAAAGAAACATACCTTGTGATTGAAGAAGGCATCACCGTAAAAGGGAAATCGCTGAAAGAACATTTGGAGGCCAAAAATCATTTTGAGGCAATTAACTTTTTGTACGACCTGATCGAGCACGACAAAAAACATACTATTTCAGAGCAATTGATTCGCTCCTTACAGCAGTTAATAGTCAAAGAAAGCGATCCAAGTATTGCGGGATCATATCGAACCGGTTCGGTAATGATAAGCGGGTCTAAGCATCATCCACCTGATGCATGCGATATCTCTTTTTTAATGCGAGATTTGGTCAGATGGGCGCAAAAGAATGCTGGTTTAATTCATATCATAGAATTGTCCGCTATTTTTCATCATAAGATTGTTCATATTCACCCTTTTTTCGATGGTAACGGTCGGACTGCCAGGCTTGCTATGAACTTGCTTTTAATGCAACACGGTTATCCATTAGTTATTATCCTCAAAAATGATCGAAAAAAATATTATGATGTTTTAGAAAAAGCAGATGCTGGAAAAATGGAACCTTTAATTAAATTTGTTGCGCAGGCGATTGAGAAATCTCTAAATATATATTTGAATGCCATTGGTGATAGCGCTGGAAATAAAAAGTTATATTCCTTATCTGAAATAGCTATGAAGACTCCTTATTCAGAAAAATATCTGAACTTGCTAGCACGTTATGGCAAAATTGATGCTCACAAGGATGGAAGAAACTGGGTAAGTAGTTTTGAAGCAATAGAAAATTACCAGAAGAATCGACTTAGAAAAAGAAATTTAAAATCAAAGAAAACGGTCAAATGAACTTCCTTCTACACAAGTGCTCCGGTCCCCTCTTGTCCGTGGCCGCAATGGCAACGTTGGCATGCAGAGACTAAACCCATCCTTGATAGGCGCAGCGATTGCTTCGTAGCTCTGCCCACTGGCCACGCCCCATGTACCTACCAGAAAAAATGCCATTTTCTTCGTGCATTTCCCAGAGGAAACTCGCATCACTCATCGCGTACGCAGTTTGGTTACACTTTGTACACAAAAACATTGTCTGCCAAAATTTTTCAGGTTATAAGTTTTTCATGCAAACAGAATCACCAAAACAAATTTTTCATTATAACGATCCCGTTGAATATATTTCCGCGGTCTATGAGCTTAAAAAAAGTAGAAACCCTCAGTTTTCCATTCGTGCATGGGCAAAACAACTTGGTTACAACAACCCATCTCTTTTGGCCCAAACACTTAAGGGTGATAGAAAAATTGGGTTAAAGCTGGTTAAAAAAATCGCAGAAAATTTAAAACTAATGGGCGACGAAAGAAAACATTTAGAACTTCTCACTCTTTTTAAGAGGGCCACCAAAGATAGTGAAAAAGAGATTTATCTAGAACTTTTAAATGATCTTCATCCCCAAAACAGAATTAGTAGCTTAGAACTCGACCACTTTCGCTATATAGCCGATTGGTATCATCTGGCCATTTTAGAAATGGTGGGCCTTCGCAAGTTTTCGCCTGATCCAGAAAAAATTGCCTCCCTACTCGGTAAAGAGGTTACTGCTCTAATGGCCCAGAAAGCTATTGAGCGTCTGATTCGACTAGGGCTTCTCGAAAAAACTAAAGACAGAAAATTAAAAAGAACCAACGATAATAGCCTGGTAATTAATCATAAGGTGTCCAGTGAGGCCATCAGAAAACACCATCAACAAATGATTACCAAGGCCCTCGATTCGATTGAATCCCAGAGTATTGGGGAGAGAGATATCTCTTCCACAACTCTTTCAATTCAAAAAAATGATCTTGAAAAAATAAAAGAACTTATTAATAAATTTCACAAAAGCGTTCGAAAGTTTGCGCAGACCAAAGACGCCGATGAAACTTATCAGTTAAATGTTCAACTTTTTAAACTTACATTGTAAAGGAGTGCCCATGAATAATTTTAAATATATCCTTATTTTAATACTGATAGTTGCACCAGAACTGTTTGCTATGAATAATACTGGCGGTGGAGGCTCAACTGTCGGCAATGGCGGTGATTTTGTCTCTTCTAAATTCATTCTAGAGGCTTACCACATAGCAGACATTGTGAAAGCAAATCCTGAAATTAATCTACCGGCAGACTTTTCAGAGATACAGGAAAAGCTGGTTAAAAAAATGATTATGGTGGTAACCATCGAGGAACAACTCTTTGATAAGTTTGGAAGGCCGGTTGACGCTCTTAATTTCCCAGGCGGAAAATTAAATAAACAACCTCCGATACTAGATCTGAAAGAAAATGAACAAACGACACCACTGATTATTCTTAGCAAAGAAGTTTGGATGGACTATTTTAGAAATAACAATTTCTTAGTACCGCTAGTTGCGCATGAATTTCTGGGAGTGCTTGGTGTTGACGATGATAATTTTGTCTACTCCAAAAAACTTCTTCGTTATGGGCCATGCAAAGAAGTTAATGGAAAAATGGTGTGTGCAAACTATTTTCCTCTCATCGAAGCAGTAAAAGTTGGAGATGTTGATAGAGCGGCCTTCCTTGTCAAAAATGGGATTGCCCTGGATACCGCAGATGATAGTGGAAAACGTGCCGGCAACTACGCTTGGGAAAATCACGACATTGAGATGATAAAACTCCTGCACACTTATGGTGCAACTACGATAACTTCTGACGGCCAAAAAACTTTTTTACGTCGCGCCGTTTGGACAATGAATAATTTTAACGAGGATCCAAATACTAATCCAGATAGATATGCGCCCTTTGAGATTGAAGAGTATAATTTTTCAAAAGAGCTCGTATCGGTTCTAATGGACATTGAGACCGTTGATTACTTTAAAGAAACTCTCACTGATGCGTTAATGGAGGCAACTTCATTTCAAACTCTAGATTATATAATCCCTCTCGTAGATAGAGGCGCGGAAATAACAACACCATCGCCCTGGGGTGTTTCTCACCAGTATAACAAATCGCTAATACACTCGCTCATGCGAAAAATTTGGAGCCTACCCCCGTTTACTAATGCCGGCGATCTCTACATTGCAAAGGTTATAACTATTTTTCGGTATGTTTTAGAAAAAAATAATTTTGATTTCGAGGCCTCTACCGATCCTCACAATGAGAGGGTTTTGGATATGATAAATCCACTCTACGATTATGAGCTTGCTAAGGTATTTTTTGAGTTTGGCGCTAACCCTAACTTTCAAAGAAACTCATACTCATTCTATGGTAATATCGCCTACCCTTTTGGCAATGGTTCCACCCTCCTGATGTTAAGTGCCTTGATGGGGGCCACTAATTTTGTAAACCTTCTTGTTGATCATAGTGTTGATTTAGCTTTTCTTGATAAAGATGGAAATGATCCTTTATACTTTGCAATTTATGGTACTTGGCAATTTAAAGAGAGAGTTGATTCCTCTGCGGTTGATACTATTTCCACACTTATTAGCGCATACAAGTTTCGTGGAATTTCCATCAATCGCTTAAACAATTTTGGCAAGTCAGTCTTAGATCTCGCCGAAGGAATGTTTAAAACATATAGTAAGAAACCTGGTGAAGAAGAGTATTACACAAGGATGAAGGAAATTATTAAGCTCCTGCTTGATAATGGTGCTTGCCGAACCACGGGCCTATTCAATCGTTGCAGGAAATAAAATCCAAAACCCAGTGTAGTTTATTTTCAACTTCCCAATGGCCTCGAACTGCATGCAACATCTCTTCCGCTGAACCACTACTGCTGCTGATATAATAACGCTTCTCATTGCTAACAACGCCTGTTTTGATGGGCGTAAAAAAATTATCTGCCTCAATAAAAGTTCCATGGATTGGAAATAAAAACTTAAAATCGAGCATCTTTTAACGCAATATCTTTCAATAGGACAAGTCGCACAGAAGCTATTAGTGGAGTATGTTGGAAATTTTAAAATGGCAAACAAGCTTGGCGCGAATTAATAGTGTTTATCAGTCTCCTACTTAACTTATTCATGAATAACTATTAGTAATGATTGGCCACAAATGTTTTTAGAAATAATTTGATATGTAGAGACATGTAAAAGGGTAAAAATAACAGTAGATGGATTAAAAGTTACAAATTAAACGAAAAAACTCAATTAGGTAGTTTCACATAAAAGGATTATTTACGAATAACAAAAAAACTAACCTCCTTTCACATTTTTTTTACCACTTCAATCTAGGCTCCGTGATTGGTTTTATATTCATATCCCTATTATCCTCTTGTCTCCCCAAACCTCATATGGAGCTAAAACAATTAGCTGATTCAAAAAGTCTCCCAGACTTTATAAACTCTATCGAGCAAAAAAATACCTCCAGCGTGGTGTTGGGAGCGACATATTACATCCGGGAAGATGGCTCCGCAGCAAACAAAGCAGCGGCCACCTCCTGCGCTGCCGCCGCAACATCGATGAGCGTAGCTACCCACAACGCTGAGACGTTTGCGGTTGGTGATACCATTGTATTGTGCGAATCCCCCGCATTTACCAGCACAATCAACCCACCGTCCAGCGGGTCTGCCTCTGGCTACATCACCTATGAGGGTGATCATGATGGCAATGGCGTAAGGGCCACGGTGACAAACGGCATATATCGACTCCTTGTAAGGATTGACTATCTAAAGATCCAAAATGTTCATTTTACGACGTCTAAAAAAGCCGTGGTCTTTTCCAGTGGCGGGAGCAATCATTGGATAAGAAATTGCCTGTTTGATTCTTTGTCGCAACAAGGAATTTTCGGAAATGGTCCTGACGCCGACAACTATTCGCAAGACTGGTTGATTGAGTACAACATGTTTCAAAATATCGGCGTATCAACGGACAGCGCATCCGCTGATATCAATCTGTCCGGGTTTGCTAGGCGCTGGACAATGCGCCACAACACCCATGCAGGAGACGACTCTACCCATGGCGTTGATGGGGTGACATTCTCAAACAATAACGTAGCTGGCGGTGATGGCGCCGGACATATTATTGAATACATGAATTGCTCAAATTATTATGAAAATTGTGTTGATTTTAAGGGCGCTAAGCCTTCCTCTGGCGGAGAAGGCGGCAGTATTGTCAGGGATAGCACATTCAGCGGCAATTCTGGAACGGAGGGCCTTGCCCATATTCAATACAATTCTCGTGATGTGACGTTTGAGAGGGTAAAATTTTTAAACACCACAAGCAATGCTATTGCCTTAGTGGGCAAGGGAGCGGGGAACGATACAGTTGGCCATGTGACCGTTAAAGGTTGCGCTTTAATCTCAGTGGCTATTATGACACCGCCACTATGGATTACAATATTGCTGGTTCCGATGGCCGCGATATCGGCGCGTATCAGACAAGCGAGATTAGCTTCGGCTTGCTGGATTTTTACTAACGGGAAAGGATAGGATAAATAGAAGTTTGCCATGTCTTGTTCATGATTTGAAAAATTGCTGGTTGGGGGGTAACCACCGTTGATAAAAACAAATTTTTTATCCATGCTTTCAGCAAAAGACACAGATACTTTTACATGGCCATCATTAGGTGGTTGCACCCGTTGAAAGGTGAAAGAATATATCGCATGTATCGCAGAGATTTTTTCATAGTCCTAATGCTTGGGATTAGTTATATCTAAAATTTCTAAAATACCCTCTTTCCAAGGAAGCATTTCTATCATTTCATTTCGTTGCCTGGCACTGTCAAGTGACAGAACGAATCCGCGGGCGTTGCCAATATCCTGGGCAAAATTCTGCAGATTGCGAAGTTCACCAATATTAACTTGTGAGGTAGACTTAATCTCGATCAACGCAATAGGCATTCCTGGACGCTCAATCACCAAATCTATTTCAGCACCATCTTTAGTTTTTAAATATCCAAAACGATAATCTTTGCGATGGTAGGTGGCGAGAGAAATCATCTGGTTGATAATGAAGGTCTCAAACATTTTTCCAAAATCATATGTTCCGGCCAGCAGTCCTAAAGAGATGGTATGATCAAGTGCTCTCTTAACTCCCGTGTCGAAAAAATAAAACTTCGGTGATTCAATCAGACGTTTTCTAACCGAGGTATGATATGCCTCGACTATATTTCCAACTAAAGTTCCTTCTAAAATTTCAAAGTATGTTTTCACATTATGCAGCGTTGTTCCGACTTGTTTTGCAATCGCAGTATAATTGATTATTTCGCTATTTGCTTGTGCCGCTACTTCCAAAAATTTTCTAAAGGAATCCAGATCGCGAATAAGATGTTCCGCCCATACCTCTTCTTTTAAATATGTTCTGGCATATGTTTTTAAAAATTCACTTTTAGCGATATTATCAGTAGTGGTGACAATTTTTGGTAGAGTACCGAAGGCCAAGGTGGAATTTAAATCAAATGATTCTCCAATCTCAACATAGGTTAGCGGGAACATATTATTGACTAATGCTCGGCCGGCCAATAGATTTGCGGCCCCTCGCTTGAGCTTGCGTGCACTAGATCCGGTCAGCGCAAACTTCGTTTGCACCGAAGGAGTCTCTATCAAGTTGTGGACGATATCTAAAAGCTTTGGACACTTTTGGATTTCGTCGACGATGATCCATTCAAACTGAGGATCAGATAAAACTTCCCGCGAAAGCGTGTCAGGATCCCTGGCGTAGCGCTCTTCTGCTGCCCCCTCCAAAAGATTTATTACTTTGACGTTTTTAGTCGAAAAAAACTCTCGCAAAAAGGTAGTTTTACCACATCCGCGAGGACCAAAAATAAAAAAACTCTCTGTTATCAATGGATTGAGTAGTCGTTTAAACATTTTTAATAATGTACGATCTTTTTAAAATCATGTCAAGGAATGTCGCTAATACGCAGTGAAGTAGTTTTTTTAGGTCTTTGTTTGGGAAGTTTTTTACGCACTCATAGATGTCAAATGTTGTATTTTCCATTCTGGAAAGCATACTCCATCTGACGCATGAGGCCCAGTTTTAATTTTTGCAAATGGTATAACTCTAGAGTGAAATTATTTCCCATTTTTTTTCTTTTTGAAAAAATTTGTGGCGGCATACACAGAGATGTTTATAATATAGTAGATGTGTTGGGACTTTGGCGGTTTTGTTGTTTTTTTTTAGGTTTAGGAAAAAATAAGATGTGTTATCGTACTCATAGGGCAGTGTTGTTTTTTGCTCTCTCATTTTTGCTCTTGGCATTCAGCAGATTTGCTGTTGCTGACAGCGATATTAAAAACAATAGCATCTGGCAAAATAAAAAATACGCCTTGCTTATAATAGATATGCAGCACCGATTTATTGTTAGAGCTGGTGGCCATGAACTTCAAACAAATCGTGAGAAAGTATCTAAGCTCATCGATATGCAAATTGCACTTATCGAAGTGGCAAAGCAGGCCCAAATTCCCATTGTGATTATCGAGTTTCCCGGCGCTGGAGATACGGATAAACGTCTTTTGGGCCAACTTGAAGGATATGATAAATTGAAATTTTTTGAAAAAAATGATGGCGGAGTTTTTTCGGTCCGAAACTGGACACGTGAAGAAATTATAAAATATTTTGCCCAACAGGATGTAGGAAATTTAATCATCACCGGAGCAAATGGGAGTGCTTGCATTAAAGAGAGTATCGAAGGCGCGATGGCCATTGGATATAACATCGTTGCTTTTAGCAAAGGAATTGCGGATTTTAATTCCAAAGAATTCATATATCCATATGAAGATATATACAATTTTGCCCCTTGCGATAAATGCACTTTTCAAGAAATAGATGAATTGGAAACTATTTCCCTCTTGTTGGCCAAATCTGGCGATGTTGGTAATATCGTGGGAGACAGAGATAATGATGGTCAAATAGGAAACGGAGATAGCGGTAGTAAGAGTGAGGATATTATAAACAATGCATTGGCCAGATAATCTCTAACGCCTCAATGCACCAACACCTCCCTCATCCACGCATGTTACTAGGTAAGTGGCGGCCCTTTTTTTTGTAGTGCTTCCTTCGCAGTTCAACCATAGGCCACCGTCTGAAAATTCATTTCGATAATTGGTTTTGCCAACTAAACATGGCATGAGTCCTTTTTTTAATTCTCGGGCAAAACATCGTTTTTTCAGGTGTTTATAGTGGTTAAAAAAACCAAGAGGTATTTACTCAACTTTTTGGCCTATTCAGACGAAGAGGGGAGGTAGAATATTAGTTGAGCTTGATTGAGCTTGATTGAGCTTGATTGAGCTTGATTGAGCTTGATTGAGGTCGGTTAGGAGAGGTTGGGATTTTTTAGAATTGGTTATGAGAGATTGAGGTTAAATGGTTTTTAGATCTCTAAACAGCATGAGCAATTAAGTTATTAAAAAACTATCTCGTTTCTCTTGCTTGCGTGACTGTTTTTAGGGGACTAAAGGGCCAGAAAAAAACTGCTTCGGGAGAATGCCTATGAAGATGCAAAAAGTTTGGGGATTTAGAATAAGAATTGTCTGTTTTTTTCTGGCGGCAGGAATTAGCTTGTTGGTGGCAGATGATACTACTCAAAACTTACCGCCTGCTACCCCCGAAAATTGTCTATCTAACGAGCAAATTGTAGCAATTAAACAGCTGCCTAAAGAATCAAAAAAATCAAAAAAAGGTGAAGAAAAAAAAGGAAGCAACGGAAAGAAAGCTTTTGCCGGCTTTCCAAAATTGATTGAGTGTCAGGGCCTTTTAGCAACAAATGTGGAATGGAAAAGTATCTCGGAAAATCCATCAACCATGACTAAGGCTGAGAATTGGACTGGCTTTTCAGTAAGCGATAATTCGATAACATTTCTAAAAGCGAATTGTAATCGCAATCTAGAAGAAAATGAAAGCAAAGTTGATAACAAATGTAGCTCTGAATGTCCCGATAAATTGAAAAATCTGCAAGAAGATATTTCCGCTTATTTAGAGAAGGTGCAAGAGTGCGCGGGCTTTGCTGTTATTATGAAGGGCACGGATTATGATGCGGACTATAACGGATTTAAAGTAAAAAATTCTGTTGATGATGCCATCAAGTGTGAATCACAAGGCCATATAACTCAAGATTACCCAGCGTGCGCCACAATGGTTAACTTCTATGATGGATTTTTTGTTGGGCAACAAATTGGAACTGCTGTTCAGCAAGTGGACTTCGGATTAAAGACGCAAGAGTTGCAAAAAGATGCTATGAAAAATCAGCAAGAGGGAGACTATTTGGCAGGCCTTAAAGCGCAAGAAAAGTCTGTGCGCAAACAAGCAGATCTTGCTAATCAACAAGGCGTTTTTCATGGAACAAAGCTGGCGACTCTGATGACGATGTATAAGAAAATTCCAGGGGATGACGAGATCAATGAAAAAATTCAGCCACATGAAGAAAGTATAAAACAACTATATGCTAGTCTAAATGACACATTTAAAGTTGTCACAATATTTGGAGGAACAGATGATAAAAATAGTAGTGAATCGGAATTCCCCTCACTAGTCCTGGCCTATACCACTTTCATAAACCATCGCGGTATAATCCTGGCAAACACCAAATCCCGCGATCAGCTTCGTATGGCCATGGTTAAGGCCGGCGTAGACATGACTGTGGCGTTGGGACAAGGGGCCCTTTT
Source organism: Bdellovibrionales bacterium RIFOXYD12_FULL_39_22 (assembly GCA_001770205.1). Lineage (GTDB taxonomy): Bacteria > Bdellovibrionota > Bacteriovoracia > Bacteriovoracales > Bacteriovoracaceae > YD12-FULL-39-22. The sequence continues at coordinate 25,389 of MEQL01000004.1, forward strand.
AAATAACCAGGCCGACGATATTGCTGACGCTATGGGTACGATTGATGCGGCATCTTTTCCAGATTTAGCGTGGGATCAGAAAGATTTACTGGCCACAAAATGTGCCATGGATCCAACCGCGGAAGGATGCGGACTAGTTGGGGTTGGCCAGCAACATGATATCGCCGGGGCCGACCTAACCATAAACGGCTTTGGCCCCAATGAAACTGGCCAATATGGAACCGATGGTAGTCTTCCTGTAGATCCCTCCGCAGCGGCCGCAGGAAGCGATAGCTCTTTAGATAAAGTCGGAAGCATTGTCGATAACACTAAAGATAAATCAAAAGGCGTACCTATCAATCCTCCTGGAGGATTAGTCTCCGGCGGAGGGGCCGGTGGTGGCGTACCTGGTGGGGGTGGTGGTGGATTTGGTGGCGCAGGATCTCCGGGCGGAGGCGGGGATGGTGGTGGTGGACGAGGGCCAGCAAGTGAATCATCCCTTACTGTTCCCAAATATAGCTTTGCGTCTGGAGGAAGTGAAGTAGGCTTTGCTCGCAACGGAGGGGCCAAGAGTAAGGAAGAGAATAAAAATCCTTTCAGCAATCTCTTTGGAGGAAAAAAGGATGACAAGGACAGCAATAACGTAATGAGCTTTCGCGAGCTAGCATCAGTAAAGGAAAAAGGAAATATTTTCGAGCGCATTTCTAGACGCTATACAATTATCTCTGGAAGCAAACGGCTTTTGGAATATGAAGTGGTTGATAGCGGAAAGAGCGATCCTAATAAATAATCATTTTTTTCTATCTCTTATAGCTGGCCAAGTGAATGGGAAGAATTTCACCTTGGAATAGTGTTCCATGGCGTAGGCCAAAGGTGGTTGTTTGCAGTGTAGAAATGGAAAGTTTTTGGCCAATTTTGCAAGCGATTTTTCCTCCGGCGGTAATGGTTTGGGCGCGCTTGCCAAGAAAGGAAAACTGCTGCTCTAAATACTCAGGAGAATGGATTTCAATACTTTTAATGAAGGCCTCAAACGCAGAAAAATTTTGACTAAAACCATTAACTTTATCGTCTTGATAGTCTTGTTTTATTCCTAGTATCATGGCCGCCAGAGAGGTCATGGTTCCCGCCGCACCAATTAGATGTTCTGTCTTATAGGTAACAAGCTCCTTGTTGGTGAGAATTTTATCAACATTAAAATCAAAGCTCTGTTCTCGCTCCCATTCGGCGGCCAAAACGGCCCCCACGGGTAAACTAATAGAAGAGAGAATTTTAAAAGGAGAGGTTTGGACTTTGATAAATTCGGTTGAGGCACCTCCAATATCAATAATAGTCAGAACAGGGGGAATGGAAGAGGCGGTAGCGGTAGCTGTGGTTCCTTTGCAAATTCCCAAGGCGGTGTAATATGCCTCTCCGTTTCCCGTTATAATTTTTACGTCGAAGTTAAGTTTGTTTTTTATCTGTACAAAAAAATCTCTACTATTTTCTGCCCGTCGCGCGGCCTCGGTGGCGGTTGCCAAAATATTTCTGTTGTCTATTTTGTAAAAGTCGATGATAGTGCGATATTCATGCAGGGCCGCAAGAGTATCATTCATGGCCTCTGAACTAAAGAGCTTATTGGCCCGAATGCCTCGGCCTAATCCGGTAATATGTGCTCGTCCTTCATGTTCTCGAAATCTATTTTCATCAAACTCTGCCACAAGGAGCAGCGTACTATTAGATCCGATATCAATGGAAGCGCGAAGCATGAGTAACTCCGAAGAAGTTATACATTATTTTTTCTTGTATAAAATTTTATAACGTTTTTGCAGAATAGTTTGAATCTCTTTTTCGATATACGCTTTATCTGCCTCCAGCGTAAGTCCCGGGCCAGTAAAGCGAATGGGCAAAATTATATCTCCGATAATTCCAGATTTATCATGAAAAAACAGATCGACAACGTTGTTAACCAACGGAGAGTTTTTGATAATTGTCTTGCCGGTGACTTCGTAGTTAGAATTTTTACCAATGATTAAGATTTTTTTTAAATTAAGAAGATCTTTTTGAAGAAAACCTTCAGCAGTCAAAGTTTTAAAATGTTCATCAACAATTAATTGTCGATTGTTTTTATCTTTTAAAAATGGTGAAGAGGCAAAAAGTTTATCAAATTTGCTCTTTATCTCAACGCCTTTAATTTTCCCATCACGCAAAGTTAGTTTGTAATCAAAATTTATCTTAGGCCTATGGCCGGTAGAAGTTATTATGTTGCCTTTAATTGTTCCCTTGGCCATTCCCTCTAAAACATCAAAGGAAGGTGGCAGAAAGGCATTGAAAGTTTTGACGGGAATATTATTAAGCGATAGATCAACTTTATGTTCCACTTCAACTTTCTTGCTCTCTTTGGAGGTTTTCCAAGCGATAGTAGATTTCAGTTTTCCGCTACCATTTTGCATTTTGAAATCCAAGGACGGAATAGATATGTCAGAAGGAGTAATAAGTATTTTTCCGGCAAATTGAAACTCCTCTCCTTCTAATTTTAAATTACGACTTGAGAGGGAAATCTCGGAAGGAGGAAGCAGGAAGCGACTTTTGGGATGAAAAGATAAGGGAGATTTTTTTCCGGCCGAGCTAGCATAAAAAAAGCGCGAGACAGCATTTTTTTCCAGGGTAAGTCGATCAAAAAGTAAAGAGACTTTTAGCGGAGATAGTTTGAGCTTATTATTTAAAAGATCTTGTTTGGTAATGGCCGAAATGGAAAGATCTACGTTCCCAGATGGTGTTTTGTTTTGTGCTTTAATTTCAATTTTATCTCCCAAGTAACTGCCCTCAACGCTTAAATCTCCATAAGCGGTTAGATACTTCCACTTAAGAGGCGGAGAGAGCGCAAGGTTTAATTCTGGATTAAAGATATTGTCCCCTAATTCTAGTTTGCCGCGCAAATTAATTTTTGAAAGTGCCGCATCAGCAATAGTCCATTTAGTTCCAAACATCTCCTCAATCTCGGAAAGATATAGCTCTAGATCAATGTCAGATAATGTCGTTAACTCATCATTGATATTGTATTTAAAACGCAAGCGATTTTTTTCGGCCACAGTGGTCGATAGTTCTCCCGAAATGGCCCCGTGTTGATCGATGGTGGCCTTTAAATTTATGACAGGTTCATTTATGATTAAAGGTTGGCCGCGCCAAAAAATATTACTTGGCCGGATAACAATAACTGGAGAGATCGTTCCATTGTTAACCAGGTCAGAAAGATTAAATTGGCCGATAATCAATGAGTCAAAAAAAAGGTTTTTTTCATTGCTTAAGGCCAAAGATACTTTTGATTCAACCTTAAAAGCGGATTCGCTGGAGAGACTGATGTTTTTTACGGCACAGTTGGCCAAAGAGAGAACTCCATGTGAATGGTTTTTTAGGGCGTAATTGATGGATAAGTTTTTCAAGCGAAGATTAATTGAGGCGCGTGCCAGGGCACCAGGGATTAAGAGAGAGTTTTTGTCGTTGTTGTTACTATTGGCCTTGTTGCCTCGTGCTAATTTCCAGTTACTCTGCTGTTGATCGAGTTCTCGGTAAGTGATAACGGGATTATCCACCACTACTTCCGCTTCGGCGTTAGTAGATAAAATTGAAAGAATAGAAATTTCGCTACGAAGGTTACTTGCAGCAAAAAGATCAATTTCATTTCCGTTGTTTTTGAGATAGACCCGCATTTTCTCAATACGAACATCTACATCATCACTATAACTTACTTCGACTTTACCAATTTCCACCAACGCTTGCGGGAAAAGAGATTTCAGGCCGCGAACAATCACTTTCTCAACCTTTTTAGGGGATACTTGGGACTTTAAAAAGAAATATCCAGAACCGATAGTGGCCAGAAAAATAATGGCAAGCACGATAGATGAAGCTGCTATAACAATTTTTTTTGCCGCCATTTGCACACTCAAAGACAAGATAAATATTATTCAATTATTAATGGTGCAAATTTTACCATAAATTTTTTACGGGTTCCATCACTAAACTTGATTAAAACTTTTTCTTCGTTGCCTTGGCCTTCCGTTTCTATGATATGCCCCTTACCGTAGATGGCGTGGACTATTTTTGCCCCTTTAGGATATTTTGAAGTTGGTAGATGAGATGTGGACGTGGTGGTTTTGACTTGATACGAGACTGCTGAGCTGTTTTCATCTCCGAGGGGATTTTCTTGAGAGAATTCGTGATCGCTCCAAGCATCATCTTTATTATCACTGTCGTCGCTATAATCTCGGCCCATGCGATCAAAATTTTCTTTGTAGTGTTTGCGCCAATGAAAAAGGCCGGGGGGAATTTCATTGATAAAACGAGAAGGGCCATTAAATTTTATCTGTCCAAAAAGCATACGGGCCTGTGCAAAACAGATACAGAGCTTTTTCATGGCACGAGTCATGGCCACATAGAAGAGGCGACGCTCTTCCTCTACCCCATTTTCGCCTTCAGTTAAGCTCATATAGCTGGGAAAAATATTCTCTTCTGCTCCTGCTAAAAAAACGTGAGAAAACTCTAGTCCCTTGGCACCATGTACTGTCATTAGGGAAACCTCTCCAGTTGATTGTGGATGTAGAAGAGAATTTTCCTCATCAGTGGGGGTGGCAGAGTCAAGTGTAATTGTTTCTAAAAATCCAGAAAGAGAGGCATGGGCCCGATTGGCCGACTCATATTGAGAGATGGCGGAGGACAATTCCTGGAGATTTTCCACTCTAGATAGAGACTCATAATCTTTGCTGGCCTTCATTTGATCTAGATAACCTGACTCATTTAGTATTTTTTCATAGATGGTTTTTGGAGAGATATTGCTATGTTCAAGTAATTTCGCTTCACAAATTATGGAGACAAAAGAAGAGAGGGCCGATTTTATTTTAGGCGTTAAGCGTAGTTCTAAATATTTTTCGGGATTGTTGACTAAATCTTCAACTAATTCCCATAGAGAAAATTTGGTCCTTACCGCCTCTTGCTCTAATTTGCGCAAAGATGTTGCCCCAAGACCTCGTGTTGGTACGTTGATAATGCGGGCCAAGGCGAGAGAATCTTTCGGATTAACAATAAGACGTAGATAGGCCAACATATCTTTTATCTCTTTACGTTCGTAAAATTTAACTCCGCCAACTACTCGATAGGGAATTTTTCTTTTCCGCAGATTGTCTTCAAATAAGCGTGACTGCGAATTGGTGCGGTAGAAGATGGCAATTTCATCAGAGCGTACTCCACTTTTAATTAGTTTGCTAACGGAGTCAGTAATATATTCGCTCTCCTGTTTGTCATTGTAGCATTCTACCACTTCAATAGAATCGCCGGCCGGATTTTGTGTCCACATAGTTTTGCCCTTGCGCATTTCATTGCGAGCAATAACACAAGAGGCCGCTTCAATAATAGTTTTGGAAGAGCGATAGTTTTGTTCTAGTTTTAAAGTCAAAACGGTAGGAAAAATTTTTTCAAAATCCAAGATATTACGAATATCTGCTCCTCGCCAAGAATAGATGGATTGATCTTCATCTCCCACCACGCAAATATTTTGGTGTTTGGCGGAAAGCATTTGGATTAGGGCAAATTGTGCACGATTGGTATCTTGATATTCATCAACCAGGAGATATCGAAAGCGTTCTTGGTAATGCTGCAATACTTTGGGATAGGTTTCAAAAAGTTCAATGACCGCAGTAATTAGGCCGCCAAAATCAAGAGCATTGGCCTTTTGTAGTTCTGCTTCATAGTCGGCATAGTAGTGATAAAAATTTTCTTGTTCATCTATGATAAAACTATCTAAAGAAAAAAGAGCTTGTCGATTTGGATTGTTTTTGCGCTTTATGTAGTACCCATTGTTTTTTATGTTTTCGATATAACCAATGACTTCGTAAGGAGAAAGTTCTTTCGTGGTCAGGCCCTGTCGGCCAATTAAATTTTTTACGATGGCCTTGGATTCGCCTTCGTCATAAATGGTGAAGTTTTTACTCAGGCCTAAATAGTGTGATTCTGTTCGTAAAAGTTGGGCGCAGAAAGCGTGAAAAGTGGTAATTTTTAATGTTCCAATATCGACATTTACATCGCGGGCCACACGTTCTCGCATTTCCTTGGCCGCTTTATTTGAGAAAGTTAAGGCCAGAAGTTGATGAGGACTCAGATCTTTTTCGGAAAGCAGATAAGAAATGCGAGTAACCAGAGTACGAGTTTTTCCAGATCCGGCACCGGCCAAAATCATCACGGGCCCTTCAGTTTTCACTACTGCTTCTTGTTGGGCCGGATTAAGGGAGGAAAGTGAGATCATTGGCCATCACCTCTAGATCATTCTACTGTAACAGACTTTGCCAGGTTTCTGGGTTTATCAATATCTGTGCCTTTAAATTTTGCGACGTAATAGGAGAAAAGCTGGCTTACAACATTAGCATAGAGAGGAATTAATTCGTCGAGGCCTTCGTAGTTCATGGGAATATAGTAATTGCTAATTTCTTGTAAATGGTGATCATTGGCCGGACCGATGGTAACAATAATTCCGCGACGGGCCTTGATCTCTTGAATATTGGAGACGGTTTTTTCATAAAGCTTGGGAGTAACAATGGCCAAGTTAACCATCATTTCATCAATGAGCGCAATTGGTCCATGCTTTAATTCTCCTGCTGCGTAGCCTTCGGCGTGGACGTAAGCAATTTCTTTTAATTTCAATGCTCCCTCTAGTGCTACGGGGAAATCATCACCCCGGCCAGTGAAGATAAAACCTTTGTAGTTATATATTTCTTCGGCAATTGCCTGAATCTGGTCGGCACTACGGAGTAGTTCTTCGATGCGATCAGCGAGCAAATTAAATTTATCAAAGATAGCACTATTAATTTTCTTGCTTTGAATAACATCACCAAACATGCGTCCGGTTAATGCTTGCAAAGTAAAGGCCTTGGTGCTGGCCACTCCAATTTCCATTCCGGCCTGAATAAGTAGCGATTCGTTGGCATTGCGATGAAGGGTAGATCCTTCAACATTAACGATTGCTAACGTTTTAATTTTTTGTTCTAGACATAGATCTAGGGCGGCCAGGGTGTCGGCCGTTTCGCCAGACTGGCTGATGAAAATGGCCAAATCCTCAGGAGAAAGAATAGGATTTTTATAGCGGAACTCAGAGGCCAACTCAATTACGCAAGGAATGCGATTAAATCTTTCCAGAAAGTTTTTAATAACCAGGCCGGCATGCCAAGCAGTACCACAGGCAGAAATGTGAATTTGCTTAGGATGGTGATGGGCAATTTTTTGCAAAAGTAGTTGCCCGTTGCCATGTAGGTAGTAGTTCGAGAGGGTACGAATGCGCTCGGGTTGTTCAAAAATCTCCTTGAGCATATAGTGCTCAAAAGCACCTTTTTCAGAGACCTGCATAGAAATTTCTTGATCGCGGCTGGCCACCTTGGAGGAGGGCCTTCCTTCAAGATCAAAAAAACGAATTTGAGAATTCTGACGATTAAGTACACACAAAATGCCATCGTCAGGAAAAAAAACTTTATCGGCCATTCCTACCAGAGCATATGGATCGGAGGAGACGAAAAGTTCACGTGAGCGTTGATTGGTTCCGCAAACTAGAGGTGCCCCCTTTTTAAGAGCGTACAAAGTGTTGTCATCGGTGGTTTGGATCACAAAGGCAGAATTTCCCTTGATACGCTTGAAGGCATTTAAAATGGCCTGCATATAATCTGCTTTTTTGCTACTTTTTGCTTGATAGAGTTCATGTAGTAGCAATCCTAGAAATACTTCCGAGTCAGTTTGAGATTTGAAATTTATCCCTGAATCGATTAATTCCTTTTTAAGAATTGGGGCGTTCTCAATAATCCCGTTGTGGACAATAGCGATGGAGTATTCATCGTCCACGGCCATAGAGTCACTAATGTGTGGGTGGGCATTGGTGTCGTTCACCTCTCCATGGGTTGCCCAGCGGGTATGGCCAATAGTGGTGTTGGAAGTGGGGTGTATTTCGCTAACAATATTGCGTAAATTTTCTAGTTTCCCGGCCTTTTTAAAAACGGCCAAGCGCCCATTAGCACCTAAAACGCTAATGCCGGCGGAGTCATAACCGCGATATTCCAGGCGGCGTAGCCCCTCTAAAACAATATTAATACCATTTTGCGGGCCGAGATATCCAACGATTCCACACATGTTTTAATCCCCTAGATAAAGTAAAGAGCTGACGATAACATTGGGAATGCGATCTTTCCATCCCCTTCGGCCCTTTTGGATAGAGAAATTATGCGACATCGATGAGGAATATTGTCCGAAAAAAGTCCGTGAAATAGAATATGGTCAAGAAGGATTATTTTTTCCCTTTAAGAAAGCGACTCGCCATTCCATCCTTGGTGATTTGCTTTCCGCGAGAGATGGCAAAGGCACCATCTTTCATGGGAGAAGTTATGGTGGAGCCACTGGCCACAAAACAGTTATCGCCAATTTCTACCGGCGCAACAGTTTGTGAATCAGAACCGATAAAGCAATTTTTTCCAATTTTGGTCACATGTTTATTTACACCATCATAGTTGCAGGTGATAAAACCACAACCAATGTTACTATTTTCTCCAATCTCGGCGTCACCTACGTAACTCAGATGGCTGACTTTTGTTCCGTGCTCGAGCTTGGATTTTTTGATTTCTACAAAATTTCCGACTTTGGCCTCACTACCAATATTGGCACCAGGGCGAAGATGAGCAAATGGCCCGATCGCTGCCTCACTTTCGATAATGGAGTCTTCTAGCACGGAATAAGGTTTGATCTTTACGCCGTTAGCAATTTGGCAATTTTTAATAACACTACCGGCACTAATAATTGCATTTTCTCCAATGGTTGTTTTGCCTTCAATGATGACGTTGGGATATATTGTAGTTCCTTTTTTTACTTGTACCGTTTGATCGATATAGGTGCAGGCCGAATCAATAAAGCGAACACCACTGGAGCTTAGACTTCCATTAATTTCTTGACGAAGATGTCCATGTACAACTTCTAGATCGCGGAGAGTGTTTACTCCTAAAAATTTAAATCCATCATTAAAGAGTAGCGGGAGTACACGATAATTATCCTTGAAGATGTCAGTTAAATAAAATTCTCGAGCTTTATTGTCGCTCTTTATGTTCTTTAAATGGCCGATAAGAAAGTCGGTTTTTGCTACATAAAAACCTGAGTTAACTTCAGTAATATTGCGAATGGAGTCGCTAGCATCTTTTTCTTCGACAATGGAAAATCCCAAATTACCTTTTTGATTTCGAAGAATTCGTCCATAACCGTGTGGGTTAGGAGCGATAAATGATGCCGCCACGGCCTCTAAATTTTTAGTTTTCATTACTTCAAAAAGTTTTTGAAGATCACTTTCTCTGATTAAGGGGGTATCGGCACATAAAATTATAGTATATTCGTGTATGGAAGCGTTTTTATTTTGAGAAAAATAGGCATTGACGGCATCGGCCGTGCCTAGTTGCTTTTCTTGAATAACAAAATTTAAGTTTTGATGAGTGGAGCGCAGGTAGGATTCTACCTCTTCTTTTCGATGGCCAAGCACCAGCGTAATTTCCCCTAACAAGCCACTACTTTTTATAAATTTTTGGGACTCCATTATAGGATAATCGACAATTTTAAATCCTGCCAAGGGAGCGAGCGCCTTAGGAAGATCTAAGTGTAAACGGGTTCCCTGGCCGGCCGCTAAAATTACAACGCCTATACTGTTTTTCATCTGATTTCCTTTTTTTTGTGTTCCCCTATTTAATTGGTCAACATTTGTAAATATAAAAGACACTCTTCAACAAAAAGAAGCGAACTTTTGTGGAAAACCACCAATAATAGAGTGCAATCATCAAGGTATCAAACTTTGTTTGCAAAAAAAATAATAAAAACTTTAAAGAGTTAACAAATTTTTCCCGATGGTTAAGTGAGACAATGAATACCAGCATCCAAGTTGGAGGAAGAATATGGTAACGAACTACGAAGGTGACAACATTGAATTCAAAGAAGAACTCCCGCTGTTACCCATTAGAGACATTGTACTTTATCCATTCATGATTGTTCCCTTATTTGTTGGCCGAGAGGCATCAATTCAGGCAGTTGATTACGCTATTGCGCACACAGATAGGCTTATCATCCTTTCTAGTCAGAAAGATATTCGAGCGGAGACGCCTCGTCCCTCCGAAATCTATGAACTAGGTACGGTGGCAATGATTATGCGTATGCGCAAATTGCCGGATGGACGGGTAAAGATTTTAATTCAAGGTTTATCTAAGGCCCGAATTACAGAATTCAAACAAACTGAGCCTTTTTTTATAACGAAGATCACTAAGGTTGAAGATGTGGAAAGTGAGGCCAATAGTGTTGCCGTCAATGCGATGATGCGCACAGTGCGTGGCAATTTAGAACGAGTGGTAAATAGTGGTAATGTTTTGTCGCCAGATATATTAATGGTGCTAGAAGATATTCAATCGCCTGGACGATTGGCCGATCTAATTGCTTCAAATCTAAATTTACCAGCACAAGAGGCACAAATTATTTTAGAGACGCTGGATCCTATTGAACGCTTAAATCGTATCAATGATATTTTGACGCGCGAACTTGAAATAATTTCAATGCAAAATAAGATGAAGAGTGCAGCAAAAGAAGAAATTTCAAAATCGCAGAAAGAGTATTTTTTGCGAGAGCAAATCAAGGCCATAAAAAATGAATTAGGGGATGATGCGGAGGCCGCGACTGATGATGAATTTACCGAGCTAAAAGAGAAGATTAAGTTGGCCAAAATGCCAGAAGAGACAGAGAAGGAAGCCTTTAAGCAGTTATCTCGCTTAGAAAAAATGCATCCAGATTCTTCTGAGTCAGGAATTGTTCGAAATTATCTTGAGTGGTTGGTTGATCTTCCTTGGTCGGTATCCAGCGAAGAAGTAATAGATTTGGAAGAGGCCCGAAAAATTTTAGATGAAGATCACTTTGATTTGCATAAAGTTAAAGAACGTATTTTAGAGTTTCTGGCGGTAAGAAAATTAAAAGGCGACGCAATGAAAGGGCCCATTCTTTGTTTTTCTGGCCCTCCAGGTGTTGGCAAAACATCATTAGGAAAATCTATTGCTCGGGCCACTGGCCGCAAGTTTGTTCGCATAAGTTTAGGTGGAGTAAAAGATGAGGCGGAGATCCGAGGCCATCGTCGCACCTATGTTGGATCTATGCCGGGAAGATTTATTCAGGCATTAAAACAGGTTAAGAGCAAGAATCCAGTTATATTGCTTGATGAGGTAGATAAAATTGGAGGAGATTTTAAGGGAGATCCTTCGAGTGCGCTGTTAGAGGTTTTAGATCCTGAGCAAAATAACAATTTTCGTGATCACTATCTGAATGTGCCTTTTGATTTATCAACAGTGCTTTTTATTGCTACCGCCAACGTATTGGAAGATATTCCGGCCCCGTTGCGAGATCGAATGGAAATTATTTCGCTCTCTGGATACACACAAGAAGAGAAAGTTGCCATTAGTAAAAAATATCTTATTCCTAAGCAGATGACAGAAAATGGTATTGGGGAAGAGCATATTGAAATTTCAGATAACAGTGTCAGTGACGTGATAAAGTACTTTACCTCAGAGGCCGGATTGCGAGGATTGGAGAAACAGATTGGGGCCTTGTGTCGTAAAGTGGCAATGAAAATTGCCCAGGGATTAATGGGAAAAACGCATATTTTGCCTGAGCATATCGAAAAATATTTGGGCCCACCCATTTATTCTGATGAAGATGCACTGGCCAGTGATGAGATCGGAGTTACCAATGGCCTGGCCTGGACCGCCGCTGGGGGGCACGTAATGCATGTAGAGGCCACCGATATGATGGGCAAGGGCCTTACCCTCACTGGTAAATTAGGTGAGGTTATGAAGGAGTCGGCCATGACGGCCGTTGGACATATTCGTAGCAATGCTGCCGAATATGGAATTGATGAGAGCTATTTTGATAAACATGAGATTCATATTCACGTGCCGGCCGGAGCTGTTCCTAAAGATGGGCCGAGCGCTGGAATCACCCTGGCCACCACCATTGTTTCACTTCTGACAAAGTTGCCTGTAGATAAGCAGATTGCAATGACGGGAGAGATTACATTGACCGGAAAAGTTTTGCCAATTGGTGGAATAAAAGAAAAGGCCCTGGCGGCCATGCGGTTGAATATAACGACAATCATCATTCCGTGGAAAAATATTAAAGACTTGGTAGATATTCCAGAAGAGTATCGTCAAAAGATAACTTTTATTCCGGTAAAACATGTGAGCGAAGTTTTAAAGATTGCGTTAATTGGCTGGGAAGAGCGTGCGGCCAAAGTTAAGCGCAAACAAGGAAAAATCCAATCGGCGCTACCTCCAGTAGCAGCTTAAGCTAATTATTTTATTTCATGAAAAGTTAAAGTTGAAATTGTTCTACTTCAATTCCGCTTTTTGTTAAAATTTCCAGGCCCTCTTTTAGGCGATAGGGTTCGCTGTAGTATACTTTCTTTACCCCACCCTTATTCACCATTCGCTTGGCACAATAAGAACATGGTTGGTGAGTTACGAAAATGATTTTTGGTGTTTCGGCCCCGCCGTTGGTTTTTAATAGAGCGTTATCTTCCGCATGCAGACATCCGCAATTTCCCGGTTCTTCAGAATCACACTTGTTTGGTAGGCCAGCGGCATTTCCATTATAGCCAATTCCGTAGACACGAGAAAAATCATCAGAGACCACCACCGCCCCTACTTTCAAGCGCGAACAAGTGGAGCGAGAGGCCAAATCAAAGGCAAATTTCATATAGATCTCTTTAAAGCTTATGCGATGGCAGTTTGAGGTGGCCGGGGCCGAAACAGTAGTATCCGACATTTTTAATCTCCCTTTGAGTGTCTATGAATCAGCTTTTGCCTGTATAGAACAAAGTAGAAAAAAATATAAAATAGAAGAGAGCTATTTAACAGAAAATTTTTATAATTTTTTGTTACCCTCTTTGATGAAAGGATTTTACTGATGAATGAAATAAAAAACAGTGATAGTGATCGTCCAAGTTCTGCAAGCGGAGAAAAGGATAAGTCACTGAAGATAATGGTCATTGATGATTCGGACTTATCCCGTCGCTCCATAATTGAAAGCTTGGAAAGTGGTGGCTACAAAGTGGTAGGCGAGGCCAACTCTGCCGCCCAGTCTATGCAAATTATTGGATCAGTTCCCTGTAATCTATTTATCATTGATGTCGTAATGCCAGAAGTTTCCGGAATTGATTTGGCAAAAAAACTAACGGAGCTTTTGCGAGATGCATACATAATACTTATGTCTTCACTTCATTCTGAAAATATTGTGATTGATTCGATTTCTGCCGGCGCCGTTGATTTTTTACCCAAGCCATTTTCTAAGGATCAATTACTGCAGGCAGTGGCGAAAGTTGAGGCCTTGATTTTGGAAAAATAATTTGCAAGTTATCAGAAAGTGATTTTAAGAGGAGGAGTGTATATGTTTGTGGTCAAGTTCGTTTTATACTTTTTTGTTAGCTATTTAATTTTAAGTATTCCAATTGCTGATACTTGCCTTTTCAATTTTATGAGTACCCATACCCGACAGTACACAGATAATCTTTATGGAATCATACAAGAAAAAATTGATGAAGGAATTGTTTCTAGTAGAAGATTAGGAATGAAGCTTTTCACCAACGCAACACCCAAAGGACGACTTGTCTTTGGCCCGAAGCTGCCGGCCGGATATTATCATGCGCAAGCAGAAGCTTCTGCTGCAGAATCGTTTGAGGGAAGGGCAAAAGTAGAAAGCGAGGCGAGAGATGTCGCAGCAATCGAAGGGCAAGAAAATTACACAGTAGAAGAAGAAGAGTTATTAAAACGTCTACTAAAAAGGCCTGATTAATTTTTTGTCAGGCCTTGTCAACGTTTGTTACTATTTTTTGTTTGCTCCGCCCTCACTCTCTTTCAATTCGGCAGGTAGTTCCTTCTCTCTGGTTTCACCATCTTTGGCTATGCACGCAACGGTTGATCCCAATTGCTCACCGGCTTTTCTTTCTTTTTTTTCTGCTGCAATAGATGTTGATGTAACAAGAAGCAGTAATGAAAGAGCGGTTAGTGTTAATTTTTTCATATAAGTCCCTCCTATTTGTTTCCTTATCCAACAATCTGCACAATGCTTGCCAACTGGACCGGGCCTAGTATCGTGCAGATTACAAATAGTTGGCCAGTATAAAGGGGTAAATAGAGAGTGGATTAACAGAGATGGGTGTATAAAATATAGCAGGTGTAAAAAGATTTTACACCTGCTGGTCTCTGTAACAATCAATGCGTCTGAAGAATATTTGTCTTGCGTAAAAGAGAAGCGCGCGACAATCTAGGGCTGATAATCGCGAACGCATCGTATGTAATAGGAACCATCTATTCCGCGGGCAGAACCATCATAAGAGCAACTAGGATAACCTGTTATAGGGTGGACTTGGTATTCAACGTTTCCGGGATATACATTAGGGCTTGCTACGGTACTTGTCCAAATACTTTTGTTGGTTGAAAATCCAAGGGCGGTATAAGTTCCTACTCCCCCCAGCTGACATATGGCAGTCGCTTCCGTTAAAGTTGGGAAGCGCCATCCGGTTTTTCCATTAATTGCAGTGTCACAGTCGTTAAATCCAACTATCCCGGGTGTGGGATCTGCATAAATATTTGTCTCTGGGGCCGTTAACGAATATAGGGTAGTCCAGGTTCCTCCGGCCTGATAAGTTTTGGTAACGACAAGGCCTTCGGCAATCTTATACCCACCACTGCAATCTTTTCCAATGGGATCGCTGGGAATGCATTCTGCGTAAGGAGTAGTTGCACTAACAACTACTCCGGTACTTGTTTCTCCGGTATCATTGTCCTTCCAGCAAATTCTAAAATAGTATGCCGTTGAACCAGACAATCTAAGAAAATCATAATCAATTGTCGAGGCCGGTACGAGAGTTCCCCCAGTGCAGGAAGCAGGAGGCGCCGAGCCAATAGCAGAGGAGATAAGATAACTGTCTTCACTTCCGAGAGTAGAGGAATCCCAGGCCAGACTTATATCGTTGGCCGTTGGAGCATTAATTTGAGCGGCCAAATTCTCTACTTCACCTAGTACATTGAAGGTAACAGTATGAGAAGTGTCTACACGATACGAATTAAAGGCAATTGGAGTGTCAGACATGTTTAAAATAACTTCTCCTGGATCGGTGACGTTAATGGTTATACTTCCAATACCGCCAGTAAAATGAACAGCGCCAAGGCCTGTAATGTTTAGAGAGGTTGAACTTTGTTCAATAACGATGTCGCCTGTAAAAGCACTATAAAGATTTCCATCTAAATCAAGCGCACGCAATTCCAATGTTACATTGCCGTAAATTGGGCCAGCGACTGGTTGAAATTCAACTCGGTCAATGGGGATGGTCGTAGAGTAAGGCCTTACACATCGTACGTAGTTAGAGGTGGTGTAGTAGGTCTCTCCAATGGTGATTGTGCTTCCATTAAGATATCCGTTGCGATAATAATTAGTTCGCGTTAGGCGGTTGGCCCAATATTTATATGAAGTACTGTTAACTAGTAAGCCGATTCCCCCTGAAATTCCCAGATGAGCATTAAACATTGCACTTAACTCTGCATCAGTAGTCATTATTCTCCAATCACTTCGTCCCTGTGTTGTATCAATGTAGTTATCGCAAGTTGTTACGGCATTAGTGCGACTTTGATAAATGGAGTTGCTTTGAATGTCTATTACTAGTTTGGGTGCTGTGCCAGTAGATGCTCCTGAAATTTTTCTTCCTCCTCCACAGTATGTTCCCAAGGCGTCAGCATCAGTACATTCATCTTGCTCCATGAATGCTATATCTTTGGTATCAGAACTATTTAGTGCTCGTTCTGTGGCAGTTTCTAGGCCGTTTGCTAAAGAAAGATTAACCACTTCTATAATTGCATCAGTGATAACGAGACTTCCACTTCCGGCGCTAAGGGTAATGGTTCCTTCGCCAGAGGCAAACCCGTCAGTAACGAGAGTAACAGTTCCTGCAAAGCTGGTATCTTTTACGCCGGCAGCACTTTGCGCTTCAACAGAGATGGTGGCGTTTTGTGTTACGAATACGTCAGTAGGATTAAGAATAACAATTTTGCTGGCAAAAACCACATTAAAGGTTGAACTGGGGGCGGAGGTGCTTATGGCCGGAGACAAACAAGAGGCAGATAATGCATATCCTGCACCGGCAGTTTGAATATTAACATTAAAGTTTGCTACACCACCAACTGCGGTAACGGTTGTGCCGGTAGAACCGCTTGAGAGGGCGACGGACGAAGAGAGAGTGACTGCTCCAGCAAAGGATGTATCGAGCATATCCAGATCATTTCTTGCCTCTATACGGACTGAAAAATTAACTCCCTTTTCTACATATCCGCTAGGGACAGTGGTAAAAACTAAGTGAGTTGCTGGTGCTGCCAAAATATCGAATGAGTCAGAAACATTACTTTCTACTGCCCCAATTATTGGCAAAAGAGCAGAGGCCTTTACTGTGTAATTAGTGGCCGGAATATTAACGATAAAATTAGAGAAGGAGGCGCGGCCATCAGTGGTGGATATTTGATAATTGGAGTAGTCATTTGGAAGAGAAAGGCCAGCACTATCGTTAACAAAGGCCAGTGTAACTTCTATAGCATCATGACTTTCGACTCTGTTTCCGCCTTCATCTTGAATTTCTATGATGAGTGGTTGTGTCATGCTGTCACCCATTTCAGTACTGGCCGATGGTTGTTGATATATGGCCAAATGATGAGGGTTGCCGTAGTCAATATTGAACGACTCAGAACTTCCAGATATGGCCACAGAATTTACCGTGGCACTGGCGACGAGTTGATAACCAATGCCTTTTTTATCAAGTGAAATATTAGAGATAGTAGCGACACCGGAAGCTGTTAGAGCTGAAGGTGTTAGTGGAGAGAGTGTTGCACCTGCCAAATTATTAGTCAGAATAAGTTCAACGCTATCTCCACTGGAAGCTGCAACAATATTTTCAAATTCATCACGAATTTCTACTCCGATACTGAAGTTGTCCATTGCCTTAGCGTTAACACCGGTAGGAGGACTTTGCGTAAAAGTTATATGATGAGGAGCTGCCGCCACGACATTAAAGGATGCTGTTGTTTGGGCAGAAACAATTGCTCCCGAATTATAGCTTGCCTGTAATTTATATCCGACATCAGCTTTTTGAATTATAAAATTTTCAAACACGACAATATGACTGGTTCCATCCATAATTATTTGAGTGGTGCCGGATGGTTGTGCTTCATTGGCGTGAACCAACTGTAGATCAATAGTTGTCCCCATTAATGAGGCCAAATCAGCAGGATTATCATTAGCATCTAGAATACTGACGCTGATAGAGGCAATCGCCACACCCGCGGAAGCAGCAGAAAGCTGAAGTAGAGGTTCACTGATTATTACTTTGGCCGGGATGGGAATTGGAGTTGCTGTTGCTGTCGCTGTTGGATCAGCTGAGGCAACGGCGGGAGCTTCTGCGGGCAGCTCGGAAATAATTGGGTAGGCCGCTGGTGGAGCATCAACAATTTGAACGGAAGAGCGCTCCTGCTTGTCTCTGCGCATAGTGGTGGCCTCGGAATTACAGCCTGCCTGTAAAACGGCCAGAAGTATGGCAGATAGTAAAAAATAGACGTCGATTTTTTTAGTAAAGTTGAAGTGTAACATACGTGCCTCTCTTCTTTTTACTTATTGTTGGTTGCTCACAAACGAGCATCGTTACCTCTATTCTATTTCGTAACGTAACTTAATCAACTACTCAATTGGGGGGGAACTATTTTTTTGTATATTTCTTCTAAAAGCAAGGTATTACGTCCTAAAATTTTGATTTATATCATCATTTCTTGTTAATAAAAATCATTTCAGCAATATCAAAAAAGTGCCCAGCAAGCTGGGCACCAATTACTTTATTATCTAATAATTTATTTGGCCTACCGCTAGGAATAAGGAATTGGCCCTATTTCGTGCTTGCCGCAGGATCCGCAGTTTGGGCAGCACCTTCAATAGGTGTTGTTTTTCCGCCACCTTCAGTTACGTCAGAACAACCCTCTGTTTCACCTTGTCCGATACGGGTAGTAGCAACAGTACAGCAGGGGTCATAGCAAGCAATCTTTTTAGCGTCCGCAGCTTCGCATTTTTCACGAGCACCCTCCTCTGAAGCTTGCTTTCCAAAAGAAGCTTCACACTTACTTTTATCACATGTTTCATCAGCGGCCTGAACTGTGGTGGCAAAAAGAAAGAGTATGGATGTGGCGCAAATCGCTAGCAATAATTTCATAATCCTCATAAACAATCTCCTATAGGTGGTTAGTGTTAACCATAAGTTTTTTTAATCAATTGTCCTCTACATATTTAAATTAACTCCGGCCGGTTTTACGATAGAAAGAAGCGACTGGAAGGCCTGGGTAACTTCAAGGGCCATTTTATGTCCAGATTGTGGTTCAACTTTCTTAATTTCACCGTAGTTATCGTAGACGACATTTATTTTTCCAACGTTGTCCATGGAAATTTCTACTGGTTTTCCAAGAGCGTTATAAATGAAGCTGAGAGAGCGCTTTTTGCCAGTTGATTTTTCATGATCAACCATTTTGGTTATTCTGCCCTGACTATCATAGATTAACAAAACGGCCTTACCAGCACCATTTTCTGCTTTGTACAAATTGCCATTTTTATCATACTCAAAATTCGTCCATCCGTCGTTGTTTACGACGCGAGTTATTTTGTTAAATGTCTCATGATAAGTTAGTGCTACAAATTCTCCCTTGGTAGAACTTTTTTTAACTAGAAGGCCTTTATCGTTGTACTCAAAATTGGTAACATGCTTACCTCGAGTGATTTTAAGTGGAAGTGAGCAGCACTCGGAATAGATCGTTTCAGTCTCAAATCCTGGTTGGCCAGTAACAATACGATAGGTGTATTGTGAGCCATCAGGGCGTACTTTCATCTCATATTCATATTTGTTGGTAGAGTCATTTTCAATTTTGCCATCTTTGCCAACCTTGCTGACTTCTGTCCAGTAGTGCAACTGTGGATTTTGGGGATTTGATCCATAACTATACTTAGTTTTTTCTCCAGTTCTAGTAGTTATTTCTGAAACAAATTGCATTTTGCGATCATACGCAATTTCCAAAGTGCTTAAATTGGAGTAGGTAATCTTGGTCATGTTATGATTGCTGTCGTACTGGTATTTATAGACGTTGTCCTCAACATCTAGGGATTCAACTAAATTATCTCCATCATATTTGTAGACAGTTTTTTTGTCGCCGGCCGACCAAATGTTTTTAACTTTAGAATCAGGATACCATTCAAAAAATAACTGTTTTCCTTGTGAGTCTTTTATGCTCTCTAGTGTGTTGCCCTTGTTGTAGTTTAGAGTAACAGAGTATCCATTCTTATCACTGACCTTGATTAACTTACCACTAAGGTTAAAATTTTCAGACCTGCCGTCACTATAGGAACGCACAAAACCATCGGCATGTTTTTTTACTGTCTGAATACCTCGAACATTAGAATAAAGGATGGTTCCGTCTGCAAACTCAGATTTTACTTTATACTTCTGAGCATAGGTTCGACGTAACACCTCATCACCTTTTAGTTTCTTCATTAAATCCTGGGCAACATTTTCAGAAAGTTCTGACGTTTTCCTCATGGCGTCTACAATTTTTTTAGCAGCATCTTCGACGTTGATACTTTCTTTGCTGGTGAAACGAGTCTGAGCACCGGAACCATTTTCATAAATAACGATCGATCCGTCGGGGCCAACATTTAAAAAAGTTTCATAATCACTTCCCCAACCAACACCAAACCATCCCTTATCGGCAGATTTGGAATTGTAGGTTCTCGTTATCTCCAAGTCGTGTCCACCACCAGGAACTTTGATGTCCGTGTAGGAGATGTAGAAGTTACCGTTTTTTAGATTAACTCCCGCCAAGGTTGAGGCCGAGACTAAAATTGCTAGAATGGGAATGATAAAAATTTTAAAATTGTTCATACCTGACTTCCTTTTTTTATATATACCTAAAAATGATCCAGCTACTTTTTTCATAATTAAGACTTTCCTTCCATCTACTTTATATTTCACATCTTCCATCAGTCTTAACTCTTCTCGGATATTTTACTTCTCACTTTAACTGTTTTTCCCAGTATTTTTCCAAGATCTTCTTTTTTGCGCAACACAACTTAATTACTAAACTTTTATATTAACAATTTTTAAAATAATTACCGCACCAAGAAGATCAAGAAATATAGCAACAAACAGAGCGACAATGCCCAAAGGATGAGTAAAAAGGAGCATGGTGGCCTCGGGGTCAGAAAAATAGTAGATGATTCCAATTAAAAGAGGCATACATAGAATAATTCCCCCCTGAAGTAATCCGTTGGCCACAAAGCTATCAATTTTTTGCTGGAGCCTGATACGCTCCCGAATAATTTCTACGATAGTATCAAATGTCTCTGCTAAATTACCACCTGTCTCGCGCAAAATATTTATACTGGAAATAAACATTCGATTATCTTCCGTGGCCATCCGGGCGGCCAAATTCTCCAAACACTCTTCAAGTGGGGCGCCTAATTTATTTTGATGTAGTACTAGCGAGAATTCTTGTGATAGAGGTGGGCCCATCTCATCTACCACCATTCCGATGGCCTGAGGCAGTGAAAGGCCGGCGCGAATTCCATTGGCCAAAAGAGTTAGGCCGTCAATCATCTGATTTTGATATTGTTTGATTCGTTTTTTTACCATGTAGTCAATAAAAGGACGAGGTATTTTCCAGCCAACGATAGAAAGAATTATACCTAAAAAAATTCCCGCCCACCAATGGCCCAATAATGTCATGATGCCAAGAGTGATAATACTTAATCCAAATGAAAGGAAGAGAAGCATTTGTGTGATTTTTTCTGCCTTGACCTCAATATGTAGCAATTCCAATTTCTCCACAATATAATTTCGTGTTCCAAAAGTTTGATTTTCAATCCATTCAAAAATCACGCGACTATATTTTAGGGCATAAAAGAAGAACATCCCTCCAATAAAAAGAGTCAACATTATATTGGTAAAAAAATCTTCGTTGTCGTAGAGCTTGAGGAGATCAGGCATAATTATTTTTTAACACTCCTAGTTTTTAAAAATTCCCATTGGTATGTTGTAGCCTTTGCGTTCAAGTGATTCAATAAACTTGGGAATAAATCCAGATGATTGGTGTTTGCCCTTGATTTTCCCTTTATTGTCAAAACCCTCTTGCTTGAAAAGAAAAATATCTTGAAGGGTAACGACATCGCCTTGCATTCCGCCCAGTTCCGTTATGTGAGTAACTTTGCGTGAGCCATCTTCAAGGCGACTTTGTTGCACGATTATGTGGACAGAGCTAGCAATCATTTCGCGAATTGATTTGGGAGAAAGCGCGGTACCGGCATATTGTACTAGAGTTTCTAAACGGCCAATACATTCACGCGGATTATTGGAGTGTACAGTAGTCATAGAGCCATCATGTCCGGTACCCATGGCCTGTAACATATCCAAAGTTTCTCCTCCGCGACACTCTCCTACTAGAATTCGATCTGGACGCATTCGTAACGTCTGCTTAACAAGACAGCGAATATCAATAGCACCCTGTCCATCTAATGAAGGAGGTCTCGTTTCTAATCGAACAATATGATCTTGTGGAAGGGATAGTTCGGCGGAATCTTCGCAAGTGATGATTCGCTCATTGGACGGAATGAATCCGGCCAGCACATTAATGAGTGTGGTTTTACCAGAACCGGTACCACCACTTACAACGATGTTGCGTTTTCCTTCAACCGCAATGCGTAGAAAATCGGCCATCTCTTGAGTCATTGAGCCAAATTTTACCAAGTCTTTATAAGTAATGCGGTTTTCTGGAAATTTTCGAATAGTGATAGTACAGCCATCTATGGCCGAAGGCGGAATGATGGCATGCACTCTTGAACCATTGGCCAGGCGAGCATCCACGTAGGGCGTTTTCTCATCAATTCTTCTACCAATGGGGGCCACAATTCTTTCGATAACGTTGAGTACTTGGCGATCGTTGGTGAAGGTGATGTCTGATTTTTTCACTTTGCCGCTTTTTTCGTAAAATATTTTATAGGGCCCACAGACCATAATCTCTGAACACTCCTTATCGGCGAGTAGATCCTCTAGTGGCCCCAGTGCCAAGGCCTCATCTAAAATTTCTTTAACAATTTGATTTAAATCTTCTCTGCTATTGATTATTCCTTTAACGTCTTCTTTGTTCAGTAGTTCGACAACCATTTTTTTAGTTTGCTCGCGCAAAATTAATTTGGCGCGCGGATCATTATCATTGTTGGCCTTCATATCCATTTCATCAACCAAGGTTTTGTGAATTCGGCTTTTTAAATCTATCCAGGGTTGATGAGATGATTTTTTTTCACCATCACTATTGCTTGCCTCCGTGCTTTTTTTGGATGAAGCGTCGTTGGGTTTTACTAGCGCCTCTAGAGTTTTAAGAACATTTTTTTGAATTAATTTGCGCACACACTCTGTAACGGCCTTGGCATATAAACTTCCCTTGGCCACATTCATAATAACTTGCGATTTATTCAACGCATCCACGCAAGTCTTTTCATCTTTGTTGATAAGCGTAAAGATTGGTTTGCCTAAATTTTTGCTAACTAATTCTGGAGTAACCGGATGGCCCTTCTCATAATTATTTAGTATCACCTGTACCATGTCTTTGGGAAAAAGAGAGGTTATTAGCTCTTGATTAATTCGTCGCCCTTGAGATACCGCTAAAATATCTGGCGTTGTCACTAAAAAAATTAAAGTTGAGTATTCCAGCGCTTTAAGGGCCAGTGGATTTAATTCGCTACCAACATCGATGATGGTTATGGGATAGAGATTGGTTATGGTTTTTAAAGTTTTTCCCATTCCTTCTATACTGACACTTTCGGCCAGTAGCTTTTCTGCAGGCATGGAAACAAAAGATACGTTTCCTTGTAAAGAGACAAAAGTAGGAAATGTTTTAGGATCAATTACTCCTTGAAAATCGGATAATTCTTTTAGATTTTTTTTGGATTTTATTCCAGTGATCAGAGAGAGATCCCCCGCCGCCTGTTGATCAAAATCAAATAGCATGATTTTGGCCTTAACTTCTTCGGCGTAGGCAAAGGCCAAATTGGCGGCAAAAACGGATTTGCCAACCCCTCCTTTCCCACCGATGATACTTATTATGTGTCCGGCCATTATTTTTTACCTCGTTCTCTTTCTGAATTTTTTCATTATATCCTCGGTACCAATAGATGCCGATTCAATAATCTCAGGAGTAACAAAAACTACGAATTGACTGCGATTAGATAATTGTTGCTTGGAGCGCAAAAAAGAAAATAAGGCGTATGGTTTTTCTTCTCCATCCTTACCTGCAACTCCACTGTCGGGCTCATCCTTGTCGTAATCAGTGGCACTGTTTTTTACGACGACTCCTCCGATAACTGCGGATTCTTTGGATTTTACCACTACTACGGTGTTGACACTGTTGGTTAATTCCTCTGGCTTATCTCCTCCATAAACTGATTTTACATCCACCGTCAGATTATCTAACTTGATTGCCTCATCTTTAATTATTTCAGGAGTAACTTGAATTTTAAACATAGATTCGGCAGTTCCTACCTTTTGGGCATCGCCCTCTCCTAACACAAATGGCTTGGTTCCCTTCTTTTGAATAGTGGCAGTTTTTTTCTCTGTTACCACTACCACTCCCGATTGAATAATGCGTGCATGGCCAGCACTTTTGGCCGCCGCTAGCCGGGGAAAAAGATTAGAGATGGTGCCGGCCAAAGTTCCATTGCGAGATTTAGAGTCAATACTGCCACCATCTGTTCGGCCAAAGTTTATATATCCACTGTTGGGATCCATCATGGGATTCCAACGGAAGCCAAAGAACTTGGCGTACTCTTTAGTCAGTTGCACAAATTGAGCAGAGACTTTAATTAATTTTGGCAAGGATGGATTCTGTGGTTTTTCAATTACGGCAATAAAATTTTCAATAGGCTTCATTACTTTTTTAGCATATCGATCACCGCCACTAGATTTAGCAATAGGATCTAGCGAATCAGGTAAATAGGCCGCAGCAATTACCTCTGCTTTGGTTTTATCGTCAGGATTTTCTACTGTGCCCTCCAGCCAAAATCGGTTATTGACCACACGAGCAGTGACGTTTTTTAGGCCGGAACCGGTTAACTCTTCTTGCATCTTTTTTGCGATTATCACTTTTGACTGAGGGGCCAACTCAACTAATAGAATCAGATCCGTAACATTTAGAGCGGTCAGCACGGTACTAATTTTACCAATATCAGTAGGTACAATTATTTCTCCCCCGATATAAATTTTGTCTGCCTTAACTCCAATCTCTAAACCCTCAACATCCCCTAAATACTCTTGTAGCTGTTCAATAGTTTTTGACAAGGAATTAGAAACGACTGTTGCTTCAATGATCATCTTTTCATCACCAACATTGTTTCTGATACGCACAACCGTTTTTCCTGGCTTTTTGCCTTTTAAAATCAGTTCTTTTTTTACGGGAACAAAAGTAAAAGTTATAACGCTGGGATCTATTATTTCAATATATTTGGGCTCAGTAACAAAATCCAATTTGATAATATCACTCCCAACTCCCATGGGGACTTCCACCTTCACCGTGGTAGCACCACTTTCATTAGTTGTCGTATCGGCTACTTGTGCTTTGGCGAAAGTAATTGCAAGAAAAGAAACAAATGTGGCAAGCAATACTAGTCTAATAGAAATTCTCCTTGAGAATGATTATTCCTGTTTATACTTTTCCATGAAAAATTTCTTAGCATCCAATTTTTCTTCATCGCCCAAAAGATCAAAAATACTCGTAGAATTTATTCGTTGTTGTTCTTTATCAACGTTGTTTCGTAAGGACAGATAAATGCGTCCACCGGAACTGTAGGTTTGAATATAAATTAATTTTTGCACATCATATGGACTTAACTCCAGCGTGATGTTGTTGTACTCGGTATATACATTTAGCTTCATCTCTTTAATGGCGCGAGTGGTTTCTACTCCGATTAGTGGAATGGAGTTTGTAATGCTTTTTCCGGTGGATAGTACTAGTACATCTTGAATGATTGTCTTAATTTTTTTTTGGTCGTTTCGAGTATCAAAGGCCACCGGTGCAATTACATCTACGCGATCCCCTGGTTTAATCAATTTCCCAACCGCTTGATCATCACCAATTGAAATGGCAATAGCGCGTTTACCGGCAGTGACTTGTCGGGCCAGACCGGTTTTGGCGTCAGGATAAGTAACGCGAGGTTTGGTAATTATTTCGCCCTTTAAAATGGGTACAGCGGCAACTACATTTTTTAATTCCTCAAAGCCGGTGAAAGCATGTTCAGAAACATAGTTACTGGGCATTTGGATTGATTGTAATTTAGTATCGTCAATCATCTCTAGTTCTTGAATGTCTTGCTTGGCAACAACGACAGTTTTCATATCGCCATATTTCCGTTTCATTGCATCTTCCTTGTCACTGATGTAGGTGATGACCATAAACATGGCCACGACAGAGATGACTAGTGCAAAGGTAAACGCTCGGGTATTCATATATGATCCTCACTGCTACAATCTGTTTGCTATTGATATATTATCAAAGGATTGAAGATAAATGTATGGATGGAAGTTTTGGCCTACTTGACAGTGGCCGGTGCTACCTACGGAGCGGAAGTTAGTCGACAACCGCTATGAGGATTTCCTGTTTCAAAGTGATCGCGGGCAAAAATACCAGGGGCGAGGAGTCGATAACTGGTACTGCATAAACCGAAAACAGTAGTTGGTTTGATAAAATTAGTAGTTGGTGAGGAGCGATCATTGCATTTTTCGGGAGCTTCCCCAGCAAAAAGCTTCATCTCATAGCAGGCCGCCAAAGGAGTGGTTGTTTGACCGGTATCTTCCATTGTTGTCCAGCCAATCATATCCATGCCGGCATATTTAATACCTCCGCCAGCAAAGGTCAGAAGGTCGTTTATGTCAGAAGACATGGAGTTGTAGCGATTGAGTTGGAAAAAATAACCGCGCACCACCTTTTGTTGATTGATGGAACCATTAATTGCTGAGGAAACAGTTATGAGTAAGTAATAAAGCAAGATCATTACTGGTAAGAAAGCGATAAATTCAAAGATGGCCTGGCCTTGATGATTTATTAAAAAGATATTTTGCCAACACCTGGATCTTTGTTTTTTTTTATGTCTTTTCATCTAACATCCATCATCGTAAAAAGTAGCAAAATAATCTGGACATCCTCCTCCGTTGGGCAGTTCCATTGCTTTGCAGATACGGGAAAGACATTCGGCCCTTGAAGGAATTCGTCCTAAAAAAGATTCAGAGGCCATATTCAAATCAATTTGTCCGCCAATCATGGGAACTGTGGAAAATTTTGTTTTATATTTATAAAATAATCCAACAAAAACATTAGGCCCATCTTCGGGAGAGTTTATTACTAATCGTCCTCCATTATCAGGTATAAAAGAATTTATTCTAAATTTTTCGAAAACTTCATTAGCAACGGCCCGCGCCGTTTCATCTCCCGCGCGTGCAGTATTGGAGTTATCATCAGACACTAGGTATGCGCGTGAGGCCATGAAGGTGGCATAGTGAACTAAATGGCCATTGGTAATATTATAAGCGACATTGAAAAAAACGAAAATGATGCCAAAGGAGTAGATAAAGCAAAGCAAAAACTCAATAGTTGATTGGCCACTCCTTCCCATTATTATTTTCTTCCTATTCATAACCATGCTTGTGAATAAAAAAGTGCGATTTATTTTGGCCAGAAGAATAAGTGTCATGTGTATTTCCAGCAATATTGCTTCTACTATCATCAAGCCCGGGCATCCCATGACGATAGGAGTATTCCATATAACGAGCGTATTGTTCAATCATGGGCGCATCTGGGCCAAAGAAACTGCGGAATCCCGCACTTTTTAGGATGGAAGAGATGATCATGGCCACCACAATAAGTAGCATAAGATATTCCATGGTTGATTGGCCTTGCTGGCCAATTTTAGCAAATACATTTTTTTTCTTCACGCTCAATGGATCTTTCCTTGATTCATCCATCCCCATAACATCCACGCCAAAAGTATGACTGGTGCAAATGGAAACTTGCGCACTCCTACTTTAAAGAGAGCGCTAAATTTTCTCATCTTCAATAGTACTATCATTTCAGAAAAGTTGGAGAAAAAATTAATTAGCAGATTTATTATACTGACCAGAATGGTCACATAAAGAAGTAAAAGAAAAAAATCGTAATGAAAATTAAGTGGGATGGTTAAAAAAAAGGTTGAGATGTACTTAACATCGCCGGCACCGGCAATGGATAAAAGATAGAGTAGATATCCAGTTGTGCCAATGGAGATTGGATAAAGTAGGTAGCTATACCAGGGGCCAGTAAATAGGGCCCCGCCTCCCGCCATTGCCACTCCCCAAAACAGGAAATTTAGAAGTGGCCAGTAGTTGGAAATTTTTCGAGTTTTAATATCGAGCAAGGAGATTATGGCCAAGATAAAAAGTTGTCCGACATAGATGGCCAATAGAGACATGGCTATTTATTCCCAAAATCATTAAAAAAACAATTACGTTCACAGACCCCGGTGGCCAGATGGCGAGAAAAGATATTTCCAAAATTACCAACTGCTTCGTCAAAGTAGGTAGTAATAGTCTTTAGCATATTGACGGTAATGATAGAGATAATGGCAAATAGTAAAATATATTCAACAAGTGCTTGGCCAGCAGAGGCCTTAATTTTTCGATGACTCATATTTAAAAATTATAACTGGAAACGAGGTGGTTCGCAATTGGTGGTAGATTATAACAAGAAGAGATGTCAGTGCGCGGAGATATCTTCTATTTCATCTCTTGTGCAATACCATCTATCTTATCGAAGACGTTTGCGGTTATTTGTTCCAATCGACTAACTGCTACGTCTTTAAATTTTACAACAATTAAAACTACCACCACCACCAGTAAGATGTACTCTGTGGAAGTCTGTCCCTCTTCATCTTTTAAAAAACTGATGAATTTATTCATTCCTTCCCCCTTCAAATACCTTGTTCGCATACATCTTCGGTATAATCTCATCAACACTTTACCAATCTCCTAAGAAATCGAAAAAGTGCTAAAATATCAACTAGATATATTATAACACCGCTGTGCGTCACACGCAACTAATTTTGCCCCTTTTACACTATTACCTAATAAAATTAGATCATTATTAATATTGATTGAGCACTATTTCACAATGGAGTATAATCGTCACTGGGTCTAGTAGTTGGCATATTAATTATTCGCCCTACTAAGCGTAATAAAGGGAGTGGTCCCTGATCATGGTGAGCAAGCTCACAAGTTTTAAACTTATAGTGAGAAGCCTAAAGTGATTACAACTGCACCCACCTGTCAAACGGCGGGCGGAATAGATTCAAGAACGCCATATCAAAACTAGGCCCTTTTTTTCACTCACCCCCCTCTTCTTTCTCTGCGTAATTAAACTATTGACAGGCGTGTTTACATCCAGCATCATTTTAGTATGGATTTTGATCTGCAACCCCAAGAGATTTCAACGACTTGGATAGAAAATTTGGCCTTAGAAGAGCTCAATATGGAGGAGTCGGGAGTTATTCACTTCGCAGATAATTTCAGTCCAGTTCACCACCTAGAAGAGGCCTCTATTGAGTTTATGGATAATCTTCGTGATCGTTTTGAAATCTACATAACCAAGTTTAATGAATTCAGGGGAAACAATAGTGCCGGTGATCAGGTACGTGTTTTTAAAATTTCTAATACCATAAATGATTTTATGGTCTATCGCAATTCGTTGCGCTTGATTGTGGCACGCAAGGCAAATGACCTGATTTCAATTGGCTTTCTCTCTAGTAGCGGGGAAGTTTTTTCTCCTAAAATAAGTGCGGGCCGGAGTGCGGTAGTAGAAAACAGTAAAGTACCGCTAGAGATTATGGCCCACCTTGGGCCTTTTAATAAAATCACCTGGCGTTTTATGGGAGAAGTGGTGGAGCAAGAATCACTAGTGAAATACTGCCTTTCCGAATTTATTCGTAGCTCGGCCAGATAAATTTTAAATTATATCTTTTCTACTACACTGAAATTTGTTTGCGCTTATTTAATGAAATTAAAACGGAGACAATTTTATTTTGCGCTCGTCTGCTATCTCTTGCCTCATTTTCAATAGGGGCCACTAAAGTACTAAATGCCTGCTCTGCATAATCTCTAGGCACAATTCCCAGCAAGCGGCGTTGAAAATCAACACTAACTCCCTTTAAGGCAATTCCAAGAATAGGGGCGGAGATATGAGTAAAAATCTTTCTCAGGTCAACATCAGAGAGTGAAGAGAGGTTTTCAAAGGTTATGCTTCTTTCCACTAGTTCATCGGCCAGTACCGGGTTGCGAATTTTAATCTGCTTCAAAATTCGTTCGCGCTCGTCTTGTCGCAAGTATTGCATCATCTCTATGATTTGTGCTTTGCCATTAATAAAAACTCCGGTTTGCTGCTCTGTCGTTGTGCCCATCTTTTTTCCCTTTTTCCTTTAACCGTTTGTGTATTCGACTTGCCTTTAAAATATGTATCCGGCCTTATGTATCCCAGCGAGATTTTTCCTTGTTAAATTTTTCTTTGGCCGTCTCCAATGTTTCCTTGTGAGATTGTTCCATCTCGTCTAGTTGATTTTTAAAAGATGCTTTTACCTCGGATACTTGATCACCATGAGTTATCTTGAGATTTCGCAACTCTGCATCGAGGCGTTCATTTTCTTCATCGATTCGCTCTTTGTGAGCAGAACGTAAATCTTGTAGTTTTTGTTCTAAATCGTTTTCTAGAGTTGAGACTTTTACTCCATAATCTTTTTCTAAGCTAGAGAGTGCCGCTTCATTGTTCTTAGCAACTTTTTGATATTCGCGATAGTTTTCGGCCTTCATCTTGCGCAATTCGAAATTATTGCGTTTGTACTCATTTTCTCGGTAGCGATTCATTTGTATTTGAGAAAGATCATCCATACTATAAACACCCTTGTGCCAGGAAGAAGAGGCCAAGCACTGTAGATAATTATACATTGCCAAACTTTTTTCATTCAATAGCGGAAATAATGGCCATTATTTTTGTGAGTGCTAAAAGCAGTTTTCAATAGTTGAAATCTAAACTATGATTAGTATTAGTTTTGATAAATTGTGGACTAATTAAGTATGGAACCTGGAAAATATATTTTTGATAAAACCGATTATGACGATTTTAAAAATTGGTTGCAACTCAACTTGGATGGCATAACCTGGCAAGGCAAATTTGGAGCAGAGTTTGAAGATTTTTGGACAAATTTCTTTATTGATGGATTAAATCTTTCACAATTAGTTTATAGATTTAACTACGCTGTCACGACTGTTAAAGTGGGCCCTATTTCATCTTGGTTTTTATGGTTGCGCGATAAGTTCATTGTCTATGTTTTTATCTATCGAGAGTTTACTGTCATGGATATTGCCATGCAAGTTGAGATTTCTATCTCTGAGTTGGCCGTAGTGTTGAGAAATTTCTTTCTGGAGAAATTGCCACACTACGATGACGAGATTAGCGAGTTATTTCAAATTACCAATGTCTCCAGTGAAAATCTATCACTGGGCTTTAAAGACATTATGACAAAGCTAGAAATAGGGGATGATTTTTCAGGAACTCACGAAGACGATGTGATGCCTTCCATGGAAATTACTCTTTATCGCGAGTGGGGAACTTTTGTTGCTCAGATGAAGCGAGATTTTACTTCAAAAAAATTTAGCTTGGATAAGAAAAAGGCCTTAATGCCTGCGCGAGAGATTCTTCGCTTGGCCCGTGATTTTGTTTTGCTAATTGTTTTGGGAGTTGTCGTTATAACGTTGGTGCGAATGATTAATACCTGGTATGAAGAATTTCTTACTAACAAGATTAGTATTTACGAACCACAGTTTTTGCAAATAGACAGCAACTTAAAATTTAAACCATTTGAGGAGATCGAAGACAAGGCGGATATGATTGATCTCGATAGAGTCGGTATTGATCTGGAAGATGAAGATAAATTTAAGCAGATTGAAGCAGAAGTATTTCAAACAGAGTCAGAAGTTGTTTTGGCCTCCTGGGAATCTCTTCCTAAAGATTTTGATCAGACAAATTTAGAACAATCGGCGTATGAGGAGCAAACAAAAGATGGTTATCGTGAAACGCGCTTTGGAAATAAAAAAGTATATCGGGTGATGATGAGATCGGTTAATGCCGAAGAGTCAAAAAAAAACTTAAACGAGTTGATTTCCAAGTACAGTATTTCACAGGTTGATAACGTCTCTCCAGGAACGATTGTTCCCGGAGGACTCTATTATAACTTATATGTTCCTCGCTTAGCGTTACGTGAATTTTTGACGGAAGTTTTGGAAGTTGATGAAGCAATTCTTTATGAAAATTTGGCCCGCGGAGATAATCCTCCGGGAGTAAACAAAGTATTTGTTTGGATTAAGACCATCTAATTATTTATGGGTGTTGACTCATTTGGGGCCTCAGAATTATCACTACCCGAAGAAGCTTCCTCTTCTTTTTTTTGTCTTTCCTCTGCTCGTTTTTGTTCTTCCTCCGTTCCATAACCAAGCATACTGTCGTTAATCTGGTCAGGTGATAGCGAAGCACTGCTTCTGTTATTTTCGTCTTCATCGTCGTGCTGGTTATTTTGCTGAGTGATCGTGTCAGTAATTTGTTGTAGCAGTTTGAAATCCTTGGCACCATAATTATTGGCAGAATTTTCTAAATTACTGGGCGATCGACCGGCCACTTCTTTATCGGAAGCAAAGGCGCTATCGGCCATCTCTTGTGCTAGAGTCTGAGTGTTGGCCCCTAATTTTTTCCCACTACTATCTTCTACACTGAAATAGCCAGAAATAACGTTATTAAAGTGGACCAATTCTTTATACTCACTGGCGGTTGATTCAATTTGCTTTTTAATTCCTTCCAGCTGGCCTTTGTTTTCTACTGTCGTTGGATCATCGCTTTTTCCGGCCACCGAAGTTTTATTGATATTTTCCGCTAGTTGCTTAATGATCATTTCTCGTTCTTGTTCATAGTTAGTCTGAATTTTGTCTTTTAAAATCTCTGCATTATCACTGTTGACCATTTCTTCAACTTTTTCTCGACGCTCATCCTTCATATATTTTTCTACACCAGCTTCATCGGTTACTTCTTTTTCAATTTTATTTTGTATTGCCCCACTCTCTACAACATATTCATCCATGGCCTTTTCTAATTTTTTCTTTTCCTCAGAACTGTTGAGATACTTTTTACATAACTCGCTATTGGCAGCATCAATGCATTTGGCCTGTAGTTCTTGGGCCTGCACTTCTAGGGCCGAACCATATCCAGAAGTATTGATCACCTCATTAGAGGTTAGTGTTGTTAGATGGTCGATGTTTTTGGTTTCTCCTTTTTCAGAGGTGGCCAATCCACGATAAACGCTGGTGTTTTGTTTTCCCACGATTTCAACACTTGGCGCCTCTTTA
Organism: Bdellovibrionales bacterium RIFOXYD12_FULL_39_22; assembly: GCA_001770205.1. Classification (GTDB taxonomy): domain Bacteria; phylum Bdellovibrionota; class Bacteriovoracia; order Bacteriovoracales; family Bacteriovoracaceae; genus YD12-FULL-39-22. Next base: position 57,958 of record MEQL01000004.1, read on the forward strand.
GCATTGGCCTCAGCCGCTTTTTTTAGATCATCAATGGCAAAAAGATTTTGCTTCAATGCTCGCAAATTAGCAGTTACCACACAGGCGCGTTGCTTAGAATAATTTTTATCTTTCTTTTCTTCCTCCTCGCCTTCTTCGGCCGAAGTGTTATGGCAAATATCTTGAATTTGGGTTATGCATTCAGACCACTGAACATATGCCACCGGATTACCATTTTTCTCAACAGAGGTTAAAGATTTTAAGTTTTTTTGTCGCTGCGCCTTTCGTTTCCCATCATTTTCATTTATGTAGAATTTATTCTCGGAATTTGCGTCGATACAATAGTAGGTGACTGTTGAGACAACATTTTTTCCCAGTTGAGATTCAAACATTTCCCAAAAGACGCCATGATCTGCCACTTTTCCTTCGGTGTAGGTGTTGTTTTTAATTTCGCCATACATCGCGTCTTTTAACTTTTTCAAATAATATTCTTCCAACTTTAAAATTGCCGGATCGGAGCTGTTATCTAATTCGGTCTGATTGAGCGATTCAAAACTATCTTTTTGCTCACTGTTTAATTTCATATATTTTTCATACAAATCATTCATCTTTTCCTGGCCAACTCCCTTTGCCAGACACTCTTGCATTTTTGTCGCATAGTTGGCAGCGTTGCTGTTAGGCTGGCCTTTTTTACACTCGTCATACACTGGCCGTACGGATGGATCATTTAAAATGGCAGGAACATTTCCTTCGTCGTTGGAGTCAGAAATTCTCGTTTCAAGAGTATTGTAGAGCTTTTCGGGTTTCTTTGAATTATTATCCTGCGCCATCGCCACATCTGCGCTTATTAGTAAGACAATTACTGTCACAGATGAATATAAAAGTTCTACTATTCCCATACATCTAATTATCGTCGGAAACAGCTTTATACTTGAGTAAAAAGCTCTAGCTCGCAACAACTAACTAATTTTACGCCAATCATATGGACAGGAAGAGCTGGCCAGACAAAATCATACGCCAAATTTTTGAGTCAAAGTGGCCACTGACATAGTTTAGAGTGTAACCATAAATAATTTTTTACAGGCCGATTTTTTCTTGTTACCGTATCTGCCCTAGCCCCAGTAAACTTTAGGAGACTTTATGCACAGCAAATTTAAAACAATCATTGAACCATTTAGAATAAAAATGGTTGAGCCCATCAAGATGACAACTTTATCTGAACGTAAAAAATATTTAGAAGAGGCTGCCTATAATCTTTTTCAAATTCGGGCGGAAAATATTTTGATTGATCTTCTCACTGATAGTGGAACCGGAGCAATGTCTGCGGCGCAGTGGGGAAAAATGATGGAAGGTGACGAGTCATATGCTGGCTGCAAATCTTTTTATGATATGAAAGATGCTGTCGTAGATCTGACAGGATATAAACACGTTTTTCCAACACACCAAGGAAGAGCGGCTGAGAGAATTCTTTTTAGTTGTATTGGAGGTGAGGGGAAAATAATATTAAATAACACACACTTTGATACAACTCGTGCCAATGTTGAATATACTAAGGCCGAGGCCATTGATCTCGTTATTGATGAAGGGAGAGACCCTTCCTCGCTTCATCCCTTCAAAGGAAACATGGATTTAGTAAAGCTCGAGAACACGCTAAAGCAGTATGCCGGCAGTGATAGAGTACAAATGTGTATGATGACGATTACTAATAATTCGGGTGGAGGGCAACCTGTTTCCATGCAAAATATTCGGGAAACAAAGGCCATTTGCCAAAAATATAAAATTCCTTTTTTTCTTGATGCGTGTCGCTTTGCAGAGAATGCCTATTTTATTAAACAGCGAGAAGACGGATTTAAAAACAAAGCAATTAAGCAAATTGTGCAAGAAATGTTTTCTTATGCAGATGGCTGTACAATGAGCGCGAAGAAGGATGCTATTGTAAATATGGGAGGTTTTTTAGCGTTTAATGATGATAATCTGGCCATTGGTGTGCAAAACATGCTGATCCTCACGGAAGGATTTTCTACCTATGGAGGATTGTCTGGGCGAGATTTAGCAGCTCTAGCGCAAGGCTTGAAGGAAGTTGTGGATGAAGATTATCTCGAATATCGCATTGTATCCACTCAGTATTTGGGGAATGCACTGATAGAGATGGGAGTGCCAGTAGTGCGGCCTATAGGGGGACATGCCGTGTACATTGATGCAAAGGCCATGCTGCCACATATTTCGGCCTTACAATATCCTGGACAGGCATTGGCGTGCGCGCTCTATTTGGAGGGAGGAATTCGTAGCGTAGAGATAGGAAGTTTTATGTTTGGTTCCTACGACAAAAAAACAGGCGCAGAAATTCCTTCAAAAATGGAGCTGGTTCGCTTGGCAATTCCGCGGCGAGTATACACTCAAAGTCATATTGATTTTGTTATTGAAGTTATTGCGGAAGTTAATAAAAATAAGAACGCCCTTCGTGGCTATAAGGTTGTAGAGCAGCCACCGTTTTTGCGTCATTTTTCCGCAAAACTCAAAAAACTCTAAAAAAATAATGTCAGAGTAAAAAACTCATGTAAATTTTATTGAAAAAAAGCTGTGTTTTTCAATATTTGCTCTAAAAAAACTACATTTCTAAAAAAACATAACTTTTTTAACTTTTTTTTTGACATTGCTGAAATAATTAGTTGACAGACAAAGTAGTCTCAAATAGATTCCCAAAATCCTTTGGACAATTTCGTGTGTTTGATTGGGGATGTAGCTCAACTGGGAGAGCGTCTGCTTTGCACGCAGAAGGTCGCAGGTTCGATCCCTGTCATCTCCACCAAATATGGCCAAATGGATAAGCTCTTTAAAAACTAAATATTAGATTAAAAAGAATCATCAACTTAGGTTGATGGTTACCACGATGAGAAAGACCATGGCATACACAAAGT
>MEQL01000005.1 GCA_001770205.1 Bdellovibrionales bacterium RIFOXYD12_FULL_39_22
ATGAGGAAGGTAATATTAAGTCTCTTTGCAGTAGGGCCTGGGCTCAGTTATAAAACCCGACATTATTTTGTGGGTTTGGTATAACTTCATTTCTCAAGGCCAATATTTTTTTCTCCTCTCCAAAATGTCTCTCGGCCGGAGTTATAAACTGTATACCAGAGTGTTTATAGGAATAATTGTATTCGTTAAAATAAGTTTCAAAATAGGCCTGTCCCACTTCCATGGCCTCAAAGCTACCCGGGAATGTTCTAAATGTTTTAATTGTTCCAAAAAGACTCTCTGAAAAAGGATTGTCATCAGAAACCCCGGCCCTTGAGTATGAATCTACCATCTGAGCATTATGCACAAACTTCAACATTTCCTTCGATGTCATAATGCCGCCGTTATCTTTGTGGTTAACTAGTCCCGCTCCAGAGATATACTGATTTGCTAGTGCATCTTTCCACATATTTATTGCATACTCCGATTTTTCATGTGCTTCCAGTATCCAGCCAACAACAAGTCGGCTCCAAATATCAATGATGACATAAAGATAGTATCGCTCATATCTATTATGGGATCTGATTTGACTAACATCCCATGACCAGACCTGATTGATTCCAGTTGCCGTCAATTGTGGCATGATTCTATTCAACGGTTTTTTTATACCTTTCTTTACTCTTTGAATTAATAATAACTCTTCACTGGCCACTCTATAAAAAGTGGCCGGCGATGCAATTATCACTCCCTCCTCATCCAGTAATTTATAATAAATTTCGCGAGGACTAAAATCGGCCCACTTTTTCCTCAATAAAACAGTAATAACGTTTTTTCTATCAACAGCTTTTAACTTGTTGGATGGTGGTTTCTTTCGCCCTCTTTTTGTGTTGCTTGTAATCGCGGTATCTTTTTTCCACTTGTAGAAGGATCTTTCTGGAACATCGACGGCATCACAAAATTCCATAATAGAAACACCCTTGTCGCTGGCCTCTTGAGCGCTAAGCTTTAATTCATTTTTTTCTTCTGTTGATAGGTTCAATCGTTTCCGCTTAACATATCGAAAGTTTTTTTTGCAGCACTAATAGAGTGGATAATTTAGCTGTTGTTTTTTCTTGCGCCGCTAGCTCCTTTTCAAGTTTCTCTATTTTTTTTTGCTCATCTGATTTTTTGTCGGAGCGGGCCTTTCTTTTTCCTAATGCCTCTAGTGCCGCCTGTTTGATTTGCACTTCCCAGTGAGAAATATCTGCTTGATAAAGTCCATATCTTCTCAATAGTTCAGTTTTGTTATCATCTCCGGCCTTTAGATATTCGTTAACAAGTAGGTACTTTTCTTCGGGCGAATATCTTTGCTGACTTTTGGAAGCTGCCTTGGGAAGCACCTTCGATTCACTTACAACCTCTTTATTACTATTTTTCGTAGCTTTGTAATACCGATGATTATAAATTTTTTTTGCATCCATATTAATAATGTTTGCCAGATTGGAAACGGTCACAGTTGGATTACTGTCTAAAAATTTGACAGCCTCTTGAACGGTGACATTCTCTTTGTTAAGATCAGCTAGTAATTGCGGATCGATAAGGTTTTTCATAGAAAAAATCTCCTCTTGCCCCAATTGTTTTGCTAAATATATGCCAATGTGTATTTTTTATATGTAAGAATAAAGTTTTTATCTCATGGTCTCATACTGCACAGATGCCTGAGACATGGGGTTAACAATGTTCTAGATTCCGACTTTAATTTTAAGTGTTTACAAAATAACACTTTTAAATTAGTCTTTAAACGTCAAAATAATTTTCAACAATATTTTATTAAAGGAATAATGCTATGAAAAAAATCTTTTTTTGTTTTTGTGTGCTTTTCTTTTTGGAATCTATGGCCTGTATTGAGGAATTCCAAAATTCAGAATGGAGTTCTTCTAGGGATCTTGGATATGAAAAACTTGTTATTAAACAAGACTCTCTCGAGTATAGCACAATAAACGCTGCCGGAACTGGAACAATAAGTGCCAGCGAAATAAAATGTGAAGAGGGGTACTTAGATAATAAAGGGACTTATCAGAATACCAGAAGAATTATTGGCAAAATTGTAAACATAGAAGGAGATTATTGGGATAGACGACAATCCGAAATTTTCTTTACCATCGTCCCTTATAGAGCAGGGGAATTTATTAAGCTGTGTTTTAATAATGATGAACATTGGTGTGTATACTGATACCTCTCAAATACTTTAAATAATAAAAGCTGGAAGGACTATGCTTAAATTATTAGTTTTCTTATTACTATCTTTTTCTTTATTTTCAAAAACTGTTGAACTGAAAATGAAGGCACTTTGGAAAAAAGGAAACATAACTCAAGAGAGAGAAACGAAAATTCTTGCCAAAATTGATCAGGAATGGAGTATCCCTTTTGATGGTAATGATTCCTTTAAATATAATATGAAAGTAACAAACGATGTTAATATTTCAAAACAATTATTAAGAACAGACGTTCTTAAGCCTGATGTAATGATTAGCGGCAAGATCTCTGTATTGGATAGTGGTAACGAAAGGGTGATCGCCACACCAATGATCCTTTCATATTACAATACTGAGGCCGTTTTAACTATGGAAAGTAAGGATGGTGAGTATTTTGAATTAAAAATTACACCAACTGAAAAAACCTCTCTCCCTTAAAACTACTAATAATCAATGCACGATCATAAAAACTAGAACCTAGGAGGGATAAAAGGGGTGTCCCTGGCGAAATGATCTTTTTATCACTAAAAATCATAATTTCATAGACTTGTAATTTTTAAATTTCGATATATATTCCCACTGATGAAACTGTTTTCAATTCTTTTCTTCCATTTCGTAGTCACCTTTTTCAGACTTTTAACTCCTGGCGGCGTTAAGTCCGTTATGGCAGAAAACATTTTAATCAAGCATCAATTGATTCTCATAAATAGAACTCGAAAAAAATCTCCACAACTAAAACCGATCGACAGATTTATTCTGGGACTCACCGCTTTTTTCATCACTCCAAAAAGGTTAATTCAAAATTCTGCAATCTTAAAAGTTTCGACTATTTTGAATTTTCATCAAGCACTGATTAACCGAAAATATCGACTTCTATTTTCTTCCAACAAAACCGCGAAAAGACCAGGCCCAAAAGGGCCTAGCAAAGATCTTATCAACGCTGTTATCGAGATGAAAAAAAATAATCCAAGAATGGGTTGTCCAAAAATTGCACAGACGATTTCTGTGATGTTTGGAGTTACAATCGACAAAGACATCGTCCGAAGAATTTTGGCCCAATACTATAGGCCAGAGAATGGCGGAAACGGGCCATCATGGTTAAGCTTCATCGGGAATACAAAAGATAGCTTGTGGAGCTTGGATTTTTTTCGAGTTGAATCAATCAACTTGCAAACCCATTGGGTGATGGTTGTCATGGATCAATTCAGCAGAAGAATTATTGGATTTGCCGTAGAATGTTGCGACGGGGTTGATGGCCCAATGGCCTGTCGCATGTTAAGCAGGGCCGTCGGTAACCTCAAAACTCCAAAATATATTAGTAGTGACAACGATCCCCTATTCCAATATTTTGTATGGCATGCCAATTTGCGGATTATGGAAATAGAAGAAATTAAGTCAGTCCCCTATGTTCCTCTCTCGCATCCATTTATTGAACGGCTAATTGGCACACTTAGAAGAGAGTATCTTGATCATATTTTCTTTTGGGGCAAAACAGATCTTGAAAGAAAACTCGAAGATTTTAAAAAATATTATAATACTTCGCGAATTCATGCTTCTCTTAAGACCTCTCCTGGAGTTGTTGCCAGCGAATCGACACTAACCGTTGTAGATATTAAAAATTTTCGTTGGAAAAAACATTGTCGCGGTCTTTTTCAGACGCCTATAGCAGCTTAAATTAGCAATTAGCCATGGAGAGGAGCTTGAAAATCGGTACAACAAAACGAGAACTATCCATTTGGGCCCATGATGGTAGTGGCCTGATTTTATTTTGATGAATATTCTTCCCGGCCAAGGCCAAAAGAAATGACTCAAATGCACGGCCATTCTTTACTAAAATCTCCAGCTCCTGATCATAGATAAAAATATTAAATTTTTCCGAAATGGCCTTGGCCAAATCTAATCGGGCATCCACGCCACGTTCAATATCCATGAAGACCAATACATCTTTTTTTTGGATGATTTTGGCGCGTAAAAGTTCGATTATGATCAAATAAATATTCCCCTCGTAAAGATTTAATTCCACAGAAAAATGACGACGCAAATAAGCAAAGCGAGAGAGTAGCATTAGCGAAATATTGCCAAAAGAATCAAAGGAGAGGTTAAAAAATTTAAGCAACAAATCATAATAGTTAAACCAGATCCAAACATCCACCGGCCGATTCCAGTACGGCAGATACCCTTTTTTTAACTTCCGCTTGAAAGCACGAGAAAGAATATGTTCGCTAGTATCTTTCTCAAAAAAGTCTTTGGAAAAATCAAAAAGATCATCGCTATTGCGATCATATTCATATTGCTTGGGATTTGTTTTTTGCAATTTACTATCTTGCTCCATTAGGTCAGCAATTAGTTTTTTTATCTTTGTTACTTCTGGATCAACACAACGATTAATTCCTGGACAAATTTGCAAACAGCGCTTGCAGGCGGTATCTGAAATGGGGCAATCGACAATCAAATGGTTGGGGGAAAATTCTTGCAGCCAATTTTGAATGGCATCATTACCATCTAGGCCTTCTTCATCTTTAACATGCAACAACGAGCGCAAAAACCACCGATCTTTTTCCGGATAGTGCTCCAAAAGACAGAAGTAAAAATTATCCTTCCGTCCTCCCTTCAAACTCATACCCGCGACATTTTTACTATCCATGCTGTTTACTACTTTTTTGTACTTCTGTGTACTTCTACCAATTAGACAAATGAATTATTTAAAATTTCACCAACACCACCAAGTCCGGGAACAATGTATTGTTTAGAATTAAGGCCACGCTCTTCTGCTGGATAACTTCCTGGAATAGATTTTAAAATCTTCTCTGCAGATAATCCTCGATCTAAGCGAATGGCCACAACTTCAAGATCAGGATGATCGGAGGTAATTTTCTGAATATATTCTGGAGTTATCACCAAGTGCATAGCAATAAACCGAATCTCTTGCCCTTCAATTTTATTTTTATAATGATTTATAGCGTATGAAATAGTTCCCCCCGTAGCTCCCATAGGATCAGGAAAAACTACAATGGCCGCTTCTTTATCTCCACCAACTTTTGAACCAGAAAAATCAACCCCCACCACTTCCTCTTTTGCATTAACCTTTCGATTGATATAGATGTGGTCTTGGCGAATGTTGGCCGGTGTTAACAAATTGTTAAAAATATCAAAGCAAACGTGGGAGGGAAAGGTTCCTGCGCGGGCCAGATCAACAGTTATAACACGAGTTGACTTAGCAATAAGTTCTCCCGTAAAAACACCGTGAGGCCCAAACTGCTTCATGCGCGTGTCAGTAGAAACAATCTCCCGCGGAAAAAAGTTATTCACAACGTCGATGCAAAGATTTCGATAAAGTTGTTCAATCAAATAATTTATTTGTGGCTGATAAGTATTTGGGCGAGAAAGATCATTTAGTAGCGACATCAAATAAGGATTGGAAAGAATTCGCACCTTTTTACTATAACGATGCTCTATCTGTGATATTTGATATGCCATTTGCTGATGTTGAATATCCATATTCATCTCCACCCCCGTCTCAATACAATCATATCTATCCTCCAACTCAACATACAAATCAGACTTATTGTAAATAGTTCCAAAAAAATTCAAGCTTGGCCATTAAAAGATCAGAGTTTTTTTTCCATGAACGAATGCAAAACTTTTTCCAACAAACTGAATGGACTCTCCATTGATAATAATTCCACTACCGTCTGGGAGGGCATAAAGCGGGTACGTTAATTTGCGAGAATATTGTCGAAGCTCAACGTCATATCTGATAGAATTTTTATAGTGGGGAAAGAATTCAAAATCAACCAATCCCATAGAAGTTAAATTTCGAATATTTTCATCGTTGTCATCTCGATCAAAATGTGGCAGGCCAGCGGTATTAATGGAAGGCGTCAGCATAATGGCCCCGGCACTTAATCCGGTCAATACCCCTCCTTCGTTAGCATATTTTTTAAGCCTTCCCAACATCTTAGACTTTTTTAAATGTTTTAAAAAATAGAACGTATTACCACCTGAGAGATGAATCAAATCACTCTTTAGTGCCTCTTTTAGAAAAACATCATCACAAGGATTATCAACCGGACAAGAAAGAAAGCGATTAACACCAAAGGGCCGATATTGGTCAATGAAATGGTGAAAATATATTTCTGATTCATGCGAAGAGGCAGGGATATAAGTAAAAAGAGGATTCTTTTTTTTTATAAGTTGAACAAAAAGGGCCAAGTCCAGGAGATAATTTTCCTGCTGGTCTCCACCACTATATAAAACCAACTTCACAGGCCTTCTCTACACTCTCGAACAATTTGCAAAATACGCTTTGTTACTTTATTACATGACCTCTCTTCCGTTGTATGCGGAATAGAGGTAAATTTTAAATCCGGATTCAAATTTTGATCTTCCACAAACTCGGATAAAACCTCGAATAATTTTTCAGGCGTCATTTTGGGACGACTTTTGATAATCTTGTTCGCAATAATGGTAATAGCATCACCTGTTACTCGATCATATTTATTAATCAACGATGAACGCATCGTAACTTCCAGCAATATTTTATCTATCGGAGCCTTACGGTAATCGGCGATAGCTTCTATTAATTCCATATAAGTTTTTTGAAATTGATCTATTTTTTTTCCTCTATATTTGGAGATTTTTTCTACATCTTTTTTTTTAGCATAACTTGAACAAATTATGTCAATAAACTCTTCGTGTGACAGCGGAAGACCTCGTGCTAAAAGAAGTTGCGGAAGTTCTCGCAAAATATCCCGCAAACAAAAAATAGCATCACAAGTAATTCCATCCTCCACCTTATAAATTCCTCTGGAAGATTTAACTCTTTCAAAATAAGAAAAGGCATCTTTAAATTTTTCCACCAAACGCGAATAACGCTCAACCAAATAGGAGACAGCTTCACCAGAAAAGCCAACTTTTCTCATTATATTATTACTCTTGGCCTGATCAAATATCTGGTCAAAATGTTTTAACGCCCGATGCTTAGCAAAGTGCTTAATATTTATTTTGCGACCTTCTTTTAGTGTTTCAACTATTTGGGCAAACGTTTGAATAATATATTTTGCTTTTAATTTTTGCTCCAGTATATTGGTAGAATAGGTTTGCACATCATCGTAACGATACTCTTGATGGAACATTCCAAACTGACGAACCGAACCATAATCAATAATACCGGCATCCATTAGAATATTATCCCCATCCCAATCCATCCAACAGAAAATATATTCATCTTCGAATTTAGCGGCAGTGCGTGCAAAAGCGCCTGTTACCTGTTCTAAAAAATACTCATATTTATTTTTCCCTGTAGGAATTTTACTCCATAGCTTATTTTTAATTTGTCGCTCGATGTAATAATCCGTAATGGCCCGCAATCCATCCAAATCATTAAGCTTTAGAAAGCGAAAAAAATGCGAGGGGCGAAGTAAATTTTTTTGAGCACGCACATTAATAGAAATCCCCCCTGGAAATTCTATTATGGCCAATACTCGTTCGGTATTAATACTGTTTTGCGCCAACACCTCACTAAAAAACAGAGCGGACATTCCTTCATCTAATTCCGAGTAGCCGCAACCATAAGAAATATTCGGATCCCCTGTTTGATAAAACTTATTATTAAGTGAGGTGGCCGGACTCAAACAGGTAGCACCCGTTCCGCTACTGGATATATCCCATATCTGGCCACCATGAGAAAAATACCCGTTCCAAATACTACGTCCATCTCCAGAAGTCTTACCTCGCTTATTGGGGTGTTGCAGCTGAAGATAACGAGTGGCCATATATTTATTAGACCGAATTGATGTTTCATCAAATTTAATATTATTAATTTGGTCATACTCATTAATAATAACCAGACTAAAAGTGTTAAGAATTTTTTCCTCAAGCGCCAAATTAAGTTCGTGCTTATGATTTTCTGGAATCAATCCCATGATCTTGGCCAAATTAAAATTAAAAAAGGCCACTCTTCCCCCTTTTCTCGTCCGCACGTTATATTCAACAAAAGAGTTCGGAACTGCATGCTTTAGAGGGTGATCTCCGTTGATCTGTTCAAAGGTTAAATAGTCGACAACATCGACATAATTTTCTTCTAATTTCTTGTGTAATTTCGTCATGCGCTTTTATTCGGACGCTTTTTGTTTAACGTTAGATTTTTTTTTCAAGGCATATTGATAGGCAATGTCGTCCTAATGTGAACGGTAACCATCGCCTGAGAATCGACATTCTTTAGAATAACCAGGAAAACGGACACCTGATGGAGTGCCATATTCTCCTGAAATAGAACTGTTGTTAGCTAGTACTATCGAAGAAAATAGTGCCAATCCTAAAACGGCAAAGACTTTTTTCATAACATTCTACTTGTTCATTAATCTAATATTAAAAAATCGGGCCTTGCCCATTAATTCTTTCTGAGCATTGTTCATCAACTGTTAACGTTCTCATTCATCGGTCGATCACATTCCTAGAGTTCAAACTCCTTAAAATGGTGTCTCAGTACATCGTATTTTCTCTTTGCATCAAATTCTTTTAGGTCACCTCTAGAGAAATGAAACATTCCTGAGAAAAAGGGTATGCCGTTTACTTTAATCGGCAGATCAACAAAGTCATTATCAGAATAATAGTAATTTGCGGTCAGGGGGTGAATTTTACCAGTGATTAAATCTTCAATTTCTGTTTCTTTATCGATCCAATAAAAATTACCATTTCCTGAAACTAAAAAATACCCCTCGACTGTTACAAGAAGACGATTAATTTCATTTTGTTTTTCATAGCACTTGTCTTCGTGCGTGAATTTTTTTATTGACATTTTTTCTATAGTATTTATCCTCCAAAGATCTCCAAGAGAAGTATTTGAACTCAATAAGTACAATTCTCTATCGATGCACGCACTTACTACTTTGGGTTCTTCCGCTAACCCGACAGACAGCATTAATAAGTTCATCATCACTATGATTAATGTTTTTTTCATAATACCTTCATTCACCAACCTAATATTAAAAATTTGGGCCATGCTAGTTATTTCTCAACTTTTATGTTCTTGTTCAGAAAAGCGCACCTTGATCTGAACATTGCTCATTAATTGCCAGCGTTCTCATTAATTGGTCGATCACATTCCCGGTTAAGTCCCGTCTCCTCTCTCGTGAAAAAACCATTTTCGGGAACTAGTATCTCATAAATATGCCTTAACGAATAAACTTCCGTTAAATTAAAATAAAGTGCACTTTTTTCCTCTTTTGCTTGCACTAAAATCGCGTCGCATTGATTCTCAAGATTAGCTCTCAGGTCGGGAGATAGGCGACCTCTACTAAATAGTGTAATACTGTCATATTGAAGTACGAACTTGGCCGTGGTATTAGTAAAACAGCTAACTTTAGCAGGATCTTCCAATCGAATCCATTTTGCTGAAGTGCCTGCAAAAGATGAAACTGACATAAGTAAAATAAATGTTGTTAATAATTCTCTCATTTTTTCCTCCAATTCTTGGATATTGTCCCAGAACTGATGTGTTGTTATTCATCACCTAAGTGCTGAGTTCGGTTAATTGTTACTTCGATGCTAATCAAAATATTAATTAGAAAAAAGTCTTTTGAAATTCTTACAAAATATTAACTTAGACTGTCTAATAGTTGGACAGTTTTGAATAACCATGGGCCATATGGTTAAATTTAGATTCGCTAAAAAATAAACTGCGCCAAGGAGGGCCCATGATCAGTAAAAATATTGCTTTAAATATTACCGCCTGTATATCAGGACTTTCATTTTCTTTCGACGAACTAATTACCGAGACCGCCAACTTATTTGAGAGGGAAGGTGTACCTGGCTTTTTGAAGGTTTTAATCGCGTTTACCAATGATATAGTGGTTGAGCAGGCAAAGTCATCTATCGACACCAAGTGTTGCTCTCATCCATATTTAAATCGAAATGGTAATCGATCAAAGACGGTTTATACCTCCATTGGCAACGTTAATTTGGAATGGACCATATTAAGGTGTAAAAACTTTAATAGGGTGTTCCATCCATTAAAAATGGCGTGACAACATTTGTGATTATAACAATAGCAGCAATGATAATTACTACATTCTAGTGGCATATCATTCATATTCACTAATACAAAAATGCCACTTTATGAAGTGGTCCAGAGTTACTATGATAAGGATGTTGTTGAAAAATCATTTCAGGCGCTAAAAGGCGTTGTAAATTTAAGGCCAGTTCGTCATTGGCTTTATAATCGAGTGGAGGCCCATGTTTTTATTTGTTACTTGGCCTGTCTTCTACTATCCATCCTGAAAGATAAAGTAAAAAAATTGGAAATGTCTGCGTTCTCCGCACTCTTTGAACTTGAAGGCCTTTATAGAATTTTCTTAATCGATCCCAAGAGCGGTTTTAAACTTGGCAAGCTTGTTGCGCTAACAAAAAAGCAGGAAAAAATTTTGAATGCAGTAAATAAACATCTGTTAAATGAGTGTAGTGGGGAAATTTAGGGTCAAATTCAGGAATTTATTCTTATTTTGAGGAAGCTGTCCTGACAAAATAGTACCATCATGTACGGAATAGACAGCGACTTGGCCTTGGTGCTCTCTGCATGGATGTGTGGCGTCTTATGTTTTTCTATATCACGAAAAAACATTTTTATTAAAATTCCATAAAAAATAGAGCTAGACTTGCAGCATCTTATGAGTATGGATTTTCGGTATACGCGGTAACAGGACTCACAACCTCAGCTAACGTTGGAGTAACTTTTAATTTCTAATTAAGAAAAAATTTTATCTAGTCCGCTCTGCCAGTGTTGCGCCTGGACTAGGCCAAATTTTTTCTCAATTTTGTCTTGCGATAAAATTATGGCGTAGGGATTTTTGAAATCATTGATATAGCGGCCAATGGTTGAAGCATCATCTTCGCTCACCGAGTCTGTTGATTTAATTTCTACAAGGAAAGTTTTTGAAGTTCCTACCTCAATGATCAAATCAATTTCGCCATTTGGAGAGACATCTAAAAAGGAGAAGCGATAATAGGTCTTGTGATAAGAATCCAGACGAATTATTTCGTTGATAATAAATGATTCGAATGCCCGTCCGAATTCGGAAGTTCGAGGAACTAATTTGTCTTTCAAACTTCCTTCCAGTGCCCGACGTACTCCTAAGTCAAAAAAATAGAACTTTGGGCTTTGTTTTTGTCTTTTTCGCACAGATCGATGATAAGCGGGAAGAAAAAAACCCATCAGAGTCTCTTCTAAAATGCTAAAATAGGAGATGATTGTCTTGGTATCAACTCCAACATCTTTAGCAATTTTTGAAAAATTGGTAATTTTTCCATCAGCTTGTGCTGCCACTTCTAAAAAGTAATTAAAGGGTTCAATTTTTCTAGTAAGTTGTTCCTGCTGTATCTCCTCTTTAAGATAAAGATGAGTATATGATTGAAGATAGTCGATTTTATCGTGTTCAGATTTATAAGAACAAATCTTCGGAAGAGCACCCCAGTTGAGTGTTTGATTTAAATCAAAAAGATCACCTTGTTCAAGCGAAGTAAAGGGATACATTTTCAGTGATCTTGCTCTTCCGGCCAGTAGATTAGCTGCGCCTCTTTTTAACTTTCTCGCAGATGATCCGGTGAGAGCAAATTTAAGTTTGGTTGATTCGATTAAACGATGAACACTATTAAGTAAAATGGGGATTTTTTGAAACTCATCTATAACAACCCATTTAATTTTTTTGGGAAGTGATAAAACTTGCGCCTCAAAATTTTCCGGGTGTCGTTGTAAATCCAAAAAAGTTTTAATTTCTAAAAGATCAAAGTAAAAAGTTGTCTCAGAAGGAAAATTGCGTTTAATCCAAGTTGATTTTCCCGAGGCCCTCGGCCCGAAAAGGATAAATGATTCTTTAGGTTTTTTAAGAGTTCTCAAAATATGGATCATACTCCATATTTTGCCTCAATATATGGATCAGTGTCAATGCTAATTTGTATTTTTTACAACCCATCTTTACTTAACCATACCTCAAGAGGTAGTCTCGCCAATCTTATTATCCAAATCTGGGAGACTTCATGAAAGTTAAAGGCCTTAGTCTGATCATGTTAATAATGGCCATTACTACCATTACGTTGTGCCACCAGGAGTTCACAGTGGATCTTTGGTACGTCATCCCCTATGAGAGCATGATTCTATAACGACACAATGTAGATTATACCAGAAATTCCCACGGAAAAATTGTGACGCCATTAATTTTTTCAACTTTTAAAACCGGGGCGAGAACTTTGAGCTTGATGCTTCCGATAAATTCTGGCCGAATTTTTTTTGAAAAAGCATGAAGGATTTCTAGCTCGCGAAGATCTATTTTTTCTCGAAACAAAAGCTTTATTAATTCTATGGTGGATTCTTTTTCGCGGATGATCTCAATTATACCATTGCGCGCACTGCGATAGTACGAAAGCTTTGCCTTGCGACTGTCGCCGTAACTTGCATTTGCCAGCATCTCTAAAACTAGCCAGGTTTGAAGTTGACGATCTAGGGAGGCCCCAAGATATCCGGCTATGGCAGGATCGAGTACATAGTAGCGAGGTTTTCCTGTACTCAAACGGTGCGGCGGTATTTTATGTATAACAAAAAGCTGTTCAAGCATTAGTAGATGTTTTTGAACCATTTTGGTGTTGATGTGAAGTGCTTTGGCAAGGTGAGTGGCATCTGGCGTTTCTATTTTAGGAATTAGTCGAATCAGGGAGTCGGTAAGCTCAGAGTTAGGTTTTAACTTTTGAAAAAAAAGAATATCGCGGTTCGTAATAAGCGAAATCCAATCTTCAAAAAAAGTCTCTTTGGCATCCTGACTGCGTAAAGCAAAAACTCCTGGCATTCCCCCATTTTTTAAATAACGAAAAAGTTCCGAGCGATTGCAGCGGAGTAGTTTGTCACGGTTGTCTTTTAGTTGATCTGGATCAAAAGGGAGTTGAAGCGTTTCGGCCAAGGTAAATGGAAAAAGTCGGATACGACTCATTCTGCCAGTGAGAGACTCCTTTATTTGTGCCTCTCTAGAAAATTCTGTTGCGCCTAATAAAATATATTGTCCTGGAGCAGGTGTAAATCAACTTGATACTTTACGGCGTCAAAAATTTCAGGAACTTTTTGCGCCTCATCAATAATGATAGGATGATATTCTTTGTTTTTTTCTAAAAATGTATCAGGATTTTCGTGCGCAAAGCGCTTGGTTGTGGCCAAATCGAAGGTTTCAAAAAGCGCATTATTAAATTCAGTTGGCAAAATAATTCTAGCAAGAACACTTTTTCCTGTTTGCCGTGCCCCTTGAATAGTTAAAACGCGGCTACTTTTAAGTCGACGCTTAATTAAAGAAAGAGCATGTCGTTTGCGTAAGTGAGCCATGAGTTTTTCCTTTAGATCCCCTTTTAACCCGTCGAATTATTGATAGTAAAGATAAAAAATACGACTGGTTAAAATAATCAGATAGATTGGGAACATCTTATGTTGCGCGCATTCATAAAACGCAAACCTTGTTATAAAAAACCGTTCTTCAAGCAAGCTTGAAGAAACTTATCGCCAAATAAAATGTGTACGTGAAGGAGGGGGAGAATCAAAGCACACTCATTTCCTGAATTTGACCCTAAATTTCCCCACTACACTCATTTACAGATGTTTATTTACCGCATTCAAAATTTTTTCCTGCTTTTTTGTTGGTGCAACAAGCTTGCCAAGCTTAAAACCACTCTTGGGATCGATTAAGAAAATTCTATAAAGGCCTTCAAGTTCAAAGAGTGCGGAGAACGCAGACATTTCTATTTTTTTTACTTTATCTTTCAGGATGGATAATAGAAGACAGGCCAAGTAACAAATAAAAACATGGGCCTCCACTCGATTATAAAGCCAATGACGAACTGGCCTTAAATTTACAACGCCTTTTAGCGCCTGAAATGATTTTTCAACAACATCCTTATCATAGTAACTCTGGACCACTTCATAAAGTGGCATTTTTGTATTAGTGAATATGAATGATATGCCATCATATTTGGCTGCACTTGTTAAGCGGGAGTTTAGTAATTTACCATCTGTGCTAAAAAATTTTTCCATATCGGGTTTTATAGTTTTCCCTTGGGCCAATCGTAATTGCGCAATTTCTATTTCATCAAAACGTGATTCGCTTTGTGCCTGAGCACGCTTTTTATTATAGCAAACAATCAATCGGCCCACCGTTTCCTCGTGTGAATATTTTTTCTCAATACAGTAGAATACAGATTGATTTACTTTTGTGCGATTAGCTACGGCAACGATATCCGATAAATCATCACCGATTGTCTTCTCGATAGAATCTGATATTTTGAGGCCACAAATAATTTTCCAATTATTTTTTCTAAGATAATCCGTATTACCTGCGGAAGAGACACCTCTGTCCATGACGGCAACACCGTTGGTGATTCCAAACTTATTCAACTCTGTTGAAACGTCACTAAATGTTCTGGAATCGTGAACGTTCCCTGGAAATGTCTTATGAAAAATCGGAATCCCTCGCTCTTTAGTAACGGCCAGTCCTATTTGAATCAATGGGAAGCCTTTTCGTTTTTCCTTATCATGACCAAGCTTTGCGATACTGCAACTTCTCCCATGGAAATAGGTATTGGTTACATCGTAGACAACTCCTTTTGGCTCAACCTTTAATATTTTTTTTACAGAATCGAACAGTTTTTTTTGAAAATCAAAATACTCAACGGCCTCAAGCGAATCTAAAGCATTCACAAGTCGTTTCTCCGTGAGAGTTTCGAGACGGAGTATATGATTAACCTGACTTTGTCCCGATTTTTCCCCACTACAATCTGATAACCAGCAAAACTTAGTCTTTTTACCAGCTAAAAAATTATATTTTAATGTTATTTTATTCTTGACAACCTTTTTGCGTAGTGGGGATAATCCCCATTATGAGTTTTATTAGAGAGCGCAAAAGAAATGGTCAGATTTATTTAGAAGAAGTCGAAAATATTCGAGTCGATGGAAAAATAGTCCAGCGTTTTATTCGCCACATCGGCCGAGAAGCTGATGGGAAAACTGTTTTATCATGCTCTATTTCAGAAGCTCGAATTGATTCCGTAAAATTATCTGGCCCACTGATGGTCCTTCATTCTATTCTTAGCTTAACCCACATCTTTTGCTGATTTTTTTTTGACGC
>MEQL01000006.1 GCA_001770205.1 Bdellovibrionales bacterium RIFOXYD12_FULL_39_22
ATAATGTTAAGAAATAAATGAAATATGGATAAAATTACCTATAATATATGTTAGTTCTTAGCATAATATGTTACTCAACATAACTTAAATAGAGGCCGATGTTATGCCGCATTTTGAAACTCCTCTTCATTATTCCTTGGCCGTCCACGTTTTTTTGATCGCAAGATCATATCAGTTATCATTAACTGCACTATTTCTTTTCGCTTTTGGAATTCACTTTCTTCTTCAATGACTGGAACAAATTCTATCTTAAACTCAGAGTATTGCTCATTTTGGCCTTGTTTTCTTTTTTTGAGGGCCATGAAATGCCTCCATATTTGGAAAAACCTATTTAGGTTCATGACGATTTAACTCCTCAATTAGTCCTAGCGCTTTATTTTTTGGTAGTGAATCCAGATAAGATAAAACCTTTGCAGAAAACTTTGATGTATTTCTAAAATCAGTTTCGATGTTAATCATACTTCGATATCCGGCAATACAAAGAAATTCAGCAAACTCTTCTCTTGTGAGTTCAAACTTCTCTCTTATTCTTCTGACTTCACTACCTTCCATTTTTTTAATCCTCGATAATTTGAAATGACTTCACTTATATCTCATTGTCATCTTTGATGACCGACTCTGTCAATACTTTTTTCGTCTTTTTCTTCGGTGCTTCATCTAAAACCATCTGCTTTTGCAGTAAGCTTTTAAATTCACTTGGAACTTTGCCGCTTTCTTTGGCCTGACGCAAAATTGATTCCAGCACTGCAACCTCATCAAAATATTCCATCCTGATCTCTTTTACGGCCGCATCATTTAACGCCTCTCTAAATTTTATCATTATCCAATTTGCTATCTGAGTCCTATTTACTTTGCCCCCGATAAATCCCTCATTCACTTGATCCATTACAAACGACAACGCCATTCCTGCACTTTTATTCACTGTTATCCTCTGCAACTCCTGATCTTTACTCTCACTATTATTCTCTCCCTCCTTATTACTTCTCTTATTCTCCTCTCCTAATTCCTCATTCCTATTCTTATATTCATTATTTAATTCTATTCCTTTAACTTTCATATCATTCATACTTCTTACTCCTCCTCCTACCGCCGCCCCTGCCTTCCTTCCTGTTGGTGACCCCTTCCTCGACAACATCGTTGAGGGGGAGGGGTCACCAACAAAGACAGGATGGCGTTCTCTGGGCGGCGGCGGAAATAGTTCTATTGATTTAAACTCTTATGGATGATTCTCTTTTAATTTTTTCAAATATTTTTAGGTTCATGTTGGGCCGCGAAAAGGGCCATAATTAAATTGCAACTTTGCATGGCCCTGCTTTGCAAATATCTATCAGTCTAACGACTCCATTCCTAATTGCAATTGGTGCAGATTCAGGATTGCTCTTCCATGCATCAGCATCGACAAAACAAATTCTACTCTCTAAATTGGTACTTTGAATTTGCTTCATGATTTTTACAAGCGCCGTTTTAATGGCCTCGGTTTCGCAGATATAAAGTATCATGGAGTAGGTAGATTGTTGCGCGTAGGAGAATAAAATCTCCCGATAGCGCGCAAATGATTTCCTCTCGCGTTCATATTCAAAGGCCACTAATCTAACTTTATCTGCCACCGAGATTTCTGCTGTGGCGTCAGGGTATTTAATTTTGTTGTTCTTAACTCTTAATCCCCAGTCACCTAAGCTCTCTTTTTTCAGTTCAGCTTCTGTCTTCCAATTCGTCACAAATCCATTTATTGAGAGCCGAAGCAGCGATTGCATCAGGACTCGATCATGGGTTACCGTGTGGAGCATCGGTGGTATCACAAAACTTATATTTTTACTTTTTAACAACTCTTTTCCTTTTGGGCCTAAAACATAAAGATTTTTTACCTCTTGATTTGCGTGCGGTCTTAAAAAATGATTCTCAACTAAATTATACAATTGCCTACGCCGCCACCTCAAATTACCTTGTGCAAAAAACAGATTCCAGGTCTGACGACAGATAAAACCTGTTTTTCCAACTAAGGCGATGGCCTCAAATGGCGAATCATTGAGTGGTCGCCCAGCTTTTAAATCCATAAATATTCACCTCTGCTATTTGTTAATATAAACAATCTCAGTTTGACATGAGTAATAAAAAAATTGTTCTGAGGAGTGAGTTATTCGGGACTACAATATATTAACTTTTTGATTTACTCGTTTCACGCACGCCGCCTACAGCGCCCATGAATTTTTCCAGTTTTTTGGAGTCTCAAATTCTGCAAGAGTGGCATAAGCTGACCAAAGCCCCTGATGAATAGATTCATGCTGTATTATAACATCGCAAAATTCTGTAAAACCAATTGTAGTGCCAAAGAATTCCATCGAGAAAGAGTCAAGCTTTGTAGATTTGAGATCTTCAAGTATGGATTCGAGTTCGACGTCTTTCTGCTTTAGGGCCGTAACTATATCGGATTTGTTAAGGTTCCCATCATAAAATGTCTTCTTCTTTGATAGGTCAATTTTACGATTTTTCAGAGCATCATTGTAGAGGCCACTTATCCAAACCATGTGGCGAAACTGTTTACACAGAGGAGAGTGCTTTTCACTGAAAGTGAAGAACCATTTGTCAGCAGGTACAGAATCAATAAATTCATATGTCATGCCGCGGATAAAATTCCATGATTTTTTGAATTCATTTATAATAACTGATGTCTCCATAGAATCACCTGTACCTTAAATTTGAGCCAATATCTATAGCTTGTATAATGGTCGTCAATCTCTGAAATTACAAGCTCTCCCGAATTTTTTGCACCAAGAAAAATGGCCAGCTTATTACATGATATTATTAATCATGGAGTTCCATCAAGCCCAATTGATGTTGGAATTTAGAGCTTCTCTAACCAAATCGCTTAATAGTTTATGATCATTTATTGAAACCCATGCCGCCCCAGAAATATCTTCAGCAACGATGTTTTTAATTTTTGACTGATCAATAACACAACGACAGACTACTGCTTTATGATGAAAATCTATCGCCTCTCCTTTGGAGTTTTTCGAAGCTATAAAATCTAACTTGAGCCAATCTGATACTATTGTCGGCTTGACTCCCAGCTCCTCAATAAACTCTCGTTCAAGCGTTTGAATATTACTTTCTTCATGTTCAGGTGTACCACCGGGTAAATCATATAAATCCGTATATGGGCCTCTCGTCTTTTTTACTAACAAGAGCTTTGTTTTGTCAGAATTAAAAACGAGTCCATAGACTCCAAAATGTTCATCTCTCAAGATTTAACCTCTCTATAAAACAACTGGGATTCTCCACTCTTTTGGTGCAGTTCTTTTATATCCATCAAAAAAGAGGCCGCCATAAGGGTTTACAATTTCTTCCGTCAAAGCAATCAAATTTGCATATTCTCCAGCATAGGCCTTTGAAAAAGAGTCAATCCAACGCTCCCCAAGGACTCGGTCATGTTTTAATAACTGCCGAGGAATATGTTTTTTTGATGCTGACCACAAGCTACGACTTCGAAAATAAAAATTCCCCAATGTTTCGTGGAGGGCCCCTATTACAATATTTGCCTCTAATTTATTTCGTGGAGTTCTGAGATCATCGATCAAATCAGTAATGCCATATCTTTGGTGATAAATTGTTTCATCACTCCATTTAGGGGCATTTTGTGCCAATAGTTTTTCAGCCATTTTTTTCAACTGTTGACTTTTTTCGCTATCAAAAGGGACAACGACCGCTTCAGATACCATTGATGGTAGAGATAACTGCCCATCTTTTCCATCAACTTCGTTGAAAAAATAGTTTAATGTTTCAGGATCATGAACAAAGGCTTCTACTGGCCAGCCTTCAAAGATAAACGATTCTCTCCATGCAAAATCTAGCTTTTCAAAAATAACAACCAAGTCGATATCTGACGAGATGGTAGCTTCTCCTCTTTGAAAGCTCCCTGCAACAAACGCAAATAGCGCTTCCGGAAAGCGTATTTTTAAAATATCTCTAACCACATCTACAGGTTGTCTTCTACCATTTAAAAATGATTCCATTTCAAACTCCTCAATATTCTTTTGCCCCACTCAAATTTCAAGAGGGCATAAACAGAGATTGTCACCATGTGAAAAATAATAAGCTCTGTTTGATTGCCAAAATATGAGCGAAAAACTGTGTAGGCAATCAACTGAGAAAACCCGATCGTCAAAAAAGCAATCTCACCATACAATTTTTGACGCCATAGGCTTACGCTGACAAAAGTATCACCAACTAATAAAAAAACAATCCACACCTTCCAGATCATGCCCATTTCTGAAAATATTAAACGCAAATCTAACAAATCCAAAAGGTGTAGAATTGCCCCAATTAGGTAGAGAAATGAAAGTAATTTCAAATAATGCTTCATCTTGAACAGTTCTAATAAAAATCTACCCATTTGTCACATTCTAAAACATTTCTATTCGCTCTCCTCCCATTTAGTTGGCTCAATAATCACATATTCAAAATGACCTTCAATGTAGCGGTTGCCGACGATTTGACTTTCAACCCAGCGCGCTTCGACCTTGGGTTTTTGCAGAGCTGGCATCGTGCCAGACATCGGTGCGGATCTTTTTCCGGCCACATAGGCCTCTTGCATTTTTTCTTGTGTGTTTTCATGGATGATGGAGCCTGCCATCATTCCGGCCATTCCACCAAGCGCCGTGCCGACGATAACATTTCGCGTTCGATACTCGCCATTTTTTCCAGGGTCTGCTATTCCACCCAAAACTGCGCCGGTGCCTGCTCCGATTGCGCCGCCAAGGGCGGTGCTCTTTGTACTTGTTGCGCAACCTCCAAAAATTGCGGCAACAAGTACAAGTATTAAAATCTTTTTCATAAAACCTCCGAAGAGTTAGTTAGTGTAAGTGTCACATCAGCTATTCCTTCACCTTGTCCTGCTTTATTCTCATCAACTATTTGCACAATCTGTCTTAGCTCTTTTGCAACTGGCCGTAACGGTTCTGCTGGTAGATCATCAAAAATATCAAACTTGATTCTGATCGTTTTGCTTCCGCCATCATGGGGAATCATCATCAGGGCCTCACCAACTCCAAGCTCACGCTTAAACACATTTGGATGCACCAGAAACTCCTCAACATCTCTGGCCGAGACGTCACCAGTTTTTTCTTTGCTATTGAAAAATCCATTTTTTTGCCTCTCCGTGTATTTGGTTGTCGATTTAGTACCCATGGCCCTTGAAAAATATTCTGCCGAATCAGGATCATTACCGCGCATAAAAATTTTCAAATTAGAGTTGGTCAAAATAGCATTGGCCACCGAATCCCCAAGCTGCGTAATATCACCCAATGCCTGATGCGCAAAAACAACTCCTACGTTTGCGCTTCTAGATTTATTTAAAATCGAAACAAAGCCAGGGTAGAGATACTCAGAAAAATCATCTAAAAACACCGAGAAAAACTTCGGCTGACCTCCTTGTCCACGATGTCGATTGGCAACCGCCGCCTGAAGAGATTGCAAAACCAATTTACCAGTGGCCTTCCCCAAAAAAGGAGAAAGCAGCACCGGAAGTTGAAAGTAGACAATCTGATTTTTACTTAATGCCTCATCAATCGTAATCATCTTTTGCTCAGCATTAAAAAGCTCTCCGGTTTTTCCAAAAACAAAATGTCCTATGGCCGTAAGTAGTCCACTGGTGCGTGACTCTCTTTCAGAAGGAGAAAGGTTGTTAAACTTTTGCACCCATGAGACTAATTGAACATCATTTGTTTGGTTGGCCATTTTCTCCAAAAGTGCCAGATCGTTTATAACCTGATGCAATTTTTCAAAGGTCGGTGTGATTTTATTTTTCTCAAGCAAGCGCATCACCTGGCCCATCACCTCATACTGCAAACTGCGATAGTAGGGATTTTCAAACTCAAAAGCATTAAACACGCGCTCGGTAATCTCCTCAGCTGTTCCTCCAATCAGCGGATTAAACTGTTCGGAAAATTGCGGATTTGATAAACTAAAAAGCTTAAAGTCCGCCTCACGATTATACTTTTTGGTGTAGGCCCAGAGTTTATTCAGCAAAGATTTATCGGCCTTGCCATCAATTAGCAAAAGGCCGCGACCATCTTTGATGTCCTGAATCGCCCAAGGTAAAATGACCGACTCCGTTTTACCTGCATTGGTGGTGCCAATGACCTGCGTGTGCATGGCGCGCTGTTTGGGTTTAATGAAAACCTTTTGCTTTTCAAAATTCATTCCGCAATAAACAGCTTCGGGAGCTTCTGCTAAAATCGCTCGCTCCTTCAGATTTTTGCCTCTTATCTTCAGCGCCTTCTCAAACAAGAGCAAGAGGACAATCAGACTTACCAAAATAGTAATCGCCACCACCTTATAGTTATGATTGACGATGTATCGAAAGACCGGCGCATGATATTTTTGATAAGACATCCAAGTAAAAAAAATCCCCACCCAAATTAAAAGATGCATATCGTTGTTTTGATTTTTAGAATCCACTGACTGCTCCCGGATCTCGAAACACAAAACCCTGATTTAAAACTGCGAGGGCCACAACACCTGCTTGCAGTTCAATCCATTTTTGTTCTTTTTTCATCTCCTCACCAAAACTTTCAGCATAATCTTTTGCAGTTTCGGAAACTGCATTTTTTAAACCATTCTCATGTCCACCAGTGCTGGCACCCATTTGACCGCGAGTCATTGATCCTTCGGCATAGGCTCCCACAAAGCGCGTAAGAGTGTGCCCAATCATATTTTTTAATACTTTCGAGTGAACATCTCCCTCAATACCAATGCGCCCATCAGCTCCAATTCCAAGAGCAGAAATAGATCGCTCTCTTCCGTTGGGATAAATAATCGACTGAAAATTAATGTTGGCCCGCTCAGAAGAATCATCAAAACTAATCTCTCCATAAAGTTTTGAGCCCTCCGGAATGGCAACACTGTTTTCATAAACGCTATCTTTTACAACAACTCCTACAACGGGCATTGCGTCCTTCGTAACTGTCATGGCCTCCGCAATTTTAAAAACAATCCGAGAACCCAAAGGGAGCTTACCTTTAGCATTGGCT
The DNA here is from genome assembly GCA_001770205.1 of Bdellovibrionales bacterium RIFOXYD12_FULL_39_22. GTDB lineage: Bacteria > Bdellovibrionota > Bacteriovoracia > Bacteriovoracales > Bacteriovoracaceae > YD12-FULL-39-22. Next base: position 7,029 of record MEQL01000006.1, read on the forward strand.
CCTTCGCGCGCCAAAATCATCGAAGTGTTGCGATCACGATTGGAACTCTCACCACCACCTTGTGGCCTTCCGCCGTAAGCGCTTAGCGGATCAGCAACGGTTCTTGAAAAACCGTTGGTCGCTTGCAGTTGCGCCAGAGTGTCTTCTGTTGCCGTTATTCGCTCTGCATTTTTGGGGGCCTCTTCTATTTGGGTATTTTCGTGAAAATCCAATTCCTCATTTGGTTTATTGGGTAAAATTAAAATCCCAAAAACAAAGAGCACAACGCCTCCGATAGCAACATTGCGGATCATTCCCCAATTAATCTCTTGTCTTGATGAAAATGGTTTTGGTGCTTTTAAGAAAAGCTTTTTAATTCGCGCAGGAAAATTTTCTTTTACTGTGTTTTCCATGAAGACACCTTGGCAATGGTTAGATAAGAAATCGTTTTTCTTCTCATCTCAAAGCGCAGGGATGCGTTTAAATCAATATCCGCTTTTGCCAGTTGGATAACACCTTTAACAAGATCTCCTTTTTTCATAGTAAGTGATGAAAAAATCAATTTGTTAATGGGTTTGGTAACTCCACCTTGAGTTAGCCAAATCCATTCAGGCGCAATCGCCTCATTTTGTTTGGAGGAGATCAAAAACTCCACAAACAAAAATTCTCCTGTAGTGTTACCAACACGAGTAACTTCTAAACTTACGTCATCGTTTGCGAGTTTGTTTTTGATTTTACTCCATGTGATACTTGATCCATCCGGTTTCTTTTTCGGGTTTTGCAAATAGACCACATAGTCCGCACCAGCTTCTACACCTGTCACTAATTGCACGTTGTACCTTTTCCACTCGGTATAGATATAGAGATTACTTTTGGCCCCACCCACAAGGGGCTTAATGGTAATCGCCTTATCCAGATACTCCACCTTAAACGCACTTTGATCACCGACAACAACACTATTTGGAGAATCTGGCACCTGAACAATGGTGGCAATCCCAATGGCCGTTTTAACGGTGACGATTTGATCCGTTTGAACTTCGATGTAGCGGACACGATTCTCAAATGAAAACGCAATTGATCCAAAGAAGAAAAAAACACATGTCAGCACGTGCTTCATAAAACCTCCTTCGGTTTGTTAAAATTTAGTTTTAAATTTTTTCAGCGATAAAATAGTCTGCTCGCCAAGGTGGCCCTTCTGGATCGTTAGGATAGCCCCATGCCTTTAGCGATTTTACAAGTTTGAGTTGGTTTGTTCTAAACATCTCAGTTAATTCTTCATGAGAGTATAGTTTTAATGATTTTATTGGCCCCTTATGATCGTCTTTGCTTACAAAGCTATTCAAGTTTTCATTATAAAAGAATGTATCCTGGACACCATGATTCTTGGCAAATTCTTTATTATAAACCTCAAGTAATAAACGTCCCCCTGGCCTTAAGGATTTTGAAATATTACTTATCACTTTGTAGTGCTCATCGTCTGTTTCCAATACTCCAAAAATAACATCCCAGAGAAGAACATAATCCATGTTCATGCTCCATGTAATTTCTCTCATGTCTCCAACAATCCAAGTAGGAGTCACTTTCATTTTATGTGATAACTCTTTTGCTATCTCAATTGCGGCTGGAGTACAATCAACTCCGGTTACATTATGCCCCCTTTTACTAAATTCAATTGCAACAGGCCCAGTGCCACATGCCAAATCCAAAATGTTACAGTGAGCAGTTTTGATCTCTAGCAATTTTTCAAACTGGTCTACAGTTTTGCAAAGTCGTGGATAAAATTTTTCAAAAGACTCAATGATCTTTTCTTTATTGTCTCCAAAGCTTTTTTGAAACTCATCAACAATATTTTTAATTTTTGTGTTCATTTAGATCCCTTAGCTATATCGCATTTTTATATGCCTAACTCATGTTTCTGATTAGACTTCGTTGCAAAAAGTTTCAAGTGTTTATTCGCATTGAAATCAACAGTTGATTTAATTATTTTCAGACCTACACCCTCAATTTCATTTATTACATCTTCCGGTCTACCAAAATATCTATAAGCAATTCCGTTGTAAATCATACATCTTGATTCCTCGTCGAAAACATACTCCATGTTTTTAAACTCTCTTACTCCACATTGTGTGCTAATATAAATCACGCCGTGAGGAGATAGAACTCGGTCAACTTCTTCAAGTAACTTTTTCCTATCATCACCAATGATGCAATGAAGGCAGTTGGAATCAATAATTACATCAAAAAAATTATCATCATAATTCGATAGATCAGTAACATTGCCAACTTTGAAATCAACAACAAGCTTGGCATCACTTGATTTTTCAACGGCCCATTTAATTGCTTCTTCAGAAATATCAATCCCGGTTACTTCATATCCTTTTTCCGCCATTTGCAAAGCAACTGTACCGTTACCACACCCCAGATCAAGTAATTTGCCTTTTTTTGGGAAAAAGTCTAATAATGAAAAAGATTCTAATGTTTCTTTCCAGTTTTTGAAGCGCACTCCATCTTTATCACCACCCCACGCAACATCTCCGGCCGCCCTGGCACTTTTGTAAAGTTCATTGTGAATAGAGTAGTTTTTATCATATTTCACTTGCTTTATCTCCTAAAGTTAATTCAACAAATGTATGAACTCTCTCAGTGCCACCTCTTGAAAAAGGCAGTTCTAATTTATCAGTCATACGAAAACCATTTTGTTCAAAGAGAGCAACATAGTCGCTGGCATCATAATTTGAAAACTGCATGCTTGTTTGCTTGTGCTCAATCTGCCCATGACTATCAGTAATCTCCCAAAAATAAATACTATCTGTAATATTTTGTTCGCTCTTGAAAGTCATTTCCATTTTGCGTCTAAGATGTACATTTAGTTCTTTGATATGCAAGGGCTTGCTCCAATCAACGATGCGCTTTCCATTTTCGTCAAAAAGACCAATGTGCGTTTTACTAATATCGAATAAAAATTTCCCATCTCGTCGTAAATGCTTCTTAATGTTTTTTATAAAAACATCTAATTTATTATTATCAATGAAGCAAAGTGAGTTATATGGCATGAAAATAGCTCGAAAAGATTCACCAGATGAAAAGGTCGTTGCATCTCCAATCAAAAATGGAATGTTGATTTTTTCAGTCGCTGTTTTATTTTTTGCAATCTCTATCATCGCCGAAGCATGATCTAGACCAATTATATCGATACCAGATTTTTTTAATAAGATGGGAAAACTTGATTTAGTCAAGTTTTCCCCAAAAAAACGAACACCTAACAGTATTGTCAGGTATTGTTTTTATACAT
>MEQL01000007.1 GCA_001770205.1 Bdellovibrionales bacterium RIFOXYD12_FULL_39_22
CCGAAACGATATAAATCTGATGAAACATCTTTAAAGGTCCTTGAGTCATGAACATTGCCAGGAAATGTTTTGTGAAAAATAGGGATACCTTTTTCTCGTGTAACAGCAAGGCCAATTTGAATTAGTGGGTGACCTTTTTGATTCTCTTTATCATGGCCAAACTTTGCGATGGAACATTTTTTCCCATGGAAGTAGGTATTGGTCACATCATAGACAACGCCCTTGGGGGCAATTTTAAGTCGTTCCTTTACCGCCCCAAAAATCTTTTCCTGAAATTTCATTTGATCGATCTGCTCAATGGAATCGAGGGCATTAACCAAGCGCTTTTCAGTAAGATCATCCAGCGATAAGATATGATTTAAATCTGTTCGCTGAAACCAGTGTTTCATATTGTTCAAACTTTTATAATCAAGACAATGTGCGTACGTCATTGCTAAAATCTCATTTGAATAGTCCCCGAGAAGCTGTGGAAGTCCAATCTCCGTAGCAAGCGAATGCAAAACCATTAATGGCCCAGAAAGTTTAATCGACTCAATCTCCGCTTCCGAAATAGAACACGATAGGATTGTTTTTCCATCTGCCTCTCTGCCAACATAGCGAATGAATTTCTGAATCACCTTCCCGTTAACGCGAACCGACTCAACTTCTGCTAAATAAATCTGCCCATTTTTTTTATATTTTCGGATAAAACTCATAGTGAGTATTATACTCACCACATACGGAGGGATGTCAAGTAAAAAGCTGATCGTGAAATTTAATTTATCATTGGAGAAATTATGATCTTTTTGAGGTTTTCAAGTTGTAGTGAGCAAAATCGAGGTCAAAGACAGGTCTATATGAACACACTTGGCGAAACACCAAATCGTTTGGCCAAAGCTTTAATATGCCGAAGGTTTAATTCACGCTCACCTTTCAAGATTTTTGATACGATAGGCTGGCCTCCTAGTTCATCTGCCAGATCTTTTTGAGTTAGATTTTGTAACTCCATTAGATAGACAAGCATATCTCGTCCGGTAGTTTTCTCAGGCGTGTAGTGCTTTTTCTCATAATCGGAAACAAGCTCTGAAAGAGTATTGAGGTATGTTAAAAGGCCATCGTCCTTTGCCAGTGCGGCCGAAGTACTGCTAAATGTGATTAACTTTTCAATTACCTTTAGTGCTTCTTTGTGCTGGGAACTGGTTGTAATTGCCATGAGCGGATATAGGGCAACGAGCTGTATATAAGAATCACTGACCTTGGCCCGCGCGGTCGGAAGATTCTCTTTCAACGTATCAATCAATTTTTTTGCGATGCTCATAATCTCTACTCCTTCCATTTGTTCTTGTCATATTCTTGGTGCGTAAGAATGTTTGTCACTAGAATAATCTTCACCCCATATTCAATTTTTGTTATGGCCCTAATTTTATTGCCTCCAACATCGAACACCGTTTGTTGTCCTACAAAGTCTACATTAGCGCCAAATAACCTTTTTACATCATGAGGAAAATCGAATTCCGCCCCCTCAATTAATTTGACCCAGCGATCAAGTGCTTTTCGACTCAAAGAGTGTTTTTTCTTAAATTCTTCTATAATGTTTTTTCCAAGCAACTTCATCAACTATGAAATATAGCAAAATGTCATATTTTTGTCAAGCTTGATATGCCATTTTGACATATTAATAACCAGGGCACGATGGGTGTCGGTCCCCGAATAGTACCGGTTCAATTTCAAAATCTGGTCAGGTTTGGGTCAGATCAGTTTGTTAAATATGATGAAATCTGATGAGGAAAAATGAAGAAGAAAAATGGCAACCCACTAAAATTATTCCTATCTTGTTAATATTAAAAACTAAATTTTTCTCAATTTGCTTTCCTCCCGGGACAGACAGGGCCCCAATGACTGTTCCAATTACCACAGGTAAGGCAAAAAGAAGATAATTACTTATCCACATATTAATTTTCAAAAATTTTTCAAATTTATTATTCATTATTGGGATGTACAATAAACTATACACAGAGCAATCAAAGCTCTCTCCAGAATACTGAGATACGTCACCTCAATATTGTTGTTGATCCAAAAACGCCTTCACGACGATGAAAGAAACTACTGTACCCGTTCAGTAAAAGAGCGTGATTTTCTAAAAGCGTTTACACCACGTAAACGAAAGGAAGTTTGTGGCCCGACCGGCCAGGAAAGCAGCCTAGTGGGGCTTGTGGAAGTTTATGAAGTTTATTATGAGGTTTGACTAAAAGATTCTATATGTAAATTTTACAAACGTAAAAAGCGGTTTCTATTTTTATGTTACAATTTATCTATTAACTTAAATCCTTCCCAATAAGGAGTTATAGATGATTCGTCACATAATAATGATTACTTTTTCATTTTTATATTTACAGAGTTGTCAGACAGAGAAAACTAAAACTGTAACAAAGGACCGAGAAATAGTTGTAACGGAAAACACTTGGGGGCTGGAATTCAAATCTACACCCATCGACGATGTCAGTGATGAAAAAATTATAAAATTATCGTCGCCAGTAGCAAAAGTTTTCTTTCAAGAGGGTGGAAGTGGAACTGGGTTTTTTATTGGAAAAAATGGCCTATTTCTTACAAATCACCACGTCATCAATAGTGGAAGGTGTGGTGATTCATTTTGTAATGGGATCAAAATAGTTCGTGATTTTCGCTCAAATGGTGCCACTCAAGTCTTTAGTAAATTTAGAATCTTGGCCCAAAACATAATCCTGGATTATACTCTTGTTCAAGTGGATTTAGAAAACGGTGAGAATGTTCCATTTCTTCAACTAGACAACTTGCCACCAGAGGAAATTGATACTCCAAAACTTAGGATAATTGGTCACCCTTTTGGGTCGGCATTAAGAGTTTCTAATGCCATCTATTCGTACTACGATGACTATACTCTTGCTCTAAAATCGGTGGCGATCAGCGGAAATAGCGGGAGTCCACTCATAGATTTAAACTCATCGAGTGTAATTGGCCTTTATAACTCGGCAGATTGGGATAAATACTCTGTAGCCAAGGATAGTGGCAAGGTTGAGCACTATGGATATGCGATATCTATCAATTATATTTTAAAAAATATTCAAATTTTATATCCCAATTTAGAGCTATCAAAAGAGAGCGGCTTACTTTTAAACGAAAAGATTAATGATCCCCGCATCAGTAATAGTGACAACCAACCTGAAAAATCAGAGAACCAGATTAGTGACGAGAAGATCACATTTGAAACATGGCTAGGATTAATAACAGGAAAAGATATAGAAGAAGAGAAATTAAACAAGATCATAAAACGAGAGATCGATCTCTATGAAGGGATGTCGTATAAGAATTCTTCTGATCTAATTAATATTATTACTGGACTGGTCAAATATAAGTTGATGAGCGGATCTAAAGTGATGCTTCATGACGATATTAGAAAAAAATTAATGGATATTTTTTCTGTTGATGATGGTATTCCTAGCTCACCACTACGTGCCTTAGCGGTGCTTGATGGCTCATATGCACAATCTCAATGCATACAAAGAGTAAAAGAAGAAAATGAAAATGGCAGTACCACTAGAACTTTGCTTATGTATGGGCGTGATTGCCTGAGTAAAGTTGATGAAGAAGGTTATACAATTATTGATTACATGAGATATTACTTTGAGGCGCTAATTAAAGATAAATCAATCAACGAAACCAACGAAGACGTATATATGCCGAGAGTGCTAAATATTTACTCTTATCAGCTTGATTTGTTAAAGAGTCTTCCGGCAGATACATCAAACATTCGCGTTTCGCTTCAAACAGTCATAGAATTGGTAAAAAACTACAGCGTGTATTGTTCTGCCGAGAATTTGCTGGTGCAAATTAATAGGCCAGCACTGTTTGCCAAGCTAAGAGTTTGGTAGTTAATCAAATTGAAGTCAGATGTAAAACTTGCGCTTTATTTTCAATTTCATTAAAATCCTTGAATTATTTAAATTATTTTTTATATTGGATGTATAGATATTTGCTCAAGGAATTGAAAGTAAAAATTTCGATCGGTATTAATCATGAGTTATTTAATCTGATGTCGCAAAGAATAATTGATTTGAAAAAAAATAAAGTGAAGAGGGATTAATGTTTTCTATTATTGAAGTTTGTGGTCTGTTGAAATTTATTATGAGGTTTGACTAAAAGTAATACATCGTGCTGATGTTTATTCCAATTATTTTGCTAGTATCTTCAGAATTATTGATAAATCCTCCGACGATTAATTCATGTTGCGGCCGTTTATATGCGATGCCGGCAGTGAATAATCGGTAGATCTCGTCAGGCGAGTTGCCAAAGTTATCAATCTCCTTGCGAAATTTATAAGCACTACCAAATAAAAGGGAGTAATTGTTACTAAATTGCCAAGTGCTTCCTATGCTAATTCTCCACTGGGCATTTATCAACTCTTCGTTGTTGTTATTGCCAAGTAAATCATATGATGAGTGGTAGGTAAAAATATGGCCTACATCTATGAGAATTTTCCAGTAAGAAGTAGCAAGAAAATTTACTCCCACGAGTGCATCCCATGGACTTGTGACTGGGTTAGAATATTGATCAGAGGATGAATAGGAATAGGTTTTGCCATTATGTGAGGATAAAATTTGAGAAGAAGTTTGTTGTTCTGATTTGATTGAAATAAGTGGAGGTGTAAGTCTAAAACCGAAATTCCAGCGGTGATTAATGGGCACAAAAAGGCCTGCTCGTGTTTTTATAAATAAAAAAGTATTTTCCATGCTCATCGTTATATCCGTTATCTCGTTTTCCGTGATAATGGAGTTGCGAATATCAATCATAAGGCGTTCACGAGCAATTTCTGTGCTAAGTCCGATTCCCCAGCGGCCATTAAATTTTCTGGCCAGACTTGCGCCAATCCCGAAGTGGTCTAACTTAGTCGCCCAACCATTCCCCCATTTTCCTTCCATAGAAAAAGGAGAGTTGGCATAAAAAATAAAGGAAGTTTTTTTTGAGCTTTTTTGTATGGCCATATACGCTAAAGTCGAAGAGATTTTGTCGGTCTGAGAAAGATTTGGGGCGTTCATAGAAACTAAGGAAATTCCACCAGCGGAGGAGGTGCCAATTTTATTTGAAAAGCAATGCGCACCGGGATTGTAAATGGCATTTCCTACTTCTCCGGCCAAGGCCGCACCGCTGTTGCCAAGATATTTTTCTTGATATCCAACAGGAAAAATATCACCTTGTTGATAAGTTGTCAGGGCCGATAGCGGGGAGATGAGTGTTATTCCAATAAATAAAGTAATGCCAGTAATAATTAACATAAAAAAATTGTACGAGAGAATGCTTAGATTATATAGAGAGAAATATTTAGCGCCAATTAACCGAGTTTATTGATTGCATAATTATTGGGGAATTATGCGTAATTGTTTTCTTTTAAAAATTTAAAAATATCACCCATAATAGAATCTAACATCAACATACCATTGCTGGTTAGCCGGAGGCGATTTTTATCTCTGCCCTTGTCCTCCAAATATCCGAAATCGTTCCAGCGTAAAAGCAGATCAGGGGCCGAGATGGCCGAGTAATATTCCGAGTTAAAAAAAGCAGAGGGAGAGATTCCCTCGTCGGTTCTAAGGCCAAGGTAGAGTTGTTCTAACTGAGATTCTTCACTGGTTAGTTCTTCTGTGTCGTATTGGCATTGACTTAAATCATGGTGCCATTTATAGCGCAGCTTCTGCGCTGGGGTGGATAAAAGGCCAGTTGCTGAAGGACCTAGGGCCGCAACACTTTCTGCCTTCCAATATTTTAAATTATGTAATGATTTTTTATTCTCTTGGGCGAAATTGGAAACTTCATAGTGGTGGAATTTTTTGGACTTCAAAAATTGAGCGGCCCTTAGATATTGATTGGCAATCCAATCCTCGCAAGGAAGATTGTCGATATATTTGTAATTATCTTTGGGGGTTAAAATGTATAAACTGATGTGGGATGGATGGAAACTAATTAGTTTTTCTAATTCAGAGATAATATCCACTTGTTCAACGTCAGAGAAGGGAAGTCCAATCATCAAATCGGCAGAGTAATTAATCTGGGAGGTGGCCAGAAATTCCAAAGTTTTATAACTTTCCTCTATGTTGTGTGCACGTGAAAGAAATGGAAGTATTTTTTCTGAGAGGGTTTGAATGCCTACAGAAAAGCGATTAACTCCAAGCTCTCTCCAGTGTCGTAAATTTTCCGCTTGCCAGGCCCCTGGATTAATTTCCAAGGTAAATTCATACTGGCCAGCAAAAGGCAGTTTTTTAATTATCTCTGATTCAACAAAGGTAACTCCGCTATCTCCCCAAAGAGAGGGAGTGCCGCCGCCAATATATAGAGTTTCAATTTGATCGAAGGCAAGATTTTTTTTTTCTAAGAGCATATTTTGTTGAGAAATGCTATTTTTTAAAAAACTTTCATATTGGCCAAGGCCGGTGTCGGTGAGAGGGGTGCGAAAAAAATCACAGTAGTTGCAGAGTGATTTGCAGAAGGGAAAGTGAATATATTGCGATTTTATGGATTTAATAAATTCCTTGGGCAGCAACATTAAACTATTTTATTTGCAATGTATAGTTAAGCGATTTCGTCGGAAGCTGGCAATCTTTTGCCTGGAAATTATTTGGCAAGAGAAGACTATCTTTCAAAAAAGATTGGTATAAACTAGCTCTAGTAATGTTACTATTGCAACTTAACCTAACACTCAGGAAATGATGATGGATTATAAAATTGAAAAGAGCAAGAACGGTATTAATACACTTTATCTGGATAGTCCGGGTAGTACGCTAAGCTCTGTGCAAATTTGGTTTCGAGCGGGAAGTGCATTTGAATCACCACAGGACTTTGGCATGGCCCATTTTTTGGAACATATGTTTTTTAAGGGAACTAAAAAACGGCCTGGCGCTAAAATAGCGGAAGATATTGAGGCCTTTGGAGGTGAAATTAACGCATTTACTTCTTTTGATTACACCTGCTATTACGCGAATGTTCCGGCCAAGAAGACGAAAAATACAGTGGAGATATTATTAGATATGGTATCGGCACCACTTTTTTTTGAAGAAACTATTCCTGCGGAGAGAGAAGTAGTATTGGAGGAGTATAAGCGTTCTCTAGACAGTCCCCATCAATATGCTTTTTCAAAGCTACAAAAATTAAGTATGAGTGGTGGTTATAATCATCCTATTCTTGGAACAGATAAAACAATTAAGAAGTTTTCTCGCAAGCAACTTATTTCTTTCAGACAGAAGTATTACAATCTATCCAATATGCTTTTAATTGTGGCCGGTGACCATAAGGAATTTGCTTCGGCCAAAAATGCCATCGATAAATTTAAGATGCCAGAAGGAAGAGCCGCGATTTATCCTGAGTTTAAATTGAAAAAAAAGGGGGGGATAGATGTTCATGCGAAAGAAGTTAAAATGTCTCAGCTTACCATTTTAATTAATGCGCAAAATTATCAAAGTGCGCAAGCAGTAGGTGAAGATATCGCGATTAATTGCCTGGGGAACGGTGATAGTTCTCGACTTAACAAGGCCCTGGTTCTTGAAGATAATTTGGCCAATATCACTTCTAGTTCTACGATGTACTTCGCACGAGGTGGAATGCATTCATTGAAAATTATATTTCCTCCAGAAAATCTAAGTAAGGTTTTAGAACGATTGGCCGGATTATTGGCCAAAATAAAACAAGAGGGATTAGAGAAATGGGAAGTAGAGAAGATAAAAAACCAATATATATCTTCTAAGATTTTTGAAAAAGAGAGTTTGGATTCACTGGCCTTTAATTATGGAAATGGCCTCATTCAGTTTGGCATTCCTGAAATTGAAGATCAGTTTATTGAAAAAGTGCGCGAGGCCAGCTTCGATAGTGTCCAGACAGGATTTTTAAAAGTTTGGCAGAGAGATCTTTTTATTTCCCTGCAAATTCCCAAAGATCATAGTTTAGAACAGGCCAAAAGCGAGCTTTTGAAATTTCAAAGCGAGATGCAAAAATTTGCCAAAAATTTAGGAGACGGCAGCAAGGTCGACAAATATAAAATTATAAAATCAAAATATGATAGTGAGGTTAAGGTAATTAGCATAAAAGAGGGAGTTGATTTATTATATCGACAAAACAAGTTAACTCCCACTTATGTTCTTCATAGTTACCTGCGAGGAGGGGTTTCAGAGGAGAATTTAGAAAATAGTGGTATCTACAATTTACTTTCACAGCTGCTCACGCAAGGATATGGAAAGGTTGATCGGGATCAAATTAAACGGGAATTAGATGAGCGCTCGATAACTCTCTCGGGATTTTCGGGTAAAAATGCCTATGGCCTGATGATGAATGGACTTACTTCCAATATTTCAGAGGCCCTTCCTCATTTTTTTGGTTCTCTATTAACTCCCTCTATCGTAGAGCGAGATTTTGAACAGGAACGAGAATTTGTTGGACGAACCCTGTTGCAACAGACAGAAGATCCGGTTAAGCAATGTTTTAATCGGGTGGCGCAGTTGATGTTTGGAGATCACCCTTATAGTATGAATGCGCTAGGTAATTTTGAATCTATAAAACGTATTACAACTAAATCACTACAGGATTGTCACCAGAAGAATTTAATGGGCAATAAAATTCTTTTTACCTATTGTGGCAATCAAACTTTAGATGAAGTGTTAGATTTGCTTCGGCCCTATTTGGTACAAGTGCCATCCCGGAAGAAGACTGCGGCCAATTTGAAAAAAATTATTCCCAGCAAGCAGTTGGGCGATTTTATACCTTTTGAGCGAGAGCAGACCCATATTTTTATGGGGTATCCTCTGGCCGCATTGGGTAGTAAGGAAAATCTATATGTGAAAATGCTAACAACTTATCTTTCTGGCCAATCCTCGGATCTTTTTGTTGATGTGCGGGATCGTAAGGGCCTTTGTTATAGCGTGCAACCAGTATATTTTTCGGCGCTAGAAGGAGGTTATTGGGGAATTTATATGGGGACTGGAAATGACAAAGTAGAGGCGGCCACTGCGGCCATCTCTGATATTTTGCAGAAGCTAAAAAATAACGGGATTAGTCGGGCAGAATTTAACAAGATTAAAGTTATTGTCGATGGCCAAAATCAGATTAGTTTGCAGACCAATGAAGATTACGCCAATATCTATTCTATACCACTTTTGCAGGATCAGGGTATTGAGTTTTATCATCGCAATAATTTGGCAATTCAAAAAATGAAGTATGATGATTTTATCAAATTAATCAGGGCCTTTTTGTCCAAGGCCTCAATTCAAGTAGTGGTCGGAAAAAATTAACGAGTTCCGCGGCGTTTGAAAAAGCGTCGAGAAGATGCTGGCCGCTTGTTTGCATCGCTTTTTTTTTGTTCCGAGAAGTTTTCTTGTGGCCTTGTGCGCTTTAGCATTTGAGAAGTGGGTGCAGTTAGTTGTGGGGTTGGGTGCAGTGGAATTTGTTCACGAATGGTTCTTTCAATATCTTTTAAAAATTGTCGTTCTTCCACATCACAAAAAGAGATGGCCACACCCTCTCGTCCGGCCCTGGCCGTTCGACCAATTCGATGGACATAACTTTCTGGGTCATTTGGCAGATCATAGTTTATTACATGAGTGATGTCGGCAACATCAATTCCTCGGGCGGCGATGTCGGTAGCAACTAAGACTCGTACTGATCCGTTTTTAAATCCATCGAGTGCACGCTCTCTGGCCCCTTGTGATTTGTTTCCATGAATTGCGGCCGAACTGATAGAGGCCAGTTCTAAATCTTGGGCAACTTTATTTGCACCATGTTTGGTTCTGGTGAAAACTAATACGCGCTCAAAATTATCTTGTTCTAAAATAGAGCGAAGGAGGCGCGATTTATTGCTCTTATCAATATTATAAAGCTTTTGCGAAACACGCTCTACGGTAGAGGCGGGAGGAGTTACTTCAACTTTTACGGGGTGTTTTAATAATTTTTGTGCAAGGCCTGCAATGGTAGCTGGCATAGTTGCCGAAAAAAGTAGTGTTTGTCGTTCGTGAGGAAGTGTAGCAATAATTTTTTTTATATCGTGAATAAATCCCATGTCTAGCATGCGATCGGCCTCGTCTAAAACAAAAATTTCTAGTTTATCTAGTTGTACATAATTTTGCCCCATTAAGTCCAAAAGGCGTCCGGGAGTTGCTACTAAGACATCGACTCCTTTAAGCATGGCCTGTATTTGTGGCCTTTCGCTTACGCCTCCAAAAATTACCGCAGAGGAGAAGGATAAATTTTTTCCATAGGTCTCAAAGCTTTGTAAAATTTGCGCGGCCAATTCGCGGGTCGGGGTTAAGATTAGGGCCCTTACTTTGCGTGGAGAGGGTGGCGTTTTATTTTTTGATAAACGATCCAAAATAGGTAAAGAAAAGGCGGCAGTTTTGCCAGTGCCGGTTTGAGCGATTCCTAAAAGATCACGCCCTTGTAATAAATGGGGAATGGCCTGTGTTTGAATAGGGGTTGGCGTTTTGTAACCAACTTCTTCTAATGCTGCTAATAGTGGTTGAGAGAGTGCCAGGGAGGAGAAATTTAACATGTTCGATGTGTGTCCAGGTTTTAAAGTGATAACAATTCGTCGCACCATCTATTTTAATCTGGATAAAGTCAAGAACTATTACGAGAAGAGCTCACTCCTTCCGAATTAGTTGCAAGGTCTTTTTATGAGATATTTTAAAAACATGGCCATCAGAGATAATTTCTTGCTTAAAAGACTCTTTTTGCAGAGCAATTTTCTGTTTATCATGGGCAAATGAAAGATAGATTTTTTCTCCAGCTCGGAGATCAGTTGCCCAGAGTTTAAACTGATCAAGATGAGCAATGCCCAGCAAAGATCCCAATTTTTCTTTTGTAATATCACGTAGAGCAAAAAATATAAAATGTTCATCCCAAAAACTATTCAATTGAAACTCTTCCGGTGTGTTTTGTGGGAGATAGTGGGCAATGGCGAAGAGGTTTATCGAAAGTAATCCTTCACTATATATTTGCGTGGTTTTAAGATTATATTTAATTTCATCTTGTGTAATGGTGTTTTTAAAAGGGTGATTTATGTCTGCTTGAACTAGCAGTGTTACGCCTAAGATTACAGAACTAAAAACAGCGGTGGTAATTCCAAAAAAGGTGGTGAGAAAGGCAGAAAAAGTTGTCATGATTATATTAAGGTAACAAAAAAAACCGAGAAAGTCTGTAGGCCGGATTCTGTATTTGGGCGTCATTCATCTAGGGCCTACATTGCTGCAGGCCTCGAGCACTCTACCCGTCTACTCGGACTGGCCGTCCTTAGCGTAGACCTATTTGAGCTTGCACCACATAGAGTTTACCTGATTTCACTACAGCGGCCTTTGCAGGCCCGTACATACTTTCTGTTGCACTTGTCCTCACCTCACGGTGGACGGGCGTTACCCGCTATGTTGCCATATGGTGTCCGGACCTTCCTCCCGAATCTTGCGATTCCAGCGACGTCCTGGCCTTCTCGGTTTAAGAGATTAATGCAATAAATTTATAAGCAAGTCAAGGGGGCCTTTATTTTAGCGCCGCACTTGGACATAAAATTCTTGAACAATTGGGACATTGCTCAATTGTTGCGCCTTTTTCAACAATCGATTGTAAATTTCTTTCGACGTTGAAATGGCATTGAGAACAGACATTACGGCCCACGATGGATAAGGGATATTTATATTTAAATCTGATGTTGAGATCGCGAAAAAGTGATTTTGTCTTAGGATCTAATAAATTTTCCAGGTTGGTTAAGCGAGAGCTTAAGATGGAAATTTCTTTTTCTTCATGGGCCACTGCCAACTTAACCTCTTCTTCTATCTCGGTGATTGATTGTTGAACGCCATCCAGAAATTGATTGGTTTCAGCTATTTTTTTTTGCAGGCCATCGATTGCCTCAATAGTCACTAATATAATTCCTTCAATTTCTTCTTTTTTCTTTCCTAAATTTTTTAATTCGTTGTTGAGGGCATTGGCCTGGGCCTGAGATTTTATTAAATCTAAATTATGCTTGGCGCGACTAATTTTAGCATCAATAGTTGCTAATTCTTTTTCAAGGGCAAGATTGGAGGCCTTTTTTGATTCTATGGCCGCCATGTCACTGTTTTGCTGTTTTTTTCTATTATCAGCGTCGCTACGGATGCGAGTGATTCTTGTCGTTTGCTGCTCAATAGCATCGAGATGTTTTTTTATGTGCAAATCAATACTTTGAATTTCTAGTAAGTTTCGGATGGTCTCAATCATTAAAATACTCCAGGTATAAGATAAAAAATGATGCGTAATGAAACTTTACATTACACTACAATGGAATAAAATAGTATTGGATTATTAATTATCTACTCAACCGGTGGTATTGATTGAGAGGAAACAGCTTTGGTAAGCTATTTAGTTTGACTTCTTTTGGAGAGTCCCATGGCCCGGCCATCGGAGTGATAGTTGACGGAGTTCCTTCCAGTCTTAATGTTTCGCTTCGGGATTTAAACAAAGTACTAAGCAGGCGAGCGCCTGGAAAAATGGCCGGAACCTCTACGCGTCAAGAAGAAGATTTGCCGGAAATACTATCTGGCGTCTATAAAAATAAAACGCTAGGAACTCCTATTGCAGTGATTGTCCGCAATACTAATCAGCGCAGCGGCGATTATCGCTGGGCCGAGCGGGAATTTAGAGTAGGCCATGCAGATAAAACAACCCTGGATAAATATGGAATACGTGATCCTCGAGGTGGTGGACGAAGCAGCGGAAGAGAAACCATTGCGCGAGTAATCGCAGGATATTTTGCGTCACTGATCATTCCGCAAATTGAAGTAGCGGCCTATCTTGTAAAGGTGGGGGCCTTGTCTGGGGAAGATCTTTTGCACAAGAAAAGAGTTGAAAACTATTTGCAGGGTTTACAAAAAAGAGGGGAATCAGTTGGCGGAGTGGTGGCCGTAAAGATTAAAAATGTTCCGGCCGGACTGGGTGAACCGGCCTTTGATAAGTTGAAGGCCGATTTAGGGAAGGCCTTCCTTTCTATTGGCGGATGTGTGGCCTTTTCATTTGGTATGGGAGAGAGTTTGGCGAATTCTTATGGCAGTGAGAATGCACAAGATAGATCTAGGTTTGGTGGTATTGAGGGGGGAATCTCTAACGGAGAGGATATCTATTTGGAAGCAAGTTTTAAGCCGCCATCAACCGTTGGAAAAAAGGCCCAGCAAGGACGCCATGATCCCTCAATTGTGATGCGAGCGATTCCTGTAATTGAGAGTATGGCCAAAATAGTTTTGGCCGATCACTTTTTGAGACAGCAGGCCTATGTTAAAGAAAGAAAATAAAGGCCAATATTTGAAGATGAGTTTGGCCGCTATTGGGAAGGATTTAGCTTCATTTGATAGCGAAGTATTAATTTTTATCATTGATGAGAAAGTTAAGTCATTATATCAAGAAGATTTGAATAAGAAGGTTTTTGCCAAGCTTCGCAAAAAGAAAATTGTTATTTTTATCTGTAAACAAGGGGAAGAGGCCAAAAGTTTTGCGGAATATGAAAGGGCCTGCGAATACATTTTGTCACAGGGAATTCATCGCCATGCACATTTGGTAGCAATAGGTGGTGGTGCTACTTCTGATTTTGCGGGATTTGTGGCCGCGACACTTTTGCGTGGAATTTCTTGGAGTATTATTCCAACTACGCTACTGGCCATGGTAGATGCTTCAATAGGAGGGAAAACGGCCCTTAACTCCAGGAGTGGAAAAAATCTATTGGGAAGATATCACTTCCCTAGACAAATATATGTCGATACTAATTTTCTTAAAACGTTAACCAAATCTGATCTAGATTCTGGATACGGTGAGATAATTAAATATGCTATGTTATCAAGAAAAATTTTCGATTTTATCATTTCAAAAAGTGGAAAAAATAGATTTAATGAATTAATTACGTTGTGTGCCCAGCATAAACTGAAGGTAGTAGAAAAAGATCCCCTGGAGATCAGTTTGCGGAAAAGTCTAAATTTGGGCCATACTATTGGCCATGCGTTAGAAAAGGCAATGAAGCTTTCTCATGGCGAAGCAGTTTTTTGGGGAATGGTGGCGATAGATAAGCTTTTTCAAAATCAAGTAATGACGGATACATTATTATTGTTGGCAAAAGATCTCGGTACTGACTGGGCAATATCACCCTGGGAGAGAGCAGATTTTGATTTATCGGCCCTCTTGTTGCTTATAGATAAAGATAAAAAACGCCAAGGGGAGGAGAGTATTGATTATATCTCTTTTAAGACGATAGGACAGATGCGAGTTTGCTCTATTGGATTACAAAAATTTGTTAAAAAACTTTATGTTTTACAAGGCAGTGAGCGATAGATAGGTAGTTAGATATAATGAGTGGCCTAGAGTTTATAGAAATAAGTTGCACTAAAAGACCAACAAGAATAGTCGTTCCAACTTCAAAGTCATATGCGAATCGACTTTTAATTTTAGCGGCCACTGATCCTCGTGAAATTCATTTAAAAAACTTACCACCTTCCTCTGATGTTACGGCCATGATTAGATGTTTGCAGCAGGTGGGTGTTATAATTGAGAGGTATGAAGGAAATAGTGTAATCGTAAAAAATTGTTTTCCTGAATGCGAAGTACAAAATAATCAGATAACGGAATTGCTAACAGGAGATGGTGGAACCACCAACCGTTTCTTATTGGCGTTCTTGGCCAGAGGAAAGTGTCGATATCGTTTACTAACTGATGGGCGAATGGGCCAGCGGCCATTTGGTGAACAGGTAGATGTATTGCGTCGATTAGGTGTTGAGGTAGAGATTGGCCACTTACGTGGACAGTTTTATTTTGAAGTTCAGGGGCCCTATAATTTTTTTGATACCTCTGTCTGTGTGCGCAGTAGTAAATCTACTCAGTTTGCATCCGCAATAATGTTGGCACTGCATGATTTACTTTTGTCAAGGAAATCATCGGTGATTCCCATTGAAGTTAATAGTTCTGAAAAATATTTAAAGTTAACCTCTCATTTAATTTCTAATTTTAATAATGCTTCTACCTTTGATATTGTTCCCGATTTTAGTAGTGTGGCATTTTTTGTTGCACTAGGGGCAGTGTTAGGAGATTTGCTTATTATCAATTGTAGCCAGAGCGATCCTTTTCAGGCCGATGCATACATTCTAGAGGTTTTGAAAATGATGGGTGGCGTTTATTCTTTTTCCCAAGAAGGCCTGTGGATCAGTAGAAGAGAACTTTGGGCGTATGATTTTGACTGCGCTCTTGCGCCAGACATGGCCCCAGCATTTTGTTTTTTGGCCGCCTATGCCAAAGGAAATAGTCGGTTGAAAAATGTTACAGTTTTACAACATAAAGAGAGTGATCGCTTAGCAGAGATGCAAAAGATATTAAGTTTATTTGAAATTAAATTTACCTATAATGAAAAAGAGTGCTTTCTTGAAGTTGAGGGGCAATCGGAGAAAACGATCAGGCCAGCGATCACCTATGAAGCAATCGCTGATCATCGCATGATTATGCTGGCCGCCATTTTTATGAAAAAAAACAGTGGTGGAAAAATCGTTGGGCATCATCATGTAAAAAAATCCTTTGTGGATTTTTTTGTGCAATTAGAAAATAATTAGCGGGCCAAGTTGGCGGTAGTTAGGGCCGCACCGTTGTCTAGAATTCTAGGAGTGATAAAGATAACCATCTCAGAATTCTTATCACGATCAATTTCACTCTTAAAAAGCCATCCGAAAAAGGGTATTTCGCTAAGCCCGGGAGTTCCCGTTTTCGTTTTGCTAAGCGAACTTTTTATTAGTCCAGCCATGGTGGCGGTGTCTCCGCTGTTAACAATGATGGTGGTGTTGGCAGAATTTTCAATTATCCCGGGAATTCCATCAACAGAAGAGCCTTCATCGGGTTCGCTGTTGCTGACGGATATTTTTAGCTTTATCTCGCGATCTCCTACTTTTGTAGGTGTTACTTCAAGTGATAGTCCCGCGTTGATAGAAGTTACTTCTCCGGCCGTGGGTTGGCCTTGCACCACTGCGCCATTGGTTTTTACGTGGTAGGTTATTCCACTTAAAATAGTTGCCGAGACATTATTTAAAGTAACAACTTTGGGGCGAGAGATTACGCGGGCATCACCCCTTTGTTCGGCCGCATCCAATCTCATTTGCAAAACATTGCTGGCCACATGTCCTAGCTTGATTCCCAGTGATGCGTTGGGGACAGAAGCAAAATGAGAGTTAGCAATTCCCGCAACGGTGTTGCCATTTAATCCGGCAGAAGGATTGTCTAAATTGCCAAAAGATATTCCTAATTCTCTTGATTTATTTTTGGTTATTTCAACAATTTGTGCTTCGATCAAAATTTGCGGGGGGATTTTGTCAACACTGGCTACATACGCCTTAATCATAGAGATAGTTTTTACTGAGGAAAAAATGCCAATGGAGTTGGTAACTTCATCAACAATCACCTGTTCTCCCGGTTTTAGAAGAGCAGATATTCGAGGTGGGACATCTTTAGCATTGAGATACTTCAAGTTTAGATAGTTGAATTTATTTCCTCCGACTACTCCGACAATGTCACTAGGTGTTTCTCCTGTAGATTGCTGATTTTTTCTAACGCTTAAAACATCGCCAACAACTTCGTAGGAAAGGGCGTGATCTTTGGCCACAATATCCATAGCACGCTTGGCAGTTATTTTTCCAAAACTATAAGAGATGTTGCCGGCAATATCGGGATCTGCTTCCAATCGAAGTCCAGATTGGCGAGCGATCAGTTCTAAAAAGTTTTTGGTTTCAGTGTCGCTTATATTTAGGACAACATTTTTATTAAAAAATTGATCTTGGGCGGAAGTCGCAACTGTTATCAGGAACAAAAAGAGAAATGGCCATAAGATTTTCATATTAACTTCCTATTGTTTTTTATTAATACTCAACTCAATTATTGAGCTATCCTTCTTTAATAAAATATAATCACTACCAATTTCTATAACTTCGCGCTGGCCAACCATGGAGTTTAGGCCAACAGTGCTGCCATTTACAATTGCTAACGGAGCTTCGGGGTCGTACATAATGGCCGAGAGCGTCGGTAGTTCTTCTGTGGCGGCGGGGGCGCGACGAACGCCTGCTGATTTTATGAAAGCATCGTGGCCCCAGGCCAACTCGATTTCTTTATCGATGATAGGAAAATAGTTATCCGATATCATTTGCAACGGTGCTTCCGCACAAATTGCTATCGATGAAAAAAACAGAAGAAAAAAATAAGTTCTCATGGTTTATTTCCTGTCATTTCAAAAGTGTTCAACAAGACAATTGCTTCGCATTCCTTTAGTTCATTTTCAAAGCGAGTAATGTTGACGGAAGTAATTGCTAGCCACTCTGCACTTTGTTCTAAATTTTCTAGAAATTTTGCTAATTCTAGAAAAGAAGATTTAATTTCAATACTAAAGGTATTTTTGACAACCCCCTCATTAATTTCATTGGAAATGAGAGCAATGGTATTTAGTTGAATTGATTTTTCGGCAGATGTTTCCGCAATTTTTTTTACCAAAATGGCAAGATTATTAGTTGGCCAAAAATCTTCACTATCTTGATTTTTCTTTTTGTTGGAGGTTTGGGTAAAATTTGTTTTTGTTTGCATCTGCAAATTAAGTGTGGCCAGCGTAGATTGGTTGGAACTGTTTTGAGTCTCAAGTTCACTGATGCTTTTTTTAAGATTTTCAATGTTGGTAATTTGCAGTCGATACCACATTGTGTAAAAAACAGTGATAATAAGAATGATACTCGCGATCATCATTTTTCGTTCTCTGGCGGATAGTTGAATGAGTAAAATATTTTCTTTGGCCATATACTCTATTGTTGTTTCACCTGGTTGTTATTTATAAGTCCGGAAGTGGCAAACTCAAATTCAACAAGATCGGAACTACCATCTTGCGCCATGCCGGAATATTTTATAAGCATTTTATTGTAATAGTTGGACTTAGTAATTCTTTCAAAAAAAGTAGAAACTTTAACTTGGTTGGCAGATGTTCCCTTAAGAAAAAGTCCAATGTCACTATTTTCGGCCTTAAATAGAAGCCGGTCGATCCATATCGCGCTGGGAATGATTAGCGATAGTTCTTTAAAATAGTTGGCCCAAGTAACTTTTTGCGCATTGAGATCCTTTAAGCTTTTTGCCATTTTAACCTGCGCTTCAATGGCCGCCATTTGGGTGTTGATATTTTGGATTTCTTGCGCTCGTTGTTGATTTAGCGAAGTAACTAACCTTAGTTTTCTTTCCAAGCTCATTTTATGCATTTGCTGATTAATGCCAATATAGGAGACTGCTAAAAAAGTAATGATTAGTGCGGTCAAAGTAATAAAATCTTGCGAAACTTGCTGCAAGGCAGATTTGGCTGGAAGGAGATTAATATTTTCTTTTATCATACTGCTCATGTTACACCTCGTAATGCCAGGCCTACTGAGGTTGCCATAGAGTTTATGTTATTGAAGATAAAATTTTTATTGTCGCTATCTTCGGCCAGTTCAATATTTTTAAAGGGGTTGGGAACGAGGCATTTAATTTTATAATGTTCTTCAAATAGCTCACAAAGGCCCTGGCCTTTGCTGCCGCCACCGGTAAAGAAGAATGCCTCCACCGGCCATTTTTTGAAGTGAAACTCACTAAGATAATCTATATTTTCTTGGATTTTACTCAGAATTTCATCGAAATCTTCTTTGGCCATTTGATGGCCTATGGGCGAGGAAGTGCGGAAAGGATTATTGTCCTTGCTCGATAGATCTTTCTTGAATGATTCTGCTTCTCCATAATTTATGGATAGTGATTTGATTAAGTTGTGACTTATTAATCCCATTGATTGCTTAATTACAGTAAGAGAAATTACTTGTTTTCCTAGCAAAAGCGCAACCGTTGTATGAGTCTCTCCCATATCGACTAAAATATGACAATGTCCCTCTTTGAGATATCCATTGAATGAAAGCATTCTAGCAATGGCCTCAATGTCTGCATCTAGGATGTAAGGTTTTAAATTAGCAGAATACAAGAGGGCCGTATTAGCATTTACTTTGCTTAGTTTTGTAGTGAATACTTTGATGTTATACATCTTCTCTTTGCTTGATTCATCTAAAGAAGCAGTGTAATCAAAACTGCATTTTTCAATAGCGTAATTTATGTGCTTGGCCACTTCGTTGCGTATTATGGCAGATAAGTCTTTCTTTGGCATTGCAGGCAATTTTAAGTCAAAGCTATTTATATTATAATTGCCGATATTGAAGATAACGTCATATTTATTGAGGCCATGAATTTCCGATAGGGCCTTGAGACCTAAAGCAGTGTCGGCATTATTAGGGAAGTTGGGATTAGACTCTGCGTAATCAAAGATAAAAGCATTATCTAGAAAAACTCTTTTTTTTCTCTTATGTAGTAAAACGCCTTTGATAGAGCGCTGTCCTAAGTCCAACCCGAGAGTATTTTTTTTTATCATGTTAAACATTTTACTTTACTGCTCCTGCACTATACAAAAGCAAGGGATACATTTTTATAATTCGTTGCTTCAATAATTTAATTATTTCTGGTGAAGCATCGCGCGCTTTTATATAGCGTCGGTAAAAATCATAGGATAAATCCCATTCCTTTTGCTTTTCGTAAGCAAAACCTAAATTTAACATTGCATCAGAGTAGTCAGGATTAATGCGAATGGCCGCAAGAAAATCTACAATTGCCAAATCTAATTTTTCTTGCGCGAGATAAACTGTTCCCCGATTATTAAAGAGCGTGGCATCGTTGGAATGTTTTTTTAGGGCCAGGTCAATGAGCGGAAGTGCCTTGTTGAAATCATTGTTGTGACGATAAATCACGGCCATATTATTTAATATTTCTTTTGGGGTTTTTTCTAAATCACTATTAACAAGTGGAGTTATTTTTTGTAAGGCCAGTTGGTAATTTTTTTGGCGAAAGGCCAAGATGGCCTCGTTGTTGGACTGATTAAAATTTAATTCCACTTTTGGTTCCAGTGTCGTTTGCAAAGTGGCACGTTTTTGATACCAACGATACCCACCCCAAGTGGAAACTGCGGCCATAAAAAAAAGGGCGATGGCCAAGGTGGATGGAAATTTTTTGTGAGTTGTTGTTGGCCGATGTATTTGTGGCGGAACAAGCGAAAGATGTGCCTTTTTGATAGCATCTATCTTTTTTTCTTCGACACCTTCTAATTTTTTAATAATCTCGCTCATCGTAATCCTATAAAAAATCTGGACTTGGGTATAGGGGCCAGATTGGTATCCTTTAGAGCTATTTTTACAATTTTATCAGTAATAATCCGTGTCTGTTCTTTTACTCCGCAAAGCAAGGCCGTTTTACAAATTAAATTAATTAAGCGTGGTATTCCTCGAGAGTAGTTGTAAATCATTTTAGTGGCCTTATAGTCAAAACGAACAAAATTGCTTCCTCGGGCCAATTCGATCCTATGTTTGATGTACATTTCCACTTCATGAAATGGTAGAGGAGATAATGTTAGATTTTTTGAAATGCGCTGATTTACCTGACGCATATCTGGCCGAGCTAAAATAGTGGTTAGTTCAGGTTGGCCAAGTAGAATAATTTGAATTAGCTTTTTTGTTTCACATTCCAAATTACTGATCTGTCTAATGGTTTCTAATGATTTTAGGGATAGAGATTGGGCCTCATCAATGAAAAGAATGGTCTGTCTATTTTCCGCGGCATTGGCCAGCAAAAATCGCTCCAGCATATTAAACTCATCATCGCTTGATGGAATATTAAGTTCTCGATTTATTGCGGCAATAAGTTCTTTGCCTTCCAGATTGGGCCAGTAAAGAAAGGCGGTGTTAACATCACTTTTGAACTGTTTGATTATATATCTGGCCAACATGCTTTTACCGGTGCCAACTTCTCCGGTAATACTGATAAAGCCTCGGCCTTGCTCTAGTAGTTCCGTTAGTTGGGCCAAGGTGTTTTGGTGAGTGTTGGATGAGAAATAAAAGTAGGTATTCGGTGTTTCCGAAAATGGGTCAGTTGAAAAATTATAAAATTTACTCAGCATCTTAACTTCCTTGTTGGCCAGAACTTGGCCTAATTCGCTAGCTATTTTTCGAGAGGTGAGCATTAAACTTTAAAAGATAGAAGACTAAAAAAGTCAGGAGAGCACTATTTGCCTAGGTGGAATTAAATATTCAATTGTTTTTAAAAAAAAAGGGTATTACCCTAGTATGGTAACGATTTAATAATACTACATCATACCCAACTAGGAGAGTGAAAAATGATGAAGATAAATGACAAAGGTTTTACCCTTATTGAAATTTTGATGGTTGTTATGCTAGTGGCAATTATGGCACTTGTCGCAGTACCACAATTTTTAGATTTCCAAACGCAATCTAAAAATGCAGCAACTCAAGGGGCGCTAGGGGCATTGAGGACTGCGATTGCTAACCAAAAAATACAGATGGTTGTAAAATGTGCTGCGCCGGCCAGTGCTTGGCCAGAGTTTGCGGCGGTTAGTGGAAACGATATTACTGATGGTACTTATTGTGCAGCGGCAACACTGGCGGCACTTACCCCTCCACTTCCTGCAATACCAGCTGCGGATGCTGTGTTCATTAGCGGAGAAGACTTACCAGTAAATCCATGGGACGATAGTAGTACGGTCACTGATTGTGCGGTAGCTGCTTGTACTACAGGTGGTGATCGCTCGGGTTGTTCAGCCGCGGCCACGCTAGATGGTGGATGGTGCTATGATGATGCCTCTGGAATTATTTTCGCTAACTCTGATAACGATAACGAAAACACTTTCTAAAATAAGTTAGTGCATGATATCTAACAACCGCGGCTTCACCCTAATTGAGATTTTGATGGTTGTTGTTCTGATAGGGATTGTTGCCGTGGTTGTTACTCCAAATTTCATAGATTTTTCTGATGAAGCAAAATCAGCGGTCACGCAAGAAAAACTGGTTGTCATAAAATATGCTATCATGGGAGATCCCAAGCTTGTTTCTTCTGGGGCATTAAAAAGTTCTGGTTATTTCTCTCATATGGGAAGTTTGCCCTCCACGCTTAATGATCTGGTAGTGCAAGGGGTGCAGACAACTTATGATCCATTTACCAAGCTAGGTTGGCGAGGGCCTTATTTAGATAATACCTCCGCAGATTGGAATTTGGATGGTTGGAAAACGGCCATTATCTATAGCCAAGTAGGGCGAACAATAACTAGCTGTGGAGAGGATGGTCTTTGTGGGAATGGTGATGATATTCAGATCTCATTTTAAGAGAGCAGGATTTTCTCTTATTTCAGTAATGATAAGTTTGATGGCATTAACCGTGACTACTTCTCTTTTTCTATTAAATTCCACTTCGCAAAATAGTCAGCAAGAACTTCTAATTACCACTGAACGTATCAAAAATTTGGCAGTGGCCATTGCGGACTATAAAGAAAATAATTCAATTGCCCCAACAAATTTGGATCAGTTAGTTACTAAAAGCGTGGCCGATGCTGATTGTGATGTGGATACCGATACTGCTTCTCCTACCTATAGACAAATGAGTGGTTGGTGTGGGCCCTATTTGAAAATTACTTTTGCAGAAGATGGAGAAAGTTTTAAGATAGATGGATGGGGAACGCTTTTTCAGCATACGAGTGCTTATGTGCGTAGTTGTGGCCCCAATAAAACTTGTGGTGATGGGGATGATATCATTGAGAGGATTTAAAAAAAATAACGGTTTTACATTGATTGAAATGCTTATGGCCGTAATGGTCATTGGTATTTTATCGGTGGTTTCTATAAATTATATGCAAAATGATATTTCCGAAATTAGATTTGATGAAACGCTAAATGAATTAGAAAAAATTAAGTTTGCTATGGTGGGAGATGAGTCTGTTACCTCCGGCGGAGAGCGTATCAGTTTTGGTTTTCAAGGCGATATTGGGGGCATGCCGGCAACTTTGGCACAACTTCTTACTAATGTCACTTACCCAGCATGGAGCATGAATAGTACATATCGTGTTGGTATCGGCTGGAATGGGCCATATCTTTCTAGTGAAACTGGTAACGATGTGGCCAAAGATGCCTGGGGTAATAACTATATTTATAATTCTGCGAGTAATCCAGTAACCGTTATTAGCTATGGTGCCGACGGTGCGGTAGGTGGAGCAGGGCTTGACAGTGATATCACCGTTTCCATTCCACTTAATTATTATCAGTCAGATGTTTACGGATTTATCTCTGATGGTAGCAATCCATATGTGGGAGGGGCGGTAATTGAACTTTATACTCCTAATGGTGCCGGTGTAATAACAACGCGCTCTTTAGCTATTACGGCCGCGGACAGTGGATATTTTTCTTTTTTGGGAGTATCGGCCGGTGTTCGTTCCATTTCTGTCTATATTCCAAATAAGACAACACCAACTACCATCATGGGCCCGGCCATTGTAGTTATAGATAAACCTAAATTTATGATTCCCAGTACTCTCTTTAACATTAATTCTGGGGGAGGAGGAGGAGGGTGTCCTGCTTCCACCGCTATTCAATACGTGACAGGATCGGCCAATTATCCGTTAGGGGTTCCTCCTAATAAGCGTGCGGCATTTAATGTTAATGTTACAGGTGCTTTAACTATTTCTTCTATACAGTTTACCCATAACGTTAGTGGTGCATCAATAACGCAAGTAGTTTTTCCCTCCGCTACTTATGATTGTACGCTACCTACCGCATTTGCACCTTGTCCTGTTGCCTCCGGAGTGGAAACAGTTCCTAATCCAGTAATAAGTATGTCGGTGGGAAATAATCAAACAATAACCATGACATTTGATACTAACGTAAAAGGCAACATTACCAGTTTGGAAGTTTATGTAGTCCATTCCTTGGGCTGCACGTTGTTTACGATAACCGATTTTATATAAGTTATTTTTAGGATATTCGATGGCCATTTTCAAATACAAGGCAAGAAATAATAGAGGCGAATTGCAAAGCGGTGAAATATCTGCTGAAAGTGTTTCGCAGGCACAAGAGCAAATTTCTCAGGCGGGAGTTTATATAACAGAGTTAAGCGAGAAGACGATCTCTTTTAATCCAATGTCTTTTTTGGTTCCCAAAGTTAAGATGGATGACCTAATGGTTTTTAATGGCCAATTGGAGACGGTTTTTTCTGTAGGTATTCCGCTGATGCGCGGATTGGAATTTATTCGAGAGCAGACTATTAATCCCACTCTTAAAAGTGCCCTGGGGGATATTTTACATGATTTGGCCGAAGGATTAGAGTTTAGTCAGGCGGTTGGAAAACATCCACATATTTTTGATTCTACCTATCAGAGTCTATTGGTGGCCGGTGAGGCCACCGGAGAGTTAGAGAATATTTTAGCAAAGATTTCTGATATTATTTCTGCTAAAATGGATAATCGGGCAAAAATTAATTCTGCCATTTTTTACCCCAAATTAGTTTTAACTTTTTTGGTAATAATATTTTTTATCTCAGTCTATGTAATTATTCCAAAGATGCAGGGCTTTTATAAAAACTTAAAAATAGAGTTACCGGCAATTACCAGGATAATGCTTACTATTTCAGAAATTCTAACATCGCCAGGATTTATCATTATCGCCATTTTGCTGTTTGGCCTGTTTTTTCATTTTCGTAAACAGTTTGTAGATAAATATTTGCTTAATATTCATACGCTCTTTCTAAAAATTCCAATCATTGGAACAATTATTTTAGAAGCAGAAGTTAATAGCTTTTGTACAGTACTAAGTCTTTTGCTACAAAATGGCATTGGACAGTTAGAAAGTTTGAAAATTTTACGAGGAGTTTTGTCTAATAGAAAGATGGTTGAAACGATAGCTTATTGTGAAAAAGTTATTGCCGAAGGCCGGAGTTTGAGCTTTGGCCTAAAAAGTACCAAGGTGTTCCCACCGTTGCTGTCAAATTTTATAACTATCGGCGAAGAGGCCGGTGATATCGAAAAGATTTTAGAAAAAATGGCCGTTTACTATAAAAAAAGGGTCAATCATAGTTTAGATAATTTTTCTAAACTTATTGAGCCGCTGCTGCTTTTTGTTATCTTTGGTGCGGTAATGGGACTTGCCTTGGCCGTCTTTATGCCAATGTGGCAGATGTCTTCAGCAATTAAGC
Source organism: Bdellovibrionales bacterium RIFOXYD12_FULL_39_22 (assembly GCA_001770205.1). Lineage (GTDB taxonomy): Bacteria > Bdellovibrionota > Bacteriovoracia > Bacteriovoracales > Bacteriovoracaceae > YD12-FULL-39-22. The sequence continues at coordinate 25,093 of MEQL01000007.1, forward strand.
ATTAGATTATTTTTTATTTGCCAGAATCATATTGAGATAGGGAATTAAGTTTGTGAGATAATACATTTTGTCAAAAAAACTTACGTCTTTGATATTTTTAACTTCCTTCTCTACATTTTCTAAATAGGCAGATAAAATCACAATAGGTGTTTTCTGATTGATCCCCGGATTTGCCCGCAGGGATTCAACAAATTTTTTACCACTCATTTGTGGCATGACGTAGTCAACCAAAATTAAATCATACTTTTGTTCCTGCGCTATTTCTAATCCTTCCACAGGATTGCTAATTGCTTCAAGTTCACAATCAAATTCATCAGTGATAGCTTCGGATAACAAATCCAAAAAACTTTCTTCATCATCAATAAGTAAAAATTTATATTTCATAACATCATCCAATTTATCTATTTGTATCCTAGTTGCTTAATAACCTCTTCTGCGGTGGTGAGGGCTCGTTTGATTTTATTTTTACCGTCTGTCAGCATGGTAGTGAAGCCATGTTTTTCTACGGCAATTTTTTGCATCTCAATATCAGACACTCCATTTTTGATAGCAAGTTTTAACTCATTATCGGGAATAAAAACTTCAAAGACAGGCATACGTCCTTGATAACCAACATTGTGACAGTGCTCACAACCAGTTGCGCGAATTACTTTCCCGACAGTAGCAATAATATCTTCTTCAATATAGTTATTAACTTTAGTTGGATCTTTGATTTCAATTCCACAGTGGGGACAAATTTTACGCACTAATCTTTGGGCCACAACTCCCAGTAAGGCAGAAGAAACAATATATGGTTCGATTCCAATATCGACGAGTCTTTGCACGGTAGCTACTGCATCGTTAGTGTGAATAGTGCTTATAACCAGATGGCCAGTCAATGCGGCCTTTACGGCAATTTGAGCAGTCTCTTCATCTCGAATTTCTCCCACCATAATCACATCTGGATCTTGTCTTAAAATACTGCGCAAAGAAGATGGAAAAGTTAACCCGGCCTTGGGATTGATTTGTACTTGGTTTATTAAATTGAAATGATATTCAACGGGATCTTCAACCGTGATGATATTTCGCTCCATTGAATTAATGTAATTTAACATCGAATAGACAGTAGTAGTTTTTCCACTACCAGTAGGGCCAGTTACAAGAATAATCCCACTTGAACAGCGCAAAATCTGCTTGGTCTTTTTTAAAAGATTATTATCCATGCCAATGTTATCAATGTTTACATTGAGGTTTTCTTTGTCAAGAATACGCATAACAACTTTTTCGCCTTTTATTGTTGGTAGCGTAGAAACTCGACAATCTATAGTGGTTTTTCCGGCCGGAATTTGCATGCGTCCATCTTGGGGAATACGTTTTTCCGTTATGTCTAGATTGGCCACTAATTTTAAGCGAGAAATGATAGCAGAGTGTAGTTCCAGCGGAAAGGTTTCTCGTTCATGCAAAATGCCGTCAATACGTACACGAACCCTAAGAACAGAATCATCGGCCTCAACGTGAATATCACTTGCTTTGGAATGAATAGCATCTTGAATAAAATTATTAATTAATTTCTCTACGGAAGTATTTTGATTCATTGAAGCTTTATCAGGGGATAAAGTGGCCCCAATTGTCTTGGAGTCATCAGAAATTTTTCTTAAAATTTGTTGAATGTTTTCTTGTTTTTCATAGGCACTAGAAAAAGCAGCTTTATATGATTGAGAAGAACAGATGGCCACATCAAAAGGAATCTGTAAAAGGTCATTTAGTTTTACAAGAACAGTACTATCCACCACTGCCAAAAGCAATTTGTCATTTTCCATTTTTATTGGGAGGGCCTGAAATTCTAAGGCCATTTCTTTAGGAACAAATTTGACAACTTCGGCATCTACCACAACTTGATTAGGAGGAAGATATTTATGTTCGCTTTGTATGGCGGTGGCCCGAGTTAGATCTTCAGCAGTAATTTTTTTTTGCTTAAGCAAATAATCACCAATAGGGGTTTCTCGATCATCATGGCGATTTAATATCTTTATCAACTCTTCCTCCGTCAAAATACCGAGTTGAACAAAAATACTGCCCATGGGCCTTTTCTTATTTAGACGCATCGTTTTTTCCTAAGATTATCATAGTTATAAATTTAAGTTGGGAAAATAGTTATTTGAGGGGTTCGTTTTATTCGAAATTGCTTCTTCTAATTCGGTCAAAGCCTCAATTATAATTTTAATCTCCTTTTTGAAAAGATATAGCAGTTGTTCAATGTTTTTTAAGTTTGTCATGGTGCTATTGGCAGTGAGCGTCTCTAAACGCATTTTAAAAAAAAGCGCTGGGAATGCCACCAGATGTGCTCCGTTATCAGACTCATCTAACAATTTATCTAGAGCAGACACAAAAGCAGAAGTGGAGGGCGCCCCTCCATCAACCTTTCGCAGAGATTTTAAGGTGGAAAGAATTTTTTTACTCAACATAAGGACTGCCTGCATTTCTTCTTGGTGCCATTTGGCCGTCTGTGCTGAAGTTTTATCTGTTATAGCAAAAAAAGAATCAATGGTTCTACGATTTAATAAAATTAGTCCCAGAAGATGTCGGGCCATCAGATAAAAGAGATGATTAAAATTGAGGTCAGCGGAATCAATGATACGTTTATAAGTTATTCCCAAACTATCTCTTTCAACGATATAAAGACACTCTTCCGTAGAGATGGTGGGGGTAGTTGTCAGGTTAAAGAAAAAGCGAAGCGTCTCCAATAAATTGAGATGGAAAACAGAGTCGCTTATTTGATGAGACGTGGCGGTTAGAATAAGGTTGCCTTTTAAAGTGGTTTGTTGTTGGAAGGCATGTTTATAGTCAGTAATCACTTCTATTGCAGGTATCTCCAATAAATCCGCAAGATATTTTATTGGCCCCTCTGTTGAGAGTAGTAGATCCAAATTCAATAGTGTTGAAGGAAGGGATTTAAAATCATCTTCGATAATTATTAGCTGGCCTGTGAAGTGTCGGTTTAAAAGATGGGCCTTTTCTTTTTCTGTCTGGCAAGTGGCCAGAAGGACAGGGTGAGTAAACGAAGTGTTTAGAAGTAATTGCAGCACATTTTTCATGACAGCAGGCCGGGCAAAATTACAAGGTATGCCAATAAGCTTGGCATTATCTTTTTGATTGGCCAACTGCTTTCTTATTTTTCCAAATTTTAAATAAGCAATCTCATTGTTGGTTTCGTCAATGGCAATACCGTTGATACTATTGTTTTCCTTTCGACCTATTGTCTGTAGAAAAATATTTTGAAAGTGGATGGGTAGAGAAGGTAGTTGTGGCATTAGATCACTTAGTAGCATTAACCAGTTACTTGAATATTGAAGTTGGCCAGTTTTATCAAAATAGGTTCCATGTATTTTAGTATGATTATCTTTTAAGAAGAAAGATGATAGATAGGAACTTACTTTATCGTTAGAGAAGTTTATTATCTCATCCCAACTTTCTTCATATGCTGGCCCAAGTGCATCAAAAAAAGCGTCGTAGGCAAAGGCCTTGCTATAAATTAGCTTTTTATGTAGGGCCGTTATGGCCGCTCTATCAATGGTATAAATCTTATGAACATTATTTAAAATGGCAGCAGATGAATTGAATTCTTGATAGATCAACAAAGAAATCTGGGTATCGGGCGCTTGATAAATAATTGCATTTATCAAATGAGTGCTGGAAATAATTTCGTGATGGCCTTTTAGATTTATAAGAAGAATTTTTTTCATGGTAACTCTTCGGTTATCTGAGTGTCGATCCCCGTCATTTCATGAAGGGCGTAAAATAGAAAATCCATACTACCGAACTCTTCTTTTCTTTTGATATGAGAAGAAAGATTTTTGGCAAAATCAACCTGGCCAAGGAAAGAGGAGAGGTATTTTTTGACAATGGGCGATTTTGACTTGGAAACGATATTATCTAGTTTATCGCTTGCCTGATAGGTTAGTATGCCCTGATAGTAGTTGGTATCCTGATGGAAGGATTCTGGATAAAGAAGTATGGCCGGCCTGCCAATTAAAAAATCTATTGTTTCTTGCTGGGAAAAAAAATCATCGGCCGTGTGGGCGATAAACCAAGAGATGTTTTTACTATTTTTAGTTTTCTCATCAGAGAAATTATCAAATAGTTCTTTGTGCAGCTCAACTACACAAAGTTTGAAGTCATTTCCATGGAATTGGGCCATAACTTCCACCAATTCGGCCAAATGATACCCCTGGCCTAATCCTAATAGTAGAATATTTTTTTTGGCCTTTAATTCACGCAGATATCTACCAACAAATGCTTTTGCTTCGCGTTTTTGTTTTTCTTCGCGGGAGGGCCAAGGAATATTATTAGTTGTGGCCGATGTCATCTCTGACTCCTTCATTATGCACAATATAAAGAATAAGTGCTTTGCAGAAACTCGGCAATATCTTTACTTGAAGGCCCATTACTGCCTATCTATCGTCGGCAAATTTTTCCGCTTAGATAAAAATCTTGCAATTTATTTTTTATACAATTTAAATTTCGACACACTGATCTGCACCGATATCTGGAGCAAGGCCATCGCGCAATTCATTATCAACATCTACTGCGTTGGTATCGATAACACTACCTGACTCACTAAGCTCAGGAATGGAACAGGAGGCCAAATGGAGATTGCCGGAGGCCAAATTCGCAAACCAACTACTGCTGGCGGTAGTTACATTGGTAGTCAGTATACCACTAGCACTATCTCTTCTCGCTATTGCTTTATTTGTTAGGTTATTCGAGATCGTTGCTCCCGTGGTAGTTGAAAAACGATACTCAATGGCGTTAGCGTAGGCATTAGAGTGCGAAAAGAATAGAGTATTATTGTAAATTTGCACGTCGGCTCCACCTTCAAGCATAATTCCCACATCGTGCTCTGATCCACCAGGATGAGAGGAGAAAATCATATTGTTGCGAACAATTCCACCATGTATACGTAAAGTACTGCCAAGGCCCAATCCAATTCCTCTTGCGCAATTGACAATAGTATTTCTTTCAATAATATGTCTGGTCCCCGCATCACTGTTCCACATGTGGATAGCATGCTCGGCCAGTCCACCAACGTAGGTAACGTAGGCAACATCAGTGCGTTTTTTTCCATGGATGGGATGTCCTCCGCTACTTTCGCAATATATTCCTTCAAAATAGTTATCACTTATTTGCCAGCTATTGGTTGAGTGAGTGTCTATTCCTCCTGTGTAGCAACGAGTTCCTCCATATTGCGTACCATATCCCCACACATTTTGCCGTCCGATTGGGGTCATTATAAATTTTGAACAGGTTACTGATCCGCCATTAATTCTATTAGTATCACCCGGACTAGATTTTATAAATTGCTCGCCTCCATCTATTAAATGTACGTTGTGGATTTTAACATTATCGCTACCATTCCATAGGTGAATTAGATGGAAGATCGATCTTTTGATCGTTATATCCGCAATAGTTATCGATTGGGCCGCAACAGTTATTGGAGCAGTTTCTCCTCCTAAGTCAGAATAAGATGCATCAAGGATAACTTTCTCTGGATCTCCAGATGAGGATCGAATAGTAATTCCTGGTTTAGTTATGTAGATACCATTGTAATTACCGTTTTCAATAAAGGTGTAAGTTCCATCTGCCAGTAAAATAGTAGATCCTTCTTCTGCTGCAGAGATGACAGCACGCAAGGTCGTTTTAAGAGTACCATTATTGACGTATCCGGCGGTTGATGGAGAGAGTGTTATAATTTTCCCAGAATTGGTGGAGGTAACAATCTCCTCAGAGATTCCATGGCAAAAAGATTTAGATGTGCCGTTAGTTCCAACGTTCTCTTGATCATTTTCTTCATTGTTCACATCCACTTCTTCACCCTCTGATGTTGGTGGCATGGTTGAGAGTTCTTCTCCGATTTTGGTTGCCTCTTTGCAGCCAACAGTTGTTAAAATGGTGATGCCGGTAACTATAAGGACAATTAGCGTTAAGTTTTTCATACCTTTTCTCCCGAGGGATATATAGGAACATTTTAGTCGCTATGGTAATTATAGATCGGCGCTTAAGTAGCTCTTAGGATTTTATGAAAAATCAAAATAAAATAGAAAAACCCTAAAAATATCAGCTAGATATCAATGCTGGTCAGATGGCGAGGATTGTTGTGTGCTGCCAACAAATGTGGGCATACAAATCTGGAGAATGATCAAAAACTATAACAAAATACCGCTAAGAAATAATTTGGCAGCAGAAAAATAGATCACCAAACCAGTCACATCAACAATTGTTGCTACAAAGGGGGCGGAGGCCACTGCCGGGTCTAGCTTAAAACGTTTTAAGATAAAGGGCAGCATTGAACCGGTAAGTGTTCCCAACATAACAACCCCAATTAGACTAACTCCGACAGTTAGAGAAACTAGTCCATAGTGGTGGCCATAGAGCGATTCCTTGTTAGGCCAAAAGAATACCCGCATTATTCCTATTATTCCTAAAAAAAGTCCCAGCAAAAGGCCGGAAAAGGTTTCTCGAACAAAGACTCTCCACCAATCTTTTAGTCTTACTTCATCCAAGGCCAATGCGCGCACGATAAGAGTAGAGGCCTGAGATCCTGAGTTTCCGCCACTACTGATGATAAGAGGGATGAATAGGGCCAATAAAACGGCCTTGGCAATTTGATCTTCAAAGTGAGTCATGGCCGAAGCGGTAAGTGTCTCTCCCGCAAAAAGAACCACTAGCCAACCTGCGCGTTTTTTGAACATTTCGAAAAAATGTACTTTAAGATATGGTTCCTCTAAGGCCTCCATACCTCCGATTTTTTGAAAGTCTTCAGTGGCCTCCTCTTCTAATACATCCACCACGTCATCAATGGTAATAACCCCTTTCATTTTTCCAGAATCGTCGACAACCGGTAAGGCCAGATGTTCTGTTTCCGCAAAAATTTTTGCCATCTCTTCTTGTTCAATATTTTCGGGAATAGTGATTAAGTTTGGCCGCATCGTCATGATGTTATTAATTGACTCATTTCCTTTGGCGGTGAAAAGCTCACGCAAGGTGAGTGCTCCCACGAGAATTTGATTACTATCAATGACGTAGGCATAGTAGATTGTTTCTAAATTTGCCTGGGTTTGGGCGCGAAGATATTTGAGCGCCTCTTCCACAGTCATGTCTGCCCGAAGACGAGCGTAGCGGGAGTTCATTAATCCTCCAGCAACATCCTCCTTATAGGCCAATAGGGCATTAACCTCTGTCTTGGTCCAGTTATCCAAAGAAGTGATAAGTTCATTTTTTTCTTCTGGCGATAATTCTTGTAGGAGGTCAACCAGATCATCAAGTGGTAATAACTTGGCCAGTGAAGTTCGAAATTTAGGAGGAAGAAAAGTGAAAACATGCGCTTGATCAGTGGAAGAGAGGCAGAGAAAAAACTCTTGCGCCGTTATTTTGTCCAATGCTAAAAAATGTTCCTCATACTCTTTAGGAGAAAGGGCCTTCCAAGATTCAATAAGCTCATCAACACGTTGATCTAGGCCATCGGCGTCACTGACCATACCCGACTCCTTATTTTCTTTAGACAAAATAACAAAGGTAAGCTGGTTATATAAGAGATAAAAAATAAGTCAATAGGACATTTTAAAATTATAGAATCATAGGAAAAATTACTATGTCACGGCAAAGGCCCTAAAAACTTTTTTAATAGAGAGGATAGTTCTTCGAGCACAAGCGGTTTTGGGAGTGCCCCTTTAAATCCATATTGGGAAAAATTACGCATTATTGGGGAATAATCGTCTCCACTAGATACTATTGCCGTAATTTGGGGATTGAGAGATAGCAGTTTTTTGATTGTCTCGACACCTCCCATCCCATTATTAACATATAAGTCCAAAATGGCCAAAGCATAGGGTGCATTATTGGCCAACGCCTCTTGGTATTTGGCAATGGCCTCCTCTCCATTTTTAACAATTTCAACGTCAAATCCTAGTCCGGTAATAACTCGCTTGGCGATGATTTGCACCAGTTCTTCATCGTCCATGAATAGGATTGTCTGTTTTTGTTTGTTTTGGGCCATAAACTAATTATCTTCAATGGTAATTGCTCATTGACAAAAAATATAGACTCAATCACTCTTAGAGTACAAAAAACATCCAAGGAGTTACTATGGCCGCTAATTATGGGGATCTCGAAAGAGCAGAGGAAGAGATAAATAGTTTTCTTATGGACGTTGATGCTGAGCTGATCCCATCGAGAATTAGCTTGGCCGATAAAATTGACCTACTTATTGAAGAGTGTCAGTCACTTTTTTTTGAGAATATGATTTTCAATATAGCTATGGAGCATAAATTAGAAATAAACGATATCGAATATCTTTCTGAACTAATGCAAGATGCTGCCGAGGACGGAGGCGAGGATTTTGAAGTTTCAGAGGAAGGATTGCAATCCATTATCGAACAAGTGCGCAAGAAGAAAAAAGTGGATAACAAACATTAATATTATGCTTGTCTAGCACAGATTAATTACTGCACGAACACAGGCCTCAATACCTTCTGCTAGCTCATGTATGCGAGAGTTGCCATGCATATAGGCAGGAGTTGTTACGATCTTTAAATTTTTGTCAACATGCACTTCGGTAACTTTTTTTATAAAATGCTTGGCCCCCATTTTTTCAACAGTGGCAATGGTGTCAGGGTCATCTCCAACAGTCACTTCCACGCCTTTATTGCCAAAAACTAAGGATAAAATGGCCGGAGAGATACAAATGCCGCCGATTGGTTTTTTTGCTTCATGTATTTTTAGCAGCAGGTTTTTTACCGAAGGAATTACCTCCGCATTGGCCCCGGCAAAAGCAAAATTACATAAGTTTTTTGCTGCACCAAAACCACCAGGCAGAACTAGAGCGTCTAGTTGATTATGATCAATTTTGGCAAGATCTTCTATTTTTCCTCTGGCGATTCGCGCAGATTCGACGAGAATGTTTCTTGGCCTTGCTTGGGCATCTTCTTTTTTACTGAGATGATCAATCACATGATGCTGATTGGCATTTGGCGCTATAATTATTGCCTGAGCGTTTAGCTTGTCTATTGCCAGTAAGGTGAGCACCGCTTCTGTAATTTCGCTACCATCAATATGCCCACAGCCGGCCAAAATAACACCAATTTTTTTCATATATTGCACTCCCTTTTTCTTCTTCGTTTGTAGCGGTCTGACGATTTTATTATGGCCGATTATATAGCATAAAAATTAATTTTTCATCGTATTCTTCCGAGAGGGAGTAGAAATTGTTCTTTTATTGGGGGAGTTATGAAGTTTAAAGTCATAGAGCGTCGCCAGATATTGCTTGTTAATCCCAAATTCCAATTAAGATTTATCGGGTATATGACAGTTGGATCTTTTTTTTCGTTACTGGTCTTTTACTTTTCAGACATCTATTTTTTTTACTCTTTAATGCAACATGGAAAAGATTTTAATCTACCGCCTGATCATATTTACTTCCACTTGATAGCACAGCAACAGGGATTGATGCATAATATTTTTTGGGTAAGTCGTTTGGTTATTTTTGCGTTTTTTATTCTTTCAGGACTCTATCTCTCGCATCGGATTGCCGGCCCACTATATAATTTAACCAGGCACCTAAAAAAACTGGCCCAAGGGGAGCAGGTTCGTCGTCTGAGCTTTAGAAGGAGGGATTTTTTTCAAGAAATTCCAATGGCCCTAAATGATTACGTTGATTCTTTGCACCAATTGGAAGTGCGTGAGGATCATGATAATAAGCACCATGAGAGTGATGAAGCAGATAGAATTGCCAGCTAATGGTTGTTTTCTTTTAGTCTTTGATTTAGTTCTTTAAGAGATTGTTTCCAGTTTTTTTTTGCATTGCCGCTTGCTGTGTCCCCTTCACCTGTCTCATCTTCTTCGTTTATATTTTGGACTTTTTTTAGTTCGTTAGCACTTTTCATAAAATCTAAAAAAGTTTTTCGGTCTTCGCTAGATAGCATCGCAAAAAGTGATTCATCCATAATATCCTTTCGCTCCTCTAGTCCCTTATTTTGCTTGTCGACAACAGAAATAAAATGCTCTTTGGGTAACATGGTGGTTATTTTTTTTGTGGCAGAATTGTTAATGTCAATTTCTCCCTTTAGTAGCGCAATTTGAACAATTTTTTCTAAGTCCTTATTAGTTCGCATGTTGGCCAAAAGTTCAGTGCCGCGAATGCCCATGGAAACATTATCACCAACTTCAATTTTAATTTCTCCAGGACGAGATTTATTTGGAAAGTTTGCGCGTAATTGTCCGGAGACAAATTTATAGATGGTTTTTCGTTCTTTTTCTTTGGTAGTTGATGATTCGGTGAATTGAAAAATTGATTTTGGGCCAATAGTGAAGACGCTATCATCAATAAGATTCATCTTAATCTTAACGATGGTGGCCTCGGCGGTTTTAACGCTATCCCCGGCCATTATTTTATCCTGTAGTCTAAGTGGTTCTTCTGCATTATTTGCATTAATGCGGATGGCCTCACCACGTATAAGCACAACTTTACCAAGATAAGTAGGAATCGCTGTTGCGGTGTTAGGGTCTAGTTTAAAATCTTGGGCGTAGTTTATATTGGAAAAAAAAACGATGACAAAAAAGACGACAATCGTGAATTCCTTTTTCATAAAACTATCCTTAATCACTGATAACGATTTTTTTTAATATACAAACAATGATTAAGGATATTATTTATAAAGTCAAATTAGGTGATAATTTTGATGATTTGAACAAGGCGACTAGAACCCATCTGGGGCACGAGTTATTTCCATTAAATCAAAGGAACCCGGGGCCTTTTTGATGAGAACCGATTCTATTTCTTCCGCATAGATAATTTCTCCAGAAAGAAGGGCCACTTGATCCATTCCTTCTAATTCTTTTATCGTAGCGCATTCTCCGCTTTCCAACTTTGCTGATAGAATGTCTCCGTCATAAGTTTTAATTGCGGCCACTTTACTCTCCTCGCTCCAAGGAGATTGTTCATGAATTTTGGCACTAAGCGAAGTTGAGAGTATAGTCGCGGTTACTAGGGCAAGAAGGTAAATTTTTTTCATAAAAAGATCCTTTTAAGTTATAAAGCATTACTTTCCTTAGTAATCATCTGTTAGAACTCAACTCCATTTCGAGTTCGTTACTGTAGTTCGTAGTTCAATTGTTATGCCAGAAGAGAGTGCTGATAACTTATCGTTTTGACAGTTTTTGTTAGTAAAACAAAAAGATCGCTTTGGCCTCAGTGCGTTTTGTCACTAGCGGACTGACGCTTGACGAATTAAGGTTGCCGCAATGGTGTCTAGGGGGCAAACCGCAGAATGGGCCCCAATCTCGATAGTAACTCTGGGCATACCAAATACTATTGATGTTTTTTCATCTTGGGCAATATTAAACGCCCCTTTTTGCTTCATTTGTAACATTCCTGCAGAACCATCTTTTCCCATACCTGTGAGAATAACCCCAATGGCATATTTTCCTGCGGCCTGGGCAACAGAAGTGAATAGGACATCTACGGAAGGGCAGTGGCCAGAAACTTTTTCTCCCTCAAAACATTTAACGTGATAATCTCCCGGCCGCCCGTGTACCGCCATTTGAAAACCACCTGGAGCAACTAAGACCTTCCCGGGCATTACGCGATCACCGTCTTGCGCCTCCACCACGTGGAGATCGCATTGGTCGTTAAGAGTTTGAGCATAACTTTTAGTATAACCGGCCGGCATGTGCTGTGTTATTACAATGCCGGGCATATTATGGGGAAGGCCACTTAAAATGCGTTTTGTGGTCTCTAGTCCGCCAGTGGACACGCCAATAGCAATAATTTTATTTCCATCAACATTGGATAAGGCCTCTGGTTTTATCGCTGGTGTATTTTGCCGCTGTTGCATGAGATGGATAATATCAACATGAGCAGCAATTTTAATTTTTTCTCTTAACTCATCCATTACATCATCTAGTCCCCCTATGATATCTCCTTTGGGTTTACTAATAAAATCCACCGCACCCAGCTCAAGGGATTTCATAGTAATACTACTTCCTTTTTTGGTTAGAGAGCTAACCATTACTACGGGGATCGGATATTGAGGTAGTAGTTGTCGAAGAAAATCTACTCCAGTCATTTTGGGCATCTCTATATCCAGCGTCAGAACATCTGGACGAAGCTCTAGAATTTTATCTTTAGCATCAAAAGGATCTTTTGCCGTACCAATTACTTCTATTTCCGGATCGTCCTGTAACTGTTTTTGGATGATGTGTCTTACTACAGAGGAGTCGTCAATAACTAAAACTTTAATCTTATGCTGGGCCATGCTTGCTCCTATTTTTTTCGATATATTCCTGGCGCAATATATTCAAAAAGAGAATTTTTCCTTCCGAGTGTTTCGGTATTGCTTATGAATAGATATCCATTCGTTTCTAAATTTTTATAAATATTTTCTACAACATGATTAATCATTTCGAGATCAAAATAAATCATAACATTGCGACAAAATATAATGTGAAACCGTTGTTTAAATGGATATGTTTTGGTTTTTAAATTAAATTTTCTAAAAGTTACTTCTTTGGCAAGAGAGGCCTTTATTTTATAGGTGTAGTCGTTGATAGGAGAAAAGTATTTTTTTATGGCGTCTTTTTTTAAATAAATCATTCGGTCGGAGGGATATATACCTGCGATGGCCTCTTCTAGGGCCGTGGTCGAGAGATCTGTGGCCAGAACTCCAGATCTCCAGTTACTGTAATCCATATCTAGATAGTCTCTAATTGTCATGGCCAGAGAATATGCCTCTTCCCCAGAAGAACAGGCCGCACACCAAATTCGCAAATCCAGAGAATTCTTTTGTCGCAATTCTCTAACTAGAGGTGGATAAACATTTTTTAGAAGAAAATCAAAATGAGGTTCTTCCCTATTAAAATAGGTGAAATTAGTGGTGACGGCGTTAGCGATATCGTTAATTATTCCGTGGGTAGTATCTGAATCAACTTTTAAAAACAGTTCATGAGCATTAATGCAGTTGTGTTTTGCTAGCAGAGGACGAATTCGTTCTTCTACGGTAACAGCTTTGTCGGGACGTATATATATTCCGAAATAATTTTTTATTAGTTGTTCTAATGTTTGCAAAATAGGATTATTTAAATGATTAATAATTTTTTACTCCATCACTAATTATCTGGTGGCCAGAGATTGTTCTTGTTCTTGTATCTTTTCCATTAGCGATGCAACATCCAAAATCAGTCCCACCTCGCCATCTCCTTGAATAGAACATCCAGAGATTCCTTTAATGTAGTTTAAATTTACTTTCTCAAAGTAACTGGGTAAACTTTTGATAATGGTCTGATGTTGTCCAAGCAATTGATCAACCAGCAAGGCAATAGTTGAGCCGCGACTTTCTAAGACCATTAAGACACCTTCTTCGATTTTTTCAGTAGCGTGCGTTATCTTGTGTACGTTGTGTAGGCGAACAATTGGAATCATCCTTTTGCGAACTTTAATAAGTTCTTGTCCTTGTACGATTTGATCTATCTCTAAATTTTTTGCCTTAATAGTCTCAGTAATGGAATCTATTGGAATAGTATATTTGATTCCACCACAGTTTACCAACATACCGTCAATAATTGCTAAGGTTAGGGGAATTTTTATTGTAAAGGTAGTTCCTACTCCAACTTTGGTATCGATAGTAACTCGGCCTTTCATTTTTTGAATGTTTTGCATTACGACATCCATGCCAACACCTCGGCCGGAAATATCGGAAACTTTTTCTGCAGTGGAAAAACCAGGGGCAAAGATCAGACGATATACCTCTTGATCAGTCATTGAAGAGCCGTCATGATTAATGAGTCCCATTTCGTGTGCTTTGGCGGCGATTTTAACTCTATCAAGTCCGCGGCCATCATCGCTAACAATTATCCATACCTCTCCAGATTCATGGATGGCCCCGACTTTAATAGTTCCAAACTTAGGTTTTCCCAGACCGACACGAACTTCCTCGCTTTCGATCCCATGATCAACACTGTTGCGTAACATATGAAGGAGTGGATTATTAATTACGTCAATTAGAGACTTATCTACCTCAGTAGATTCTCCAAAGAATTCTATCTTAACTTTTTTATTAGTTTTTTTACTTATATCATGAACGATACGAACCATTTTCTTAAACATGGAAGAAACAGGGATCATGCGCATGGCCATTGAGGTATCCTGTAATTCGGCAAGAACTTTAGTGAAAAAATGAAATGATTTTTTTAGATTTTCTCCATTCTTCGTATTGAAATCTATGTCTTTGTGAATCATGGTTTTGGCGATTAATAATTCTCCGACTATGTCATTAAGATAATCCAATTTGACAGTGTCGATTCTAATATCTTTTTTTGCCATCCCAGCTTCCGAGGATGGATTATTGGAACCATCTCCGGTGCTAGTATTTTTGTCACTAAAACTTAAGTTAATATCTTCAATCTTAAGTTCAGATGCTTTGGCAGCAAAATCAGCAACACTACTATGGTTTAGATAGCGTTCGATCATGCGCAGACCACTTTTATTATTCCATCTGTCGAGGTCATTTTTATTGGATAGCTCGAATCCCTCCTGCAAAATATCCACAATGGTTATCAAATCTTCCACAGCATTTTTGGTTATGGGAATGGTGTTATTAATTAATTCATCTATAAGAGTTTCAATTTTGTGAGAAAAAATTTCTAGTAAGGAAAAATTGAAAAGGCCGAAGTTCCCCTTGAGTGTATGGACGGAACGATAGATGTCGCGTAGTAAGTCAATGTTTTTAATGTTACTAACAAAACTCATCAAATTATTTTCAATGTCTTCTAGTAATTCTTTTACTTCTGTTTGAAAAATTTTTATCGATTCATCGTCCATTTTAGAAGTTGGGGCTTCAACATTTTTTGCCTTGGAAGTTGATGCCAGTGAATCCAAAACATTTTTATCTAATCCCTTTTCTGCGACTAATTCTTTCAGCGATTCTAGGGCCGCATCATTAATAATTCCTCCAATGTTTTCGGCCTTTGTGGAGGTTTCTGGCTCGGATGTGGCAATCGGATCTCGTTTTATCTCAGGGGATAAGACGACATCTGGAGCACTAAGGCCATGAATCAAAGCTTCTAATTCACGAATAAAACTTGCCGCCTCGGTTTCGAAACCACCATCACTATGATGTTCCATTACTGCCGATAGTGTTTTTCTTAAATAATCAAAAAACTTAATAAGGATATCTACATCGATATGTCGAGAGCTATGTTCATTGGTGCGAATAAGTGACAGAAGATTTTCTGCGGCATGAGCAACTTTTGAGATGTTGTTAAAATTAAAACATCCAGCGGTTCCCTTTATATTGTGCACTGGACGAAAAAGAGAATTTGCCAGACCTTGGTCTATTACCTTTGACGCAATTACCAACGGCTCTACATCGTCAAGCATCTCGACCGATTCAAGAATAAATTCTTCCACTAGCTCATAATCAATTTCATCGTTGGCCATATTTTACTCCAATAATGCTAATATCTTCCAAAATCATTATCATTTAAATTAACTTTAATTTCATGTTCTTCGTCGGAGACAGTTCGATTGGTAGGTTGCAAATTGATTGTTTGAATTGATTCTAATTTGCTTTTATTTTGTCCGGATGCCGTTCGACTTTTTTCTTCGGCCGTCTTTTTAGGGATTGGTGGTAACGGCTGAGTTGTTGTTTTTTCCAGTTTTTTAACTGGTGAATTGGCGGAAGTTGTTTTACTAGTTAGCGGTTTGGCCACTACATTGCGAGGAGCATTTTTAACAGTTTGGCGGCCATCCATTTTTTTTGGCAGGGCGGACCTGATGTCATTAATGCTGGCCACAAAGTTTTGTGCCTTTTCTAGAAGTGTAGAGATCAAATTAGCAGAATCTTGTGCGTATGTTTTATTTTTGCTAGTGATAGATTCTATATGTTTCATTCCTAAATTAACTTGATCTACACCCATGGCCTGCTCTTTTGAGGCGGTAGCAATTTCACCGATTAAATTATTTATATTATCTATTCCGCTAACAATTTCTTTAAGGTAACCGGCGGTAGTTTGAGAAATAGTAGAGCCGTTTTGGGTTTTAATAGTTGAATCTTCAATTAATTGGGTTGTTTCTCTGGCCGCTTCAGCACTTCTTGCCGCAAGGTTTCGTACCTCATCGGCAACTACCGCAAATCCTTTTCCATGTACACCCGCTCTTGCGGCCTCAACGGCGGCGTTAAGTGCCAAGAGATTAGTTTGAAAAGCAATTTCATCGATTACTTTTATTATTTTTGAGATATTTTTGCTAGCACCAATAATGGCAGACATGGCGCCCAACATGCTCTCCATATGACTTGCACCAATGGATGCTTTCTCTTTTACATTTAAACTTAATTCGCGTGCGCGAGAAGCATTGGCGGCATTACTATTTATTTGCCCTCCTATTTGAGTCATTGAGGCGGACATCTCTTCAAGCGAAGTAGCGTTTTGTCCTGTTCCGCTGGCAAAATTCTTTGTCGTATCAAATATATTTTGGGTTATTTGAAAAATCTCTTCTGCTACAACCTGGGTGTTGTTCTTCTTTTGAGCGATACTTCCCTTTATTCTTTTAATTTGATGGTGCATGGCCTCTAAATCTACCTTCTCGGTTTTAACACTGGAGACGGAAAAAATCTCATCTTCAAGTCCACCAAGTTCGTTATATATTGGCAAAAGGTTAGAATGCAAAAGCTGCTTGACCTGTTCGGGGGCCTGCGAACTAGCTTGGGACAATTTTTCTAGCAGTTTAAAAAGGGGAGTGGCTATTTTACTAAGATCAGTTTTACTTAGTCGTTCTAACATTGCCAAATGATCAGTATGAGAAGTACTGCTGAGGGCATTGCTTAAGTAGTTGGCCAAAGAATTTAATGCCAAATTATTTTTTTTCCGTAAAAAATAATAAGTTCCGCCAATTGAGCAGATCGCGATGATGAACATGTAAAGGATCCCGCTGGAATAGGATAAACAGTTGACAGATATTGGGGACATTGATTACTCCTTGTTTCTATTAATTGTGCTATTACGCTGGATCGATTTGTTCATGATGCTTATTGCTATTTTCCAAGGTTTTCTCTAAAGGGTCGATCCCATCAAATTCCAAATCTTGTTCCTTAACTTGTTCGATGGTGCTCATTTTTTCCAGATAATTATGCTCTTTGCTTTCGATATCTTTTTCACTTAAGTCATACAATAGTTTGGCGACGTCAACTATGGTTTTGACGGAATCACTTATCCTAGCAATATTGGCCACAAAGCGACTAGCAATAGTAGAACTTACTTTGGGCCGTGGTTCTATTTTGGACAGAGGAATTCGCATTACCTCGGTAACTCTATCTACAATTATGCCAACATTAATTTCTTCGTGTTGAACCACCACAATGCAGGTACGGTCATCATATTCCATGGAACTTAGGCCCAGGCGCGTTCTAAAATCGATTACGGGAAGAATTTTTCCACGTAAATTAGCAACACCTTTGATGAAGGAATAGACGCTCGGAATTGGAGTTATGGTGGAGATGCGAATTATTTCGACTACGCTGCCGACGTCAATGCCATAGGATTCTGTTCCAATGGAGAATGTTAAATACATATTACTTTGCTCATCAACTATATTTTGGGCCGGGCGAGATAGCTTACTATCTTCCTTTGATTTTTTTTCAGCAGATTCTTTTTTCATAGTTTCCTTGATAAGTTTAATATTGTGATAATGACATTAGTATAGCATGCTATTGATTGACGTCGATTTTTGAATACCTGGGAAAACTTTTCTGGTGGATGTAATAAAAATGGATGATAAAAAAATAATTTTTTTCGTTGGAGGAGGAAGTGGTGGCCATGTAATGCCGGCAGTTGCACTTATAGAATCTTTAAAAAAAGATAGCAGGTACAATATAAAATACGTGGGCAGCGCTACTGGCATTGAACGAAAAATAGTCACAGATCTAGCAATCGATTACCATATAATTTCGGTTGGTAAGCTACGTCGCTACTTGTCTATGCAAAATATTCTAGATGGTTTTAAAATTATTTTTGGTTTTTTTCAGTCGCTCAAAATATTGTTTCCGTATAGCAGACAAAATTGTTTGGTTTTTTCCACCGGGGGATTTGTTTCTGTTCCATTCGTATTAGCGGCCTATGTAACAAGAAAGAAAATTTTTATCCATGAGCAAACTAGTCGAGTCGGTTTGGCCAATAAAATTGCCTCTTATTTTGCGGATAAAATTTTTATTACTTTTGCGAAATCTCAAGATTTTTTTCCAAGTCAAAAAACTTTTCATTTGGGGATGCCTTTGCGAGATGCCTATTTCCTTCCAACTAATTTTAAATTTACACTCAAAGGACAAAGCTTTAGTGACATGAAAAGGCCAATGCTTTTTGTTTCCGGAGGTGGTAATGGCTCAAAACTAATAAATGACATGATAAAAAATAATCTAGATTGGATGTGTAGAGATTATTTGGTGGTACATCAAGTTGGTGGGCAGTTTATTTCTGAGTTTTTGAAAATTGACTTGGCCAATTATATTGCGGTCGACTTTTTAAAGGATGAGATGATTGAATTTTTGAAAATGGCCAGCGTAATAATTTCTCGGGCGGGGGCCGTAACAGTCTATCAAATTATGACATTAAAAAAGTGTGCTGTTTTTATTCCTCTTAAGATTGCTCAAAAAAATGAACAATTTCATAATGCCAAAGAAGCACAGAAAGTTACTGGGTCGGTTATACTTGAGGAAGGGCAGGTCGAGAGTTGTGATTTAAAGAAAATAGTAGCAGAGGTTCGTCAAAAAAATGAAGCAAGTATGGCGCATGGTTTTACGTTAAATGTTCGCGATAATCCAAAGCATGCGTTAGTGGCAGAAATTCATTCGGCCTTTTAGTTATGCTTTATTTAAAAACATAACCTCTAGATTTAATTGTTTTTATTCTCTCAGAAAAAGGAGAGAGTTTTTTGCGCACATTAGATAGGTGAGTATCTATGTTTTGCATTTGTACCTTGGTGTCGTTCCAAATATAATCAGAGATAAAATCGCGAGAGAAAATTTTATCGCGATTGCTTACAAAAAGATGAATAATCTTAAATTCTATGGGAGTTAGTGAGACTTCTCTTCCATCAAGAATAACTTGCTGCTTATTGCAGTTTAACTCAAAATTATCAAGTTTTATTAAAGTTTCCTGATTAGCATAGGCCACTTTGCTTTTTATGATTTTGTTTTTTACTCTGGCAATTAACTCCTCTATCGATACTGGCTTGATGATAAAATCATCGGCCCCCATGGACAAGCCTTTTACTGCTATTTCTGTAGAGTTCATTCCGGTTAAGAAAATTATTGGCAGTGTGGGGAAATCAACCCTGACCACTCTATAAACTTCAAAGCCATCCATTACGGGCATATTTACATCTAAAATCAGAAGATCCGTTTGATTATTTTTTAAAAAAGGAGAGACCTTTTGTGGCTCGCAAATGCAAGTAACACGGAAGTGTTGGCCTAGCATCTGCTCATAAAGATCAAGAATATCTGGTTGGTCATCAACAATTGTTACATGCATAACCGCTACATTAAACCATATAACCCAATAAACTACAAATTATTCGGTATAGTATATTCCCTGGTAGAGTTTTTTTACCAGCATCTTTTTTTCCAGTTCTTGGTAAAAAAAAGACATGGCCTTATCCCAAATGGGGGCCCTTAGAATAGCAGGAGGAGATTCGGCAAATAGACGTTGAATAACAATTCTTGGTGATAAGTTTGATAAAAAATCGACAATCATGCTCAGGTATTGTTGGTAGGTTAAAAGTGGAAAGGGATTAGTCTGGAAAATTTCGTGAAGGGGAGTTTTTTCTAAAACATGTAGCTGATGAATTTTTACAAAAGTTATAGGAAGTTTAGACAAAAATTTTGCAACAGAGATTGGATAATCGGGACTATTATCCCAGGGTAATCCAAAAATAAGATGAGTCCCGGTGTTAATATTATGTCGCTGCGCTAAATTTAGGGCGGAAATAAAATCGGCCACGCTATGGCCGCGGTTTATTTTTAACAGAGTATTATCCGCTATAGATTCTAGGCCCAATTCCAGCGTTATATCATAGTGTTGATTTAGTTCGGCCAAATATATCATAAGCTTTTCATCAACACAGTCGGGACGTGTTCCAATGGCCAGCCCACAAACTAAGGGGTGGGCCAATGCTTCTTCATATATTTTTTGCAAAACAGGCAGTGGTGCATAGCTATTGCTATAGGTCTGAAAATAAACGATGTATTTATTTGCCTTATATCGGCGTAAGGATGTTTTGATTCCGTGATTGATCTGGTCGGTAATAGACAATCCTTCCAAATGTTGAGGTGGCCCAAAAGATTCGTTGTTACAATAAATACAGCCTCCCTTGCCTTTTGTTCCATCACGATTAGGACAGGTAAAACCACCAATGACGGTAATTTTTTGCACTCTTTCCCCATATTTTGCTTTTAAATATTGGGTGTATTGATTATAGATATGGGCCATATAGATATTAACTTTGTATAATTTATAGTAATAGGCAAGTAACAATTGAGGTTTATTGTGAGTGAGATATTGGATATTGAAAAGTTAAAAGAGAAAATTGCTCATTTTGCGCAGGAGCGGGATTGGCAGCAATTTCACAATCCAAAAAATTTGGCCATGGCCTTAACTGTGGAGAGTTCAGAATTGATGGAAATTTTCCAATGGTTGAATCTAGAAGAAGCGGCAAAAATTTGTGATGATCCAAATAAAAAAATAGAAATTGAAGATGAACTTTCGGATATATTAGTTTATGTGGTTCGCTTGGCCGGAGTTTTAAATGTAAATTTGCCTAATGCCATAGAGAAAAAAATGAAAAAAAATGCGCTAAAATATCCCGCCGAATTAGTGAAAGGTAGCGCCAAAAAATATTCTGAATATAAAAATAGAAAGTAGTCAAAATGTTGCAAATTAATAAACTAACCAAAAGCTTTGCGGATAAACTTCTTTTTGATCAGATGGATTTTACTATAGGTAGCGGTGAAAAGATTGGCCTGGTGGGTAGAAATGGTAGCGGAAAATCCACGTTATTTAAGATTATCACCCACCAGTTAGGTTATGACGATGGAGAGATTATTCGGCCTAATAGCTACAAGATCGGTTACCTTGAGCAGCATATTTCATTTACTTCAGCGACGGTATTGGCAGAAAGTTGTACGGCCTTGCATTATGATGAGAAATTTGATGAATATTTAGCTGAAAAAATTCTCTTTGGACTTGGTTTTACCAAAGAAGATATGCAAAAAGATCCCCAAAAATTTTCGGGTGGTTTTCAAATTAGAATTCAGTTAACCAAGGTTTTGTTGCAAAAACCTGATTTACTACTTTTGGATGAGCCGACTAATTATCTGGATATCATTAGTCTACGTTGGTTGGCCGGGTTTATAAAAAAGTTTGATGGAGAGGTGTTAATCATTTCCCATGATCGCCAGTTTTTGGATGCCGTAACTACGCATACTGCCATGCTCACTAATAAAAAGATTAAAAAGATCGAAGGACGTTTTGCCAAATTACAGGCGCAAATGCGAGAAGAAGAAGAGATTTTAAAAAAGACACAGAAAAATCAAGAAAAGCGTGTAAAGGAATTAGAACAATTCATCACCAGATTTAAAAGTAAGGCATCGAAGGCCGCGCAGGCGCAATCAAAAATGAAGATGCTGGCCAAAATGGAGGTAATTGAGCGCGTTGAGGGAGAATCAAATTTTAACTTTGATTTTAACTATCGGCCCATCAGTTCCAAGTTTATTGGGGATATTAAGAATTTATCTTTTCACTATCCGGCCAGTGACAAAGTATTAATTAATGATTTGAGCTTTTCTATAAAAAAAAATGACCGCATGGCCATTATTGGAAAAAATGGCAAGGGAAAAACAACGCTTCTGAAATTGTTGGCCCAGCGCCTTTCTCCCTCGGCCGGTGATGTTTCCCTGGCCTCTGATGTTAAGATTGGTTTTTACTCACAAATTGTTACGGAAGAGCTAGATGAGAATGCAACTATCGTAGAAGAGATTGCTTCTGCTAATGAAGATTTATCAATTGCTCAGATTAGAAATATATGTGGAATTATAATGTTCGAAGGAGATGATGCTTTTAAGTTAATAAAAATTTTATCCGGTGGAGAAAAAAATCGAGTGTCGTTGGGAAAAATTTTGGCCAGTAATATTAATTTACTGTTGTTGGATGAACCGACCAACCACTTAGATGTTGAGTCTGTTGATGCCCTGATTTCGGCATTAGAGCGCTTTCCAGGGGCCGTGATGCTAGTATCGCACGATGAAATGGTCTTACGCAAACTGGCCACTTCCTTGGTGGTATTTACGGAAGAAAAAGCAGAATATTTTTTGGGAAATTATGATGATTTTTTAGTTAAAATCGGTTGGCCGGAAGAGCGTGATCAAGGGGATAAAAAAAATAAGACAGTGGACTATAGAGCGTATAAACAGCAGAAGGCCGACCTGATCAAGGAGCGGTCGCAGATCATCTTGCCACTAAAAAAAATGATAGAGCAAATTGAAGCAGAAATTATTACGTTAGAAAAAAAATTGGAAGTGGCCAACCAAAATTTGCTGCGGGCATTATCGGAAAAAAAAGGTGAAGAGATCTCCAACTTGTCCAAAGATATAGGCCTAATGGAAAAGAAGATTAATCAGCATTTTACTGAATTAGAAAGCGCCAGCAATCGATTGTCTGAGGCGGAAAAAAAATATGAACTACTTTTGAGCGCTCTCGAAGGTTAATTCGAAGGCCAAAAAGAGAGTTCTTTGCGATTTACTAAAGTTATTGTCGCTGGCCAAAAAGATTATCTGACTTCCGTTGGGAAGTTTGGGGCCCAAACAGATGGCCTCAATATTGTCTAATCGTGGAAAGTTTTTATCGAGCAGAGGAACGATCTCATCTAAATCTAAAATGAGGCGCTTGGTGGTGGTGGTGTTGGCCACTCCTTGGATACTCATTTGGCCCGAGATATCGTTGGCCTTTTGAGTATCAATATGAGTGTGAAAGACGCGAATAAAGTTGCGTTTCATCGTATCATTCCAACTGCGTTCGAGAGTTATTATTTCCTTCTCGTTTATGGCAATCATATCAACCAGTCCATTATCGCCCTCAATTGCCGGCAAATTATCAGGATTAGGCATTTTTTCTATACGGTATTGGTACTCGGGCCCGTAAGAGAGATTGTAGTTATTGTCATCTTTATTGGCCAATTCCATGCGAATTAAGCGAATAGGCCCATCGTTATTTATATCGACCAGTGGCCCATCTTGTTTTAGTGGCTGCTCATTTCCGCTCCAAAAGACATTACTATTACCCATTTTAGAAAGAGGTTCCCACACTAAGTTTTTACGAACTCCACTACCTTCTTGACTTATAAATTTTGCCGGGAGAGGCCATCTCTGTTTTAAGAGTCCATCTTTGCCAAATAGCAACATTTCTGGTTGAACCTTGTTGTTAGGATTGGCCGGATCATCTTTTAGCATTCCCTCCGAAGAGAGGAGAAAATTTCCACCATAAAGAGCGATGCCTTCTAAATCAAGATGTCCAATAGCAAAAGTTCCTCCCGTCTCTGTTTTTAAGAATATGGTTTCTGCTGGAGCAAAGATAATTTTTTTGCCCCCATCTTTTTCTTCAACTTCTATATTAAAGACGTGAATGCGCGGTGGGTTAACTTCCCCCTTGTCATCACTTACGGCGTATAATTTTTTGTTTTCTTCATCGTAGGCAATTCCTGATAGGCCGCCAATTTCTCCTTGCGCGGCCATGCTTCCTGTTGGAAAGTTTTGGTCATTTAAAAAATTTAGTTTAAGCGATTGGCCAGCACAGTTGTAAAAAAGCAAGGCGGTTATTATTGTTAAAATAGTAGACAGTTTTATTTTCATATTATCTCCGTAATTAAGTATATTTTGGCACCAATTTAAAATAATTTTTTTCTTGGACATTGACAACCAAAATGCAGACACCATTTTGTGTATGTGAGGAAAAGAAGGAGTAACTAAATGGCCATGAAGTTATCCGAGACAACAAACAGATAAACTTTTTACAAGGAGACGTTTATGAACATTTTATTACGAGAAAGAGATAATTGGTTAGATAATTTTTGGGGAACAGCATTGGCAGAAAGTAATATTTCGATTCCTGTCAATATTCGGGATGAGAAGGAAAGTTACGTGTTAGAGGCGGATTTACCAGGGCAGCTGGAAAAAGATATTAAGATTGAGTTTGATAACGGACTACTTACGATTTCTGGTGAAAGAAAAAATGAGAAGACCTCAGAAGAGAGTGGTTTTTTTAGACGAGAGGTTAGTTATGGATCATTCTCGCGCTCTTTTCGCTTTGGTGACTCAGTGGCCGAAGATAAAATTAAGGCCTCTTATAAAAATGGGGTATTGGAAATAGCTCTGCCAAAAAAAGAGGAGAGAAAACCTAAATTAATTTCTCTCAACCAATAGTGCATAAATGTTAAAGAATTTTAGGAAAGGCCGGTGATCATTTAGAATAAATGATCACCGGCCTTTTTTATGGTGTGTGTGAGACAAAACTTAAAGTAGCTATAATCAAAAAACTAAGCAGAAGAATATTACGATCAAAAGACATAAGTGGCCTCCGAAAGATACAAGTTAAGCAGCATATAAATTGGTATGAATAAATTTGGGCATGCATTTTTCATACTGTCTTAGCATTGCTTTTTTTGCGTTAGAAATGGCGCTGTCTAGAGAATAGGAGCTTTTTTCTACGTGTAGATAGCGTCGATTTAGGTGTACGTGAATTTTACTTTTAAATTGTCCATGATCTCCCGGAGCGATTACAACTTTAATTTCGTCCGCCTCGGGTAGCTTTTCTTTTAGTTCTTGAAGTAGTTCATTTGAAAAATCCTTAATTTCCTTTTTGGCGTTTAACATAATTTTTTCTCCTTGAAATCGGTTGTTAACCTCGAGAAAGATTCTGCCACGGCCGGAAGTAAAGATTGTCACTAGTTTGTCAGAAGATTGTCATTTTTTCAGTCGATACCCAATCCCGCGTACGGTTTCAATGTCCAGGTCGGGAAATTTTTGTCGTATTTGCAAGATATGAGTATCAACGGTGCGAGTTGTTGGGTAATTTTCATACCCCCAAACTTTGTTTAAAATTTCCTCTCTAGGGAAGACGCGGCCAGGAGATTCAACAAAGAGCTTCAGCAGATCAAACTCCATTTTTGTTACATCAACCAATTTCCCGTTATAGTTGATTTCTCGGCCTTCTAAATTTAAAAGGAGATTTCCAAAAATTATCGTTGTTTCATCGGCAGATGCATTATTGTCTTGTTTGCTCATCTTATCGCGTAATTGCACTCTTATTCGAGCAATCAGTTCTCGTGGCTCAAAGGGCTTGGTTAAATAATCATTAGCACCACTTTCAAGTCCTACGATTTTATCAATTAAATCTGTTCTGGCGGTGAGCATTATTATTGGAGTGGTAATTTTTTTTGATCGAAGTTCTTTTAGAAGATCAACTCCTTGGCCGTCTGGGAGCATCCAATCTAAAATAATTAGGTTGGGTTTTTCCCGAGCAATCATCTCTTTAGCATCGGCCAGGTTGCGGGCCAAGATAGTGGCCAGGCCTTCGCTTTTTAAGTGTGCTAGCAATCCTTGGCCAAGACTCATATCATCTTCAACAATTAAAATTTTATTCATTGTCATTTTGCTATATCCTTCATCCTTTCATTCTTGCATTTGCATCAAGAGGTAGTTGAATTGTAAATGTCGTTGGCCGATTTGAAAAGGTAAGAATCCCTCCGAGGTTTTTAACTGTTTTATAAACTATGTTAAGGCCTAGGCCGCTTCCTTCGCTATGACTACCTTTTACAAATTCGGCCGTCAATTTATCCAGTGTGGAAAATTCGCATTCACCACTGTCGCTGATAGCAATAATTAAAGATTTCTCGGCCTTCTTTAGATTAAGTTTTATGTTAATAGGAGGCCGGCCATGAGTTTTGGCGTTCTCTATTAGATTTTTGATACAGATATCTATCCAGTATTGATCTATATTTATTGGTAAGTCGGGATCAAGTTTTTGCAGAGTAATGAGTGTTTCGGGCGTGCTCATATCTTCAACATAGTTTTGGAAAAACTCATTAATGGAGTCAATTTTTGAAATTTGCTGATCCACCTTTTTTCCGAGGTGGAGATAGTTTTTAGTTTTCTCTGTTAAGCGTTGTAGTCGAAAAACGTTGGTAGCAAGTTGTAAAAAAGGCCCCTGGAGGGTTGTTGGGATTGAGTCCATCATTTTGTTAATCTGCTCAGTCAGCAGGATCATGCTAGTAACCGGGGTGCGAAATTCATGCGACAGGACTTGAAGGGCCAAGCGTTTTTGCTCTTCCTGTTCGCGTTGTTGTTTGATTTTTTTTAGCAAAATCCAAACAATTAGCAAAATTGATAAAACCGAAAGTATGAAAAAAGTAATAGTTGTATTGTTAGTTATTGCCAGCAAGTGCTTGAAGCTATAGTTCCAACAGAGATTTGCCTCGCGAAATTTACAACTGGCGTTAGGCGTTGTTGCAGAGACAACAAATGGAGTATCTTCCAGCGCATTATTGAGATCTGATAGTTTGTAGATAAAATAGCTCTTGGAAGAGTCTAGGCGATAAGTAAAAAAGGGGGTTGAGATCTCTTTGCCGCTCGCCCGAAAAAAAAGTTTTTCTTTGGATAAAAATAACCGGACACTGTTTTCAAAGTATTCAAATTCATTGTCGGACATT
Organism: Bdellovibrionales bacterium RIFOXYD12_FULL_39_22; assembly: GCA_001770205.1. Lineage (GTDB taxonomy): Bacteria > Bdellovibrionota > Bacteriovoracia > Bacteriovoracales > Bacteriovoracaceae > YD12-FULL-39-22. The sequence continues at coordinate 51,869 of MEQL01000007.1, forward strand.
TCTAAAATATATTTTAACTGTTCGTTATTGCCGGCCATGTTTGGCAAGTTCTTTCTCAGAGTGCGAATTTCGGCCGGGGTGATAAGTGGCAAATGTTTTTTGATCCAACTATCTGAGTGAAATTGGCCGTGGCGGGATTTAATGGCCAGATAGGCGTAACTGTTACCAGAGGGATGTATGGTTGCCCCTGTTTCAAAAAATTCATCCGGCAAATCTGTTCGTTTATTACAGCGAAATTCCTCCCATACCGTAAATTTGTACGATAGAGCATTATTAAAAAAACTAAAAAAAGAGTTAAAGCAATTTTTATCGGAGGAGTAGTCTATGGAGCGTTTATCAAAAACATCATTAAAAAATTCGTTAAACAAGCGCATATCGTTATTGCCAATAGATTGCTTGGCAAATAGTTCATCAGAGCTTAGCTTGTCTATCGGGTTAAGATGTTGGGGGATGGAGATCAAAATTTTTTGAATTGCCACCACATCTGATTCGGGAGGTGTGTAGGATTTATTGGTTAAAAAGAGAAGCCTGGCCGCAAAGAAGGTCATGATTAGGGCCGTGAATATTAGGGAGGTGTAGAGCTTCATATTTTTTTAAGGAGTAATAGTAGTTTTTTATCTTGGCCTTTGCTACTAAAAAGTTATAAAGGGAGTTGACCAGGTGAGTAATAAGTGCGAAAAAATTAAGATTATTCAAATATTTTTGAGAGGATTGTTGTTATGGCAAGTGTAGCAAAAGAACAAAAAATTCAATTCATTGATCTAAATCCACAATATAAAAAAATCGAAAAGCAGGTTCAGGCACGTATAAATAAAGTGCTAAGTCATGCGCAATTTATTATGGGGCCGGAGATTGCGGAGTTAGAAACGGTGCTTGCTAAGTTTACTAATTCAAAATATTGTTTGGGAGTGTCTTCTGGAACTGATGCCCTTTTAATTTCTTTGATGGCATTAGACATTCGCCCTGGGGATGAAGTAGTTGTTCCTGATTTTTCTTTTTTTGCTACAGCAGGAGTTGTTTCTCGCTTAGGCGCTACCCCTGTTTTTATGGATATTGATGCAAGAACGTATAATCTTGATCCGGCCCTTTTAGAAAAACAAATTACCGCCAAAACACGGGCCATAATCCCGGTTGGCCTTTATGGCCAGGCAGCAGATTTTGATCGTATTAACGAAATTGCTCAAAAATGTAGCAAAAAATATGGCACCCAAATTATAGTTATCGAAGATGGTTGTCAGAGTTTCGGGGCCACCTATAAAGGGCGCAAATCCTGCAATTTATCACATATTGGCTGTACTTCTTTTTTTCCCACCAAACCATTGGGGTGTTATGGAGATGGTGGTGCTATCTTTACCAACGACACGGATTTATATGAGAGAATGAAATCTATTAGAGTTCATGGCCAAATGGGCCGTTACAACCATAAATTGTTAGGTATAAATGGCCGATTAGATACGATGCAGGCCGCAGTGTTGTTGGCCAAAATGGAAATTTTTGAAGAGGAGATGCGTCTTCGGCAAGAGGTGAGTGCAAATTATCAAGCGGCCCTCGCACCGGTAGCGGAGAAGCAAAAGATTACACTTCCTTTTATTGAAGAGGGTAATATCTCCGCATGGGCCCAATTTACTGTTTTATTTGCAAGCGAAAAAGAGCGAAGTGAAGCGCAAAAGCGATTAGAAAGCAATGGAATTCCTACCGCCTGTCACTACCCACGGCCGATGAGTTTGCAGCCATACTATCTGGATTTGGGGGTAAAATCCCAATGTCCAATTGCGGCGGACATTGCTTCTCGAGTGATGAGTCTACCGATGTATCCCTATATGGGCAAAAAAGAGATTAATTTAGTGGCCTCCGCTTTGTAATCCGTTTGATATAGTGCCCTGGCCCTGTTATAAAAGAACACACATTTTTGGCCTAAAAAAGAGAGGACTTTGTTTATGTCAACTACCATTGCACTTGTGGGCCTTGGGCGTATTTCCAAGCGTCATATTGAGGCCATTGCCGCCAATCCCCGTCTTAAAATAGTTCAGGTTTGTGATGTAAAAAAAGAGAAGGCGCAGAAGGCGGCCCTTGCGCTCAATTGTCCTTTCTGTACAGATTATAAAACTATTCGTGGAGCAGAAATTATCTCGGTTTTGACTCCTTCTGGGATGCATCCTTTGCATGCTCAAGAGATTGCAAATGCCACTGACTGTCGTTATATTGTTGTAGAAAAACCTATTGCTTTGCATGGTAATGAGGCAGATGCACTTTTTGATGGCGTTGCCAAAGCGGGAAAAACGCTATTACCTGTTTTTCAAAATCGATACAATCCACTAGTGGTTTTTTTAAAAGAGTTAGTGGCCAGTGGAAGATTGGGCCGAGTTTACTCTTTTGTTTGCAATGTTTTGTGGTCGCGGGATGCTAACTATTTTGCCGATGATTGGCATGGAACTCTGGCCGTTGATGGTGGTGTTTTATTTACGCAGGCCAGCCACTACATCGATATGGTGCATTTTCTTTTTGGGCAATTACAAAGTTATACTGGAAAAGGTGCCAATGAACGTGGATATGAAATTTATGATACCCACTCTATGTCGCTTCACTTTAAAAATGGTGTGATTGGTTCAATTAATTCTACCATCTCCGTTTATCGTCAAAACTATATGACCGAATTTACCTTGATGGCCGAGAAGGGAACGATTCGATTGTCGGGAACCAATCTTAATAAAGTGGAGTTTTGGGATGTAGAAGGGATGGAAAAACCCAATAAGGATTTTGCTATCGATCACATCTATGGGAAAGGCCATGATACTATGTATCAATATATTTTGGATGGCAGTTTTGAAATGTTTCCCAAAAGAGAAGAGGTTGTCTCGGGTATTCGACTGATGGAAGATTTAAGCTTCCAAGTTTTAACAAAGCGCTAAATTTAAAAAATGGGAGCGGTATGATGTCAGAGAAAAATTATTTTGTTCATGAGTCTAGTTACGTTGATGAGGGAGCGGAGATTGGTGAAGGAACCAAGGTATGGCACTTTACACATATTATGCCTAAGGCCAAAGTAGGGAAGAAGTGTTCAATTGGCCAAAACGTTAATATTGGAAGTACGGCGGTTTTAGGAGATCGAGTTAAGGTTCAAAATAATGTCTCTATCTATGACAACGTTATAATAAAAGACGATGCTTTCTTAGGGCCATCTTGTGTATTTACCAATGTAATCAATCCGCGCTCTTTTGTGGAACGCAAACACGAGTATCGTGATACGGTTGTGGGAAAAGGAGCTTCCATCGGTGCGAATGCCACAATCGTTTGCGGAGTTTCGCTGGGAGATTACTGCTTCGTGGGGGCGGGGGCGGTTGTGACTAAAGACGTGCCTAATTACGCACTAGTATATGGATCTCCGGCGGTGGCCAAAGGATGGATTTGCTATTGCGGAACAAAATTGGAAAAAAATTTGACTTGCCCAGATTGTGGTAAGAGATACAAAGAAGAGGCCCATGGCCTAAAAGAGAAGGAAAATTTATGAGCAGTAACAGTTTTAATGAATTAAAAAAACAAATTGATGGCAATAAAGAGGTCGTAGGAATTTTAGGCCTTGGCTATGTTGGACTTCCCCTGGCCGTACTTTTTGCTAAGGCCAAAATTAAAGTGCTAGGGTTTGAAAAAAGCAACAAAAAGGCCAGTGCGGTCAACGAAGGCAAAAATTATATTCCGGATATTTCCGATGCAGATTTGAAAGAGGTTGTAAGCTCTAAGAAGTTAGTGGCCTTGACGGATTTTTCAAAAATTGCAGAATGTGATGCGTTGATTATTTGTGTGCCAACTCCTTTGGATAAATTTAAGCAACCAGACATGAGCTATATTGAGAGTGCTTGTTTGGAGATCGGAAAGTACATGAAGAAAGGGGTTTTTATAAGTCTTGAGAGTACTACTTATCCCACTACTACCGAAAATGTGATGCGACCGATAATTGAAAAAGAATCAAAAATGAAGGCCGAAGAGGATTTCTTTTTGGCCTTTTCTCCAGAGCGAGTTGATCCAGGTAATGAAAAATATAATACCTACAACACTCCGAAGGTTTTGGGAGCGGCCAGTGCAAAGGGCATGGAGATTGGAACGGCCTTGTATAAGAAGGCCATTCAAACAATCTATCCTGTCTCTTCCCCGCGTGCGGCCGAGATGGTTAAAATTTTGGAGAATACCTATCGTTTGGTTAACATTAGTTTGATGAATGAGTTGGCGTTGCTATGTGGTAAAATGGATATCAATATTTGGGAAGTAATTGAAGCTGCCAAAACTAAGCCATACGGTTTCCAGGCCTTTTACCCCGGGCCAGGGATTGGTGGCCACTGTATCCCTTTGGACCCATTTTACCTTGAATATGTGGCCAAAAATTATGCCTTTGATTTGACCATGATTCACACCGCAGGCCATATCGATAATTTAATGCCTCATCGTATGACGATCAAAATTACCAGCGCATTAAACAGTCAGAAGAAAGCAATGAATGGTTCGAAAGTACTATTTTTAGGTGTTGCTTACAAAAAAGATATTAATGATGAGCGAGAGTCTCCGGCCTTAAAGATTATGGATGAAGTACATAAGAAAGGTGCCGTGGTCACCTATCATGACCCCTATATTCCAGAAGTGAAAACGGAAGAACATCATACATATAAGAGTGTGGAGTTAAATGCTAAAACAATTGCTGACGCTGATTGCATCGTTATAACTACTAATCACTCTTGTTTTAATATCGAATCAATCGTTGAGCAGGCACGATTAGTTGTTGATTTGCGCAATGCTGCTAAAACATCTTCGCCTAAAGTTTATAAGCTGTAGCGCGCCACCTGGAGATTTAAAGCAGGCCTCCTCTGTTTTTAGAGGAACGCTTTGATTTTATCCGCTTCATACCAATTATGCTTTTTACAAAGAAGCATGAGATTATTGGCAGAGTGTTCTCCCCCAAGACAAAAGGGATCGATATGATGGAGTTCAACCTGCCAATTAGAATTGCACCTAAGGCCATCTGATCCCAAAAATTCACAACGTCCACCTCCTCGTTGCCAGATTTGGCGCCTTAGGTGGATGGGAATATATCTTTTATCATGATTAATAACTGACCTATTTTTTTGATCACGACCGGCCGGTTTGTTTATTGGATCAGAATTTAAAAAAGAGCAGAAGAGTTCTTGCGCCAACTCTTCGTTCATAATTCCATTAGGATATTTATGCGACAACCGCCCTCGAACTTCTCCTAGATTTTCTTCCAAGTCTCGAGTTAAAATAACCGTCCACCTTCTTTTGCGCTTAATGATTTTATTCTGAATTTCTTCACGATCGGGAGGAGATTTAAAACAGTTTTCACTTAAGGTTAAAATATATTTTTCTATTAAATTTAAAGTGTCATTTCTACTTGCACCAACGCACAATCTGATTATGGCCAATTTGTTTTCGGTGGTTATTTTTAAACGTTTGTCGCTAATTACGCGATAAATTTCAATGGCACTTTCCAGCATCAATTCTTCTTTAAAAAAAGAAGCTTTAATTATTTCATCTTTTAGACATGCCTCCGAAATGGCCGCTAAAAGATAGGTTTGTGCGCGATTGTATTTTAGTCTTGTTGTTAAAAAATCAAAGAGTGAGCCATATCCCAAGTTTAAAAAAAGTCTTCTTCTTTTAAATTCGACTAGAAAGAGAATAAGATAGCGCTGTAAAAAATCTTGGCCCATTTTAAAGTTAACTATTTTATCTAATAAAACGGCTGAATTAATATTCATCATGAGAAACTCCAGGGCCCACGATGCAACAATCGGTGTGAGCAAAAGTTGCAATAGCGCAGAATTATTGGGCCAAAACTAGAATGAAGGGCCGATTGGATTGGCAGAGTACAATTTAGTATTTCGCGACAGAAGCCATGAGTTGTTTTGTAAAACTTTTACAAACGCTAGGCCATTTAATGACAAAGATTATAGAGCGTACTATATTGGGCCACTAAATTTCGCAACTAATTATCTTTACTGATTTCAGGAGATTTTTATGCCAGAAGTAAGTCGTAATAGTCCATGCCCTTGTGGGAGTGGAAAAAAATATAAGCGCTGTTGTTTAAAAGAAGAAGGTTCGTCGCCGAAGTCCGGCACGATATCTGTCCGGCCTCCGGCACCTTCCCCTGGATTTTTAACGATAGAAATGTGCGCAAACTTAACGATGAATGAACTAATTGAGCGTTATTCTTCAAAAGGTGTTGCGATTAGTTTGGCCTGGTTAGAAAAACACAAGAAAAACTTAATGTTTCAGCTTTCGCTGGAACACGATCTTCAAACAAAGGAAGTTCGTCTTTATCTACATTTTATGGCCCTGGAAGTGTCCACGGACTTTTATCCTACATGCGATATTAACTTCAGCAGTGGTGTTTTAAATCTTTGGGTTCGAAAAGGGCAAATTGATTTTTATCCAGACAGATCATTGCCGGCCATCTTTTTTCATAAGTTATTGGCCGAAGACGGCCTTGCTTTTATTGAGAAATTTCATCCCCAATCCCGACTTCGGGAGTTGAGGGTAGTTTTGCGAACACTTTTTATTAAATCAAGCAATATAGAAAAAATCACGCTGACATCCGTTGCGTCGGTGGCCAATATCTTTTCCATCAATGATTTGGAGCGCATAAAGGGAGAATCTCAACCTCGTTTCAATAAAATATTTTCCGGCATTGGCCAACCAGCAAATCCCATTTGGATAGAAGAAGGTGATGTTACTTATTGTCGACGACGACGTTTGATTTATCGTCCTAATACCACTTCTGATGGCGATGATTTTTTAAAGACTCTCTATGAATATAATGAGGCCCCTTATTCACATGCGTATTCCTCCTTGGCGCTAGAGTTTAGTGATAACACTGTTATCAGTTATATGGATTTATTGTGTCATCCATATTGGGTTTTACTAAAAGATGAATTTGGTAAAGCAATTTCTGCAAAAAATAATTTAGATTATTCGGAAAAAGCATCGTGGCCATTTAAAACCCCGATGGCCAATGGGAATAGATATAATTCCCCCTTCTTTCGCCCCTATTCAGAAGAGTATGCAAAAAAAACAACAGATGGTTTTTTTCAAGCAATTAAAAAAGGGTATGGCGATAAAATTAACTATTGGTATATGTTTGCATCAAGAGATATGGCCGTAAAAAAACTGGTAGAGATTAAAGATTGGCAAATAGTGACGCCGCGAGATTATTCCGTGGAAGTATCCTCGCCATTTGTTACTGCTAGGCCTTTGGATAAATCTCTATTGGATGATGGACTCATTTATGTCCGCTCTGATTCTGATACTTTGTTGCTGGATATGAAGCAGCAGAAAGTTTATCAAATCATTGTCGGGGATCTGATGCGGTATTTTCGTAATACCTTTTATACTCTAGATCCAAAATCCTTTTCTTCAGTAACCCTTTCATCCAACTATTTGCATCAATTACGTGCCAATTCTTTTTTTACCACCTCTTTTGATGAATTTGAAAGCGAATTAAAGAGGCGATATGAAATAGAGATAAGCTATGATCCGCAGAAAGTTTATTCTATTGCAGATACTCAGGTTGAATTTCATTTTACAAATAGAGTGCCAGATAAACTGGCCATAAAAATTACCGGACAAGGAGAGATTCAAGGGGAGAAATTTGAGCTGGCCGCAGCTAATTTGCCATATTTTTATCGGGTCTATTTTAATCTGTTAAGCAATGGTGTGAGTGGTTTTTTTGATGATAAAAGCGGGGACTTGGCCAAACGCCAAATGGGGGATGTTCGCCAAAATGATTTAAAATTTCTTCGACACTCAGGAGTAGCACTTAATATGCTTTACGAGAGCATGCGCTTGTTTCATCGAAACCCCGAAATAAAGTATAATGAATTTGAAAAGATAATTCTTTCTTATACCGCGCATCTTTTTAAACAGATTTTAGAAAAGGCCAAGACCTTTACCCCTTTTTCGGAAACAACCCCCGCTAGCGATATTAAGCTAAGTAATTATTGTTCAAAAAGGGTAGTGGATGCCTATAGAAATTTACTAGATAGTGTTTATGAGGACTTTTCTCCAATGACGATAGATGAAAAAATTGATCATATTTTTACGGAAGAGAAAATTGTTTTTGTTAAGCTTCGCCAGGGCGTTTTTACCGCACTTTCCCAAATTTTAAAAAGTATTTTAATGATACATTCGGCCAATATATTTTTAAAACAAAAAATAAAGTCTCTTTGTTTTAATATGGTGGAAAATGGAGATTCAAAAATTTTTCTATCGTTGTCAGAAATTTTTGATAGCACACTCAATCTGGCCGATCCGGCCATTAAGATATTTATTGATAAGCAACCACTGGAAATGTTATTGGCCGATGATTTAAGCTGTTCGCTAGAAATGGCCAATGGAAATGGTGGTGACGGACGAATTGATTGGTTTGAGCTTAATCCTAAAATATTTTTTCGCGGTGTAGAGATGAATATGAGCGAGAGGGAGGCCTTTTTGTCTGGCAATGCTCGGCTTTTGCCCTATCAGGGAAAGGTTTATTTGATTCGGCAAAAAGATGTTCCATCTCTAAAATGGTTAAACTATTTTTGGAAAAATTTGCGAGGGGAGGCCAGCAATAAACCCAACACTTTTGGTGACAATTCGATTGTTACTATTCCGCGTTCAAAAGTTCTAGAAATGTTGGCCTTAAAGGAGGCCGGTGTTCCGGTAATTGGAAATGAGCGCTGGAAAAAAATAGAAGCAGAGTATGAACAATTAAATACTGAAAAAGTTGGTGGAGATCCCTCTCAGATAGCTTTTCCCCCAGGACTTAAGGTGCCACTCAAGCCATTTCAGCGCATCGGAACAAAATGGTTGCGTGATCTTTATGCGTTGGGATTGGGGGGTATTTTGGCCGACGATATGGGCCTGGGCAAGACCATTCAGGCCATCGCCTTGTTGGAGTGGCAGCGTTTGGAAAAAAATCTAGGCAAGTGTTTAGTGGTAGTGCCAACTTCGCTCGTTTATAATTGGGTGCGTGAGTTTGAGAAATTTGCCCCAGAAATCCCTGTACTCGTTTTTGATGGAAAAGAAAAAGCAAAATATTTAGAGGATATGAGTGAGAAAGTGTTGATTGCTACTTATGGCCTTACCGGCGAACATCCAGATTTTTTTCAAAGTGTTGAATGGAATATTGTTTTCTATGATGAGGCCCAAAATCTTAAAAATATTAAGGCCAAGCGCACTGGGGAGGCCCGCAAGCTGGTGAGCAATTCAAAATTTTGCTTAACAGGAACCCCCATGGAAAATCACTATGGGGAATACTTCTCACTGATTGATCTGGTAGTTCCTCAAGCGCTGGGAGAATATGCAGAGTTTATGAAGAAATATTCACTTGGTAAATTCATGCAAGATGAGACGGAAAAAAGTAGTAATGGCCCAAGTAAAGAGGACATTGAATTTTTAAAATTAAAAACTCATCCTTTGGTTTTGCGACGGATGAAAAAAGAAATTCTAGATCAGCTTCCGGAGAAGAACGAATCAGTAGTAACACTACCTTTGGAGAAGGAACAGAAGAGAATTTACCGGGATATTGCCATTGCTTGGAATGATCGAGTATCTGCAACGATTGAAGAGCAAGGTGGCGAAGGTCGTGCCCGTTTAGAAATGTTAACAGCCCTAATGCGCTTGCGCCAAGTTTGCTCATGTCCGCAGATTGTTCCTAATATCAAATATGAACAAATTCCTCCCAAGCTTGAGCTATTGATAGATAATATAGTGTCGTTAGTAGAAAAAAATGAAAGTGTGGTGGTGTTTACTAACTTTAAAATGACGCTTGATTATTTTGCGGGAGAACTGCTGGCCAGAAACGTTCCGCTGCTGACGATTTCCGGTGCTACGTCATTAAATGCGCGCTATAAGATTTTAGATGACTTTAATTCCGATAATAATGCGCGTGTTTTATTAATGACATTGAAAACCGGAGGAGTGGGCCTTAACTTAACCAAGGCAAGTTACGTTTTTCATATTGAACCATGGTGGAATCCGGCCACTGAAAACCAGGCCACCGACCGTGTTCATCGGATGGGACAGAAAAATTCGGTGCAGGTTTATCGCTACATCATGCAAGATTCGATCGAAGAGAAAATTCAGTTTCTCAAGACAAAAAAGGGATTGGCCTTCGATGCTCTTTTTGCAGAAAGTGAAGAGGATGCGGATTTTAACCATGGATTGACGGCCAAATATGCCAAGGCCGGAATTGCCAGAGAAGATTTTCAATACCTTTTGCAGATACAGTAGTTGTGAATGTTAATTTTAAATTACGGTATCTTTAATTTGTTTCTTGCCGAATAAAGATACCGCCCCATAATTTTTGTAAAAAAGCTAGGGCCGGAAATATTTCGATGCCCTCTTTAGTAATTTGTTGATGTATATCTAATAAAAACTGATTTAAACCCTAAAATAAGATTGCATAATCGCAAAGAGTAAAATAGCCTACGGCTAAATTTATACATTTGATTTACAATAAAAGTAAAATTCGTTACAGAGCATAATTAAACTTATTTTTTTGGGAGGAGATATGAAAAAAGTTTCGAGGATAAGTATTTTTTTATTGGTTTTTTTTGCTTTAAACTTAAATGCTAAAATAAATACAGAAACTGCTAAAAAATTTACAGGTTTATTTAAACTTGAGATGGAAATTCTTAATAAAACAGAAAAACCATGTTCTCCAAATATTCAATCTATTTATTGGTTTAGCTACTCAATTCTTGATTTTCAATATGAGGATCGAAATAATGGAATTGAAGTGGAGGATAAATTTCCTAGCTTCAGAGAAGAACTCAATGCTTTGCTCATTGATACACACAATAAAGTAGTCTTTTCAAAAAATAAAAAATTTAAATATGAATATACTGCAGAAAGTGATTCTTTTATTGCTATGAAAGTCTTTGAAAAGAATTGGCTGGGAAAATACAATTTTAATTATGGTTATAATTTATCTGCAGGTGAAGATATATTATCTTCTTTTTTTATTTTAAGTATTGAAGAATTTGATAACGATGGAGTTGTCAAACAATGTAAATACATTAAAGTTGATTAAATCACTAGAAAAGTTTTTTCCCGATGCTCATATTAACCAGAGCATAACATAGTACGTATTTTCTCTAGACAAACCTTTTCCTTAACTGTTTCATTGTGATATGAAAGATTCACGATCACTAGACCAAATTACCCAAGAAATTATTCGAATTAAGACGGTTCATGCACTTATTGCTGGTAATACACAGAATGAAGCAGCTGCGCTATTTGGAGTATCCCTGAAGGCCGTTAATAACTGGTGGAGAATATATTGTGAATTGGGTATCCCAGGTCTGCGAATGAAATCACGCCGGCCCAAATCAGCCGATGCCGGTGGTAAGTTAAAGGGCTGGCAATGTGCGAGTATAGTTCGGACAATTATGAAAAAGACGCCTGATCAACTTGAATTTGGTTTTATGCTCTGGACACGAGATGCTATTGCTGAATTAATAAAAGATCGATTCAAAGTTCGACTATCTAAATGGACAGTAGGTCGCCTTCTTAAAAAGTGGGGAATGTCACCGCAAAAGCCCTTAAAAAAGGCCTATCAGCAGCAACCAGAGGTTGTGAAAACCTGGCTAGATAAGGAATACCCACGCATTGCCCGCAAGGCCGCACAAGAAAAAGCGGAGATTTTGTGGGGTGATGAGATGGGTGTGCGCTCTGACGATCAAACTGGAAGAACCTACGGCAAGATTGGACAAACTCCTGTTGTCAAAGTCTCGGGCCAGCGGTTTTCATGCCAGATGATTTCAACAATATCCAATCGTGGAAATTTGCGCTTCATGATTTTTGATGGGAAATTCAACGCTGATGTTTGTATCACCTTTTTGAAGCGCCTGATCAAGGACTCTATGCGCAAAGTTTTCTTGATTCTTGATGGACATCCAGTTCACAAATCCAAAAAAGTTAAATCGTGGATAGCAGCAAATTCCAACAAGATCAGCCCTTTTATATTACCGGCATATAGCCCAGAACTCAACCCTGATGAATTATTAAATCAAGATGTAAATGTAAAAACCAATGCTGTAAGAAAAAAAACGGGCCATTAACAAAAAAGAGCTAAAGAAGAATTTAACTGGATATCTTCGTAGCCGCCAAAAAGGGCCTGATCTTGTTCGCCGATATTTTGAAGCGAAAAATGTCAATTACGCAGCTTAAAAATACGTACTATGTGCCACTCCTAGTAATAACTATAATCGTGTTTGTTGCGTTGCCAGTACTGTCGGTGTCACTAGTACTGCTAGTTTCAATTTTATTACAAAAAATAGTGATCTCTGATTCCAGCGCGTCGTGGGTATTTGAAAAAAAATCAAAGGCCTTTTTACGTAACAGATTAACATAAAGTGCATTTGGATACTGGGCCATAAGCCATGTGGACTTGCCAGTCTGGCGTGGACCAAATAAAAAAACACTTTTTCTAGATAAAATGGATTCTAAACTGATGATTCTATTGAACATGCCCTCTTCGTGTAGCGCTATTATAGTCTTAAAATGGCGGTTGCACCACCAATTTAAGGCCAAAATAGCGATATCGCTCGCGAGCAGGAAAAGATTCCCGCTGACAATTTAACTTTTAGCTTATTCTAGTACTAGCTCGGAAAATCTTTTGACAGGTGTATTATGCTGATTTTATAGTATAATTATGAAGAGGATATTTCAAAAATCTCTTGAAAAAAGATGGGGAAATACATCTGGCCTAATCCAGGTTATCCTCGGCCCAAGACAGGTCGGTAAAACAACGGCCATTACAGAATTAATGGCCACAGAATCTCCAGATTCATTTTTATATGCAGCTGCAGACCTCCCCCTTACTCCAACTCCAGAGTTCATTATTGAATCTTGGAAGAAGGGGAGAAAAATAAATTCACAAAACCGGGTGTTGATTTTTGATGAGATTCAGAAAATTCCGCGCTGGTCCGAAGTGGTTAAAGCACTTTGGGATGAAGATCGTCGCAATAATTTTCGTCTTGATATCTGGATACTGGGAAGTTCTGCAATTTTATTAGATAAAGGGTTGGCAGAAAGTCTGACTGGTCGCTTCGAATTAAATTTTTTCCCCCATTGGTTTTATTCAGAATGCCGAGATGCTTTTGGTATCTCGCTGGAAGAGTATGTGCGATTTGGTGGATATCCCAAAGTCTATTCTTTGAAAAATGATGAGATCCGTGCGATGGATTATATTCAAAACGGAATAGTCGAACCAACGCTAGGGAGAGATATATTAACGTTGCACGCTATCGAAAAACCAGCGCTACTCAGACAACTGTTTTGGTATGTTTCAAAACTTCCCGCGCAAATTGTTAGCTATGAAAAAATATTGGGCCATCTCCAAGGAAAAGGCAACTCTGCAACACTAGCTCATTATGCAGAACTATTGTCACTAGCATTCATTGTTATACCGATTTCTAAATTTTCCAAAGCGGCCCACAAAACGAAACGCTCCATTCCTAAATGGATTATCCCAAATCCGGCCTTAGTAGATGAAAAAGTCAGATCAGAAGGTTTGAAAAATTTTACCTTCGAAAATATGATAGGGGGGCACCTATTAAATCTTGTATACGGAAAAAAGAAATATGAAATTCAATATTGGCGCGAAGACAACAGAGAAATAGATTTTATACTTATTGAGTACGGGGAGCCTGTTTTAGCGATAGAGGTTAAAAGCGGTACTGTAAAAAAAATACCATCCTCGGAGTTATTGGCAAGTGTTGGCCTTGCCTGTCCTCTACTTGTTGTTTCTCAGGAAAATGTGCAAAAATTCATGTCTACGCTCTCTGTTGAAGAAGTGACTAGACTTTTGCCTAATCAAGGTTAGTGTTGTGGTAAAAATTAATATTGGATTTCTTCAGAGGTACTTATGGCCATAATGGTGACAGGCGGCGCAGGGTTTATTGGATCTGCTCTGTTACGTTTTCTCATCAAAGAAACTGATCACAACGTAATCAATGTTGACAAGCTTACATACGCAGGAAATCTTGACTCATTGAGAGAAATCCTTGGTAGTTCACGTTATCAGTTTGAGCAAGTGGATATTTGCAATTTGCGGGCATTACAAAAAGTTTTTGATAAATATCAACCGGATTATGTTATTCATCTTGCGGCGGAAAGTCATGTTGATCGCTCGATTGATGGGCCAGCTGTTTTTATTCAGACCAATATTGTTGGAACGTACAACCTTTTAGAGGCATCACGTGAGTATTTAGAAAATAAAAAAATTGATGAGATTAAACGATCACATTTTCGTTTTCATCACGTTTCAACCGATGAAGTATATGGTGATCTTGGTGACACCTCTGATTTATTCGTGGAAGAAACGCCATATTCGCCAAGTAGTCCCTACGCTGCATCTAAGGCCTCCTCAGATCATTTGGTTCGTGCTTGGCATCGAACTTTTAACTTGCCAATACTAATCACGAATTGTTCTAACAATTATGGGCCCTATCAGTATCCCGAAAAATTAATACCACTTACAATTTTAAATTCACTCGAAGGAAAAAAAATTCCTATATATGGGACAGGAGAGCAGATCCGTGACTGGTTGCATGTTGAAGATCATGTGCGGGCGTTATATAAAGTTTTATTGAAAGGAAGGCCCGGGGAGACCTACAACATTGGTGGCCTAAACGAGGAAAAAAATATCGAAGTCGTTAATATGATATGTTCAATTTTAGATGGAATGATTCCCAATAACTTTGGATTAAAGAGCTATCAAGAACTAATTGAACATGTAGCAGATCGGCCTGGCCATGATAAGCGTTATGCGATTGATGCAAGCAAGCTAAGAAGAGAGTTGGGGTGGAGACCCCTTGAGAGCTTTGAAAGTGGAATTAGAAAAACAGTTGAGTGGTATTTACAAAACAGGGATTGGGTGGACAAGGTAAGGTGTAAGATATGAAAGGGATTGTTTTAACGGGTTATTTGAGGACAAAAAAATATTTGTTTTTTTGTCTCTAAAGTGTATCTATGATACTACAAGATCCACATGGCATTAAGTCAAGGAGATAGCTCTGAAGTCATTAAATCAACAACGCCTGAGTCTAACTATTGTTGTTCCATGCTTTAATGAAGAAGATGGAATTATTGCAACATTAACAAGTATATTTTCACATTTGGGAAGCAAACATGCAGATATCCAATATGAGGTAATTGCTGTAAATGATGGCTCTAGCGATAGAACCGTAGAGAGGATAAAAAATTTTCAAGAAAAAGAATCTCGCTTAAAACTCATAAACTTTGAGTACAATAAAGGTCGAGGGAGTGCCATGCGGGCCGGATTAGCTATGGCCACTTCGGAGTACTTGCTTTTTTTAGATGCAGATCTATCTTATGATGTAGACCACATTACAGACGTAATAAACTACTTTAAGTCCAGCCCACAGACAGATGCCTTGATAATTAGTCCATACATGAAAGGAGGGATTTCCAAGAACATTCCGCTAGCGCGTCTACTTCTTTCTAAAATGGCAAATTGGATTCTTGCAGATTTTTTTTCATCAGAAATTTCGACAGTAACATCCATGGTGCGAGCATATCGAACTAAGATTTTACAAGGCATATTGTTAGTAGAAAGTGGCAAGGAGTTACATCTTGAGATTTTGCGAAAACTCTATTTGGTTGGAGCAAATATTGCAGAAATACCTGGCCGTCTAATTTGGAAAGAGAAAAAATCAAGAAATGCACGGATAAGTAAAAAGAAAATTGCAATTTCTGCCAAAAAGCATATTCTCTATGGTTTTTTGTCGCGGCCAACGAAATTTCTAGGTAAACTTGCTTTTTTTGTACTGCTAATTTCTTTATGGGAGATGTTTAATTTATTGCGAAATTTCTGGTCTTACTATAGTCCCCAGGGGGATTGGATTGGCCAAGACTTATGGGCAGGCCTAAGCCAAACTTTCTATCATTCCCCCCACACGGTTGTTATATCCGTTGTGGGTCTGATTATCAGTGTTCAAGTTTTTTCTTATTTGGCCCTATTTTCAATTTTAAATATGCAACACGAAGAACAACTACGGCATATTTTAAAGATGTATAAAGATCAACAAGAGAAATAAAAATGTGTGGCGTTCTGGGTATTTATTCAAAAACAGTTGTGCCTCAAGATGCTTTTGAGAACGCATTGGGCCTGCTTCACCATCGTGGGCCAGATTTTCATGGTATGTATGAGCATGCTTTTAATGATGGTTTTTTGAGATTGGGACATACAAGATTGTCTATTCTTGATCCATCTCCGATGGCCAACCAACCAATGAAAATCTTAGAATCTGTATTGTGCTTTAACGGGGAAATTTACAATCATCAAAAGCTCCAAAAAAATCTTAATCATAATTTCAAAACAACAAGTGACACAGAAACACTTCTAGTCGGGATGAGACAAAGTGGTATAGACTTTTTATCATCATGCAGTGGAATGTTTGCTGGGGCATATTATGAGGAAACAGATAAGCACAATCAGTTAATGATATTTCGTGATACTCTGGGTATCAAAAATCTTTATTATTATTCCGATGATAAGCAGTTGATTTTTTCTTCTGAGATAAAGGCCATCGCGCAACTACTTTTTGGAACGAGTTTAAAATTTGATATGGCAGTGGTTGAGGAATATCTTGCTTTTGAAAATTATATTCAAGGGAAAACAATTTTTAAAGGTATTCATCATCTACTTCCTGGCCAAATAATAACGATATCAAATAATTTCACTGTCTCATCGGTTATTATCAAACCAACGATAAAAATAAAAAATAACCCGCAGGCCATAGAAGACTCGGTAGCGCGTCACTTACTCAGTGATTTTCCACTAGGTGTTTATCTTTCTGGTGGTATTGATAGCTCATTAGTGGCATCACTTGCGGCCCAAAAAAATGCAAATCTAATTGGGTTTACGGGGTTTTTCAAAACGGAAAGTGGTTATTATGATGAACGGTTGTATGCCCGGCTAGTAGCAAAAAAACTAGAAATCCCACTAGAAGAGATTGAGATCACGCCAGCTCATTTTATCGATTTATTTGATAAAATGATCTATCACCTAGAAGGCCCCAAAATGGGGATGGGGGCCTTTTCGCAATTCGTGGTTGCAAAAGAGGCCGCTCAGAAAAGACGAGTGATTTTGGCCGGGCACGGCGGCGATGAGCTTTTTGCAGGATATCCAATGTTTAAGGCCTTTTGGATAAATGAAAATATTTACAAGATCTTTAGCATAAAATGGCGGGAGTTTCCGTGGGTTCTTTTCTTTTTTATGAATAAAATCTTCAGCAAGATAATAATCTTCGCCCCAATAATTTTTAACAAATATGTCAAAAGAACTTCTTCTGGAATTTTTTTTGATAAAGCGGCGCAAGGATCATTAGAGCGGTTATTTGAATATTACCGGCAGGTATATATTCCTGGACTTTTGGAAGTGGAAGATAAAATTTCTATGGCCCACTCTTTAGAAACAAGAGTTCCATTATGGGATTTGGAGGTTATAGAGTTCTCTGCAAAAATTTCTATTGAAGAAAAGCTTAAAGGGGGAGTTTTAAAGGCCTACTTAAAAGAGAAGGCCCGTCCGTATTTGCCCCCTGAATTGCTTACAGCGCCCAAGCGCGGATTTCCAACGCCACTTAGATTATGGTTCAAAAAAGAGTTATCTGATTTTGTCTCCAGTCGCTTATTGAATGACTCTCCGATATTAGACAGAGTCATGAGTAAGTTTTCTAGAAAATTATTATGTTTCTTTCACAAAAATATACCACTTCCTTTTGCGTTGGATGAAATAAGAGCGCATAAAATTTGGATGTTACTATGCCTTGAGTCGGTGGAACGTCAATTCGGAGTAAAATAGATGCAAGAACATCAAATTGATATTCCATCGCAGTTAAAACTTTGGGCCGAAACGCTTGGAGTTGAAGAATCTCATATCGTCGCAAGTAGTGGAGAGTTTTTATACAAACAATGGAGAGAAGATCTTGAAAATTCTAAATATGGCTACCCGCTACAACCAGTGGCACAATCCGCCTATTTGGAAGATTCATTGGGGAAAATAATTGGAAATTTTGAATATAAAAAAAGAACTCCGGCCATTTTTCTAACTCATGATGTGGATTATCTAAATCCAACGTATATTTTATGGCTTAAAAAGGCCATTGGGCGAAAGAAATTTTCACTGGATTGTTTTAAAGATAATTTTTTAGATTCACTAAAAAGATATTTGGAAGTAGATAAAAACTTTCTCAAAGATTCAGGTGGACAACTTTTTATTCCCGCTCCTCGTCCTCCACGCGGATTTAAAAAATATCTTATTCATAAACTAATCGATCCTTCTTATAACTTAAATTCCACTTTGGGAGATGCCTTTTATAAAATTGTTATGGATTATCGTGCAGAAGTGGGGATTCATGGCTCCTTTTTTTCACTGGAAAATGATGGTAATTTTAAGTTAGAAAAAAGGACTCTTGAACAGAGGTTTGGTCGGAAGATTACATTTAATCGGCAACATTGGTTAAATATAAACAGTTATCAAGATCTGATTGCTATGCATGAATCAGGCATCAACTTTGATAGTTCTCTTGGTTGGAACGGAACTCTAGGAATTCGTGGAGGATTCTTAAGGCCATATCCAATTCTTTTAGATAAGCTTAAAGTAATTTGGGAAATTCCAATGCTTCTTATGGATGGGGTTTTATTTGATGAACTTAAATTGTCTCCAGAGAAAGCGTTAGCGATCGCCTGTGATTGGCTACAAAAAGTCGCGATGGTTGGTGGGTGTGTCGCAATAAATTGGCATGAACGAACCTTTGCTAGAAGTTATGGGTGGGGTGAAACCTACGAGAGAATTTTGGAATGGTGTAAAAAAGAGGGTTTTGACTTTTACTCACGTCAAGATATAGAGCAGCGTATAAAAGAGCATGAAGGAAAATATATATCAAAAACAAATTGAAATGGTGCTTCCGCGGATTTTGGCACTATTTGATAAATCTCCTCAAAGCAAAACCTATGGCCTTGCCGATCGTTTTTATTGGGGATGGAAGTTAATTGACTTTCCCAACGGAACCTTTCAAGGTGCTGTTCACGGATTGGCCCGACTAGTAAATGCCGGACTAATTCCATTACCCTTCTCAGAAAAAAAAATAATTCAAAGAATTCTTTCCGCAATTAGTGCGACAAAGAAGATAACTCGTTCCAATGGAAGTCTCGAAGAGGCCTTTCCTTACGAGTCATCTTTTTGTGTGACCGCTTTGGTTGCTTACGATTTTCTTGCCGCCTACGAACTACTTGGAGGTAGGCTTAATGCTGAGGAGCAAAAGAGTATTTTAGAAACTGTTAGTCCATTAATTAATTTTATTATCAAAAATGATGAAACTCATGCAGTTATTTCTAACCATCTAGCAACAGCCGTAGCGGCCATTTTTTATTGGGAGAAATATTCGAAAAAAAGTTGCGATGGGCGTGGAGAAGAGCTACTTAAGATAATTCTTGATAATCAATCATCCGAGGGGTGGTTTTCGGAATATGGTGGTGCCGACCCAGGCTATCAGACACTGGCGACCTATTATCTTGCAGACGTATACCGCCTACGGCCAGCAGAAAATCTAAAAGTGGCCTTAAATAAATCGCTAGAGTTTTTACGCTATTGTGTACATCCAGATGGATCCTTTGGCGGAATATATGGAAGTAGAAATACTCGGTTTTTCTATCCGGCCGGCCTTGAATTTTTAAAAGATCACCTTCCTGCTGCAAATTACATATTGGGTAAGATGCGTGAAAGTATTAGCAAGCTTCAGGCAGTTACCCTTGTAGCGATGGATGGGCCAAACTTGGCCCCTATGTTTAATAGTTATGCCTGGGCCGCAGCAATGTTTGGCCCGATAGCGGTCTCTGATGGTGACGTCTTGTCATGGACAAAATATTTCCCCAAAGCAGGACTGTATTTGAAATCAACTCCAGAGTATTTATTCTGGCTTTCAACCAGAAAGGGAGCTGCTTGGGGAAAACATTATAAAGCAACAGAAAAAAAAGCGCTCGGGGATTTTGGAGCACTTTGGCAAGGACCAGACGGTGAAATTTTGACCGGCCAAGAGCAGGCGGTGGAGATAAGTATAAATGGTGATAAAATTATCACTAAGATAAATCTTGTTTTGCACTCACAGATGTTGCCATCACCTATTAAATTTTTAATTTTGCGATTTTTGAATTTAACGTTGATGCGAATTCCATTTTTCTTAAATCTCATAAAAAAAATATTAGTTAGACTTTTAATCACTAAGCAACAGAAAGTTATATCGACTGCGATGCGAGAGTTTGATTTGGCCCAAGAAGTTCCCCTTGTAAAAGACATTTGTCAAAGTGATTATAAAAACATTAGTGGCAATGGGCCTTTTTACGCAATTCACATGGCCAGCCAGGGATATTGGCAGGTGAGTGATGATACCTAGGTTTAAACCTTTTTTAGGGTCACGAGAGTTTCTGGCAATTTTCACTCCTGCTAGATCGTCTGCTATTTTATCTTTTGAGAAGGCATTTGCGCAAAAGATGAAACAAAAGTATGCCCTTAGTTTCCCATACGGCCGAACGGGAATGATGATGCTTTTGCGTGCATTAGGACTTAAAGATAAAGAGGTTATATGCCCAGCGTATACTTGCGTGGTGGTTCCTCACGCAATAACGTACAGTAAAAATATTCCTGTTTTTGTTGATTCAAGTAAAGATGACTACAACATGGATTATGATTTGATTGAGCAAGCAATTTCTGAAGAAACTGGTGCTATAATTGCTACCTCCATTTTTGGCAATCCGGTCAATCTGGATCGCCTGAATGAGGTTAAAGAAAAATTTCCCCATGTTCATATTATTCAAGATTGTGCGCATAGCTTTGGGGCCGAATGGAAAGGGATGAGAGTGAACATTGGCGGAGTTGCCGCGGTATATGGGCTAAATATTAGTAAAATAATGACTTCTGTATTTGGAGGAATGATAACTACTGATTCAGAAGATCTGTATCTTTCATTGAAAAAATTAAGAGATAGTGAGTTGGAAAAAGTTGGTATCACCAAATCTATTATGCGAAGGTCATACTTGCTGGCGATTTACATAGCATTTAATCCATTTATATATTCATTTGTTAATTTTTTGGAGCGCCACGGTTTTTTAAAGCGATTTGTTAAATATTTTGATGAGACAAAAATTGATATGCCAGGTGACTACTTGGACCAAATGACCAATTTTGAGGCCGAGATAGGCCTAATTCAAACGGCCAAATATGATCAGATAATTACTAAGCGCCAACAACTCGGAAAGATCTATGACCGCTATTTGGGAGTGGCCAGCATTTCTGGTAAAACATACTCTCACTACCCAGTTTTAGTAAACGATAGGGCGAATGTACTTGCACGTGCTTTAGGGGAAGGCATTCAACTAGGAACGATTATCGATTATTCGTGTGAAAAGATGGCCGTTTATAAGAGGTGCAAATTCTTTACAAAAAATGGTATCAGCAACGTAGGATTTTTTAGGGAGAATGTTATCAATATCCCGATGGTGTTGCATGATGATGTAAATGCTGGCGTCTTAAAATTTATTTCTAGCCTGGAACGATAAGTATGCTTAGAAAAATGACAATGGCCGATATCGCCCAGGTGGTGGAAATACATGCAACGTCATGGGCCAAGCATGAATTGTCGGTTAAACTGGGCAAAAAATTTATTAATGCCTTTTATACCCAGATCATGAAATCTGACGATGCATTTGTTTTTGTATACGAACAAGATGGATCAATTGTTAGTTATGCTACTGGCTTCTCTGATTATCAAAAATTTGGCAAATCTTTTTCGCGAGAAAATCTATTGTTAATTGGTGCGCTGGTTGTTGGTGGAATATTGGGCAGAAGAGTTACTCTCGGTGATATATGTAATATATTTAAGGAGGAGAGAAAGGTCAAAAATGCAAAATTTGGAAAACATCATTTGGGTGCGTTGGCGCTTAAAAATGAATTTAAAAAAACCGCGATAGGGCGTGAGGGGATGAACTCTGTTATAGTGGCCGTCATGAATGAATTTCGGCGACTAGGATATCCAGGGTGTTGTTTACATTGTGATTCAATAAATATTCCCATGAGGAAATATATGACAAAGCTTGGATTTTCTGAAATAGAAGAGATTGCTTTTTTTGGAAAAAAAATTGTTTTGTATGAACATTCTTTTCTTAATTCCGATAAAGTTTCTTAACAGAAACGTAGATCATAAAAGGAAATAGTAACTCAAGTATCCGATGTAGCTTGTTAGGGATTTTAATTGGAAATGATCTGGCCGGAAAAAAGTGATAGAAAACATCTATAATTTCAAAATATGGCGTAAGCATTGCTAAGAATTCTTTTTTTGTATAACTCTTTCCTATCGGGTTTTTTGCACCATCATATAATCGAACTATTTCATCACTGTTGCTGATTGCATAGATATTTTCTCTGCCACGGCCGTTGAGTCCAAAACCAAACTTATGCAGGATCGTGAATATTTTAAAAAAAATATTCCAATTTCGTAAGAAAAAATTTTTATAATAAACGCTTATGGATGCTGTTCCGCCAGGTTTTAAAACTCGCGCAATTTCCGCTAGCGCCATTTCGGTATTGGGGGTGTGGTGGACAACTCCTTGACAGTTAATATGGTCAAAAGAGTGATTGTTGTAAGTCATAGACTCCGCATTTTGAACTGAGAAGTTAGCATAAACTTTAAAAAGGTTACACCGTTTTTGTGCTATTTCTAATGAATTACTTGAGAGGTCTCCAGCAAAAAGTGTCGCGCTCTCATATTTGCGTGCTATTTCAATCAACCAAAAACCAATTCCACATCCGAGATCGAGTATCTTTGGTTCTTTTACCCGAATATTAGGGAATAATTTGGTGTTCATCTTTCCTGCAAAGCAGTCATCTATACATATTGCGCGATGCTCTTCAAAAAACTCAACAGAACCCTGTTTGTATTTAGACTCACCGGTAAATAATGGATTTGTATCCCAGAACGTTCGCACGTCCTCAATTTTTTGCATGGTTGATTCCCAGTAAAGGAAATAGGGTGTATGTTTTTTATTTTTAGATAAAGCATAGATGGATAAATGTCAACGTGTTTGTTGAGTAATCAAAATTTGCTCTCGATCACAAGTATCTGATTGAGTTTGACAAAACTTAATATACGTTTTAGTTGTAACTTTGCCTGAATTCTAAAACATTGCGAGGTCACCATAAAGGCAGTTAGCGTTGCAGAAACTGACCATATATCGTCTGTTTTTTATTACTCATGTTTAGTGATTGTCGCGATAGTCATTACGATTTTTAGTTACCAAAACTATGATTTAGTAAGTGCCTACAAGGGATTTGGCCCAAGCGACTATGTCAATCAGAAGTTGTTTCCACAAAATTTTGAGCGTGATTTTCTTGGAACTTTGATGGCCGGGCATTACGACCGTTCTATTGTGATGAAAAGTTATTACTGGGTGTGGAAATTATTTAAAATTCCGCCAGAGAATTTTACTTTTGCTTTTATGCTTGCTCAGTCGAGTGTTTTTATTTTCTCATTGGCAAAACTTTTGGAGGTTCTTTACGATAACAAACAAGCAATTTTACTCATAATTCTTCCCGTTTTGTTAACTCAGCCTATTGCCGGTGTCGACCTTGCACGCTTTGGTACTGGACTAGGTAGTTTTTTGGATTTTCCGCTCTACTATGGATGGGCATATGCATTTGCCTTTTTAGCGATAAAATTTTCTTTCCAGCACAGATATTTATCAATGTTTGCATCTCTGGCAGCTGTGACGGTGTGCCACATAACCATGGGGCTGCTGACATCTGTATTCGTTGGGGCCTGGTATTTAGTGAATCTAAAGCTAATTTTTAAAGATAGGTTTTTTTTTAGTGGGGTAGTTCTTTTACTGCTTGTTGCTATTTGGCATACCATTCAAAATATCACTGTTTCGTTATCAACACTAAGTACGGAGCAAATGAATGTTGATGACTGGGTGAAGATGACAAGGATTTTTTGTTATCATTGGTATCCAATAACGATGAAAATTTTTACTCGACTGAACGAACATATTCTTTTGTTTGGTTTAGCCGTAGGTCTGTTTGTTATGACTTTTCGACATCACGACTGGTCGATTTCAAAGAATAGCAAGATTCTTTACGGAATGGTTTCTATAATACCTCTAGTTTTTATTAGTATAGTAAGCTCGGATGTTTTTCCAATACCATTAGTGATAAAAATTGCGCCTCATCGCTCCTCTTCGTACTTAACTTTTTTCGCAATTATCTTTTACTTGGTTTATATTTCGCGGATAATATTCTCAAGCACCATAGATACGAAGAGAATATTGGCCTGGGCCGTTGTTATGTTACTGCTGTATTTTGATGCGGGTGGTGCTCTAAAAGGCCTGCCGCTGACTTTTTTAGGCAAGATTGTACTACTGTTTTTGACTGAAGTACTTTTTATTTTGCACGACAAGTACAGCAAAACAGAGAAGGTGTTATCGTTAAAAAACAATTTTTTATTCGTCACTGTTTTGGCATTATTTTTTTATTTTAATCAGGCCGGTGTGTCAAATGTAACCGTTGCCAAGGTTGCTGAGTATTTTGTTTTTCCCTTTGCTATGTTGGGTTGTGCTTTGATTTATTTCAGTAACAACCAATATAGAAAATTATTTTTTGCAATATTAGTTTTAGGCGTATGGGGGAGGGTAGGATATTCAATCGTTGAGAAGGCACACAAAAAAGTTGATATTGAATTGGCCACGTCGTATATGGATGCGCAATTGTGGGCAAAAGCAAACACGCCATTTAATGCGCTTTTTGTTGTGGATCCGTCACATGCTTATGCGTGGCGGGATTTTTCCGCACGTAGTTCATATGGAACATTTCGCGACTGGGGTTTTGTTGGACTTGCTTACGATGCCAACCTAGCTAGATACGTTGAGGGGAAAAGACGATCCTTATTGTTTGGGGTGAATATTGATGCTATTTCGCAAGAAGAAATCAATAATTCGATTGGACCGATGTTTGGTAAATACAAAAAAATAATTCGAAGCGTTTATTATTCAATGACGGCATCGGATTTGAAAGAATTCGCTAGACAAGAAGGAGTTGACTTCTTTGTTTTCAATAAAAAATACCAGCGGAAGGATATTGTTGGGAATTTGCACCCAGTATATAGTAATAAACACTATATGATTGTTTCTTCGCAGATATTAACTGCGCAATAGGGATGTGGAGTAGACGTGGATCAGAAAATTATGACGATTATTGGAGCAAGGCCACAGTTTATCAAAGCGGCCGTTGTCAGTCGCGCGTTTGCCCAAAAGAGTAATCTGCGAGAAATAATAGTGCATACCGGGCAGCACTTTGATGCTCAAATGTCTGATGTCTTTTTCAGAGAGATGGAGATTCCCGCTCCATCCTATAATCTTCGAATTGATTCGCTTGGCCATGGAGCAATGACTGGACGAATGATGGAAAAACTTGAAGATATTTTATTAAAAGAGTTGCCTGACTACGTTTTAGTGTACGGTGATACAAATACAACTCTTGCCGGTGCGCTTGCTGCAAGAAAAAATAATTTGAAACTTGTTCACATAGAAGCGGGCCTTAGAAGTTTTAACATGAAAATGCCGGAAGAAATTAATCGCATAGTTACCGACAGAATTAGTGATATTCTTTTTTGTCCAACCCAAACGGCCGTGGATAATTTACGCAAAGAGGGTTTTGACAATTTCAAATGCAATATTGCCCAGGTTGGGGATGTTATGTACGATGCTGCGTTATATTATTCCCAGAAAACTGGCGGGCCAGATGGAATAATGAATAGGAAAAAATTGGCAGAAGGTAGTTTTGTTCTAGCAACTATTCATAGAGCAGAAAATACAGATGATTTAGAGAGATTAAAAAATATAATTCAAATTCTTAATGAAATTGCAAAGGAGATGATGGTTGTTTTACCGCTGCATCCTCGCACTAGAAAAATACTGGCAAGTCAGGACTTCAAAATTGATTTTGATGTAGTTGATCCGGTTGGATATTTTGATATGTTAGAGCTTCTGAAAAACGCTAGGCTGATCCTTACAGATAGTGGTGGCGTACAAAAGGAGGCATACTTTTTCGATAAATATTGCATAACACTTAGGGATCAAACGGAGTGGATTGAATTGGTTAACAACCAATATAATTGGATCGTTGGTACGGACGTGAAATTAGCACTGGATGTTTTCCATAAAATCAAAAATGCCAAGTTTAATAGATCGTCTGCACTATACGGAAATGGTGATGCCGCGATAAAAATTGCGGATTATTTAGCAGATCGTTGAAAGTTCTAAATCCAATGGTTTTTAGTTGACCTTTAACAAGAGGCCAAGTAATCTTCAGAGTTTTTAGAAATTAACTTAAGAGAAGATTGTGATGACTAAATTAGTTATAGCTATTCCCTGTTACAACGAAGAGGCCAAAATTGCTTCTGTTTTAGAGACGCTACCAAAACAGCTTGGCGGAATTGATGAAATCATTCACCTTTTAATTGATGATGGATCATCCGACAAAACTGTCCAAATTGCTAAAAGTTGCGGCGCAGAAGTTGTGGAGCATGGTTTCAATCGAGGATTGGGCCGCGCCTTTCAAACGGCCATTAATCAATGTCTCGAATTAAATGCAAATTATCTTGTTACGATGGATGGAGATGGCCAGTTTTTGGCATCCGATATTGAAAAATTACTTTTGCCTTTGCTAACGAACAAGGCCGATTTTGTTACTGCCTCAAGATTTATGGATAGCTCGCTTCGGCCAGAGAATATCCCGTCCGTTAAGTGGTGGGGCAACCAACAAATGTCATGGCTCATCAGCACACTTACCGGAAAAAAATTTTTTGACGTCTCTTGCGGTTTTCGGGCGTATTCTGAAAAGGCGATCCTAAGTCTTAACTTACATGAACAATTCACTTACACCCAAGAAGTCTTCTTAGATCTCTCGTTTAAGGATCTTCGAATTGTCGAAGTGCCGGTAAAAGTGGTCTATTTCCCTGGCCGTAAAAGTAAAATGGCCTCCAGCATTGTTAAATATGCGTTGAAGACTTCTATGATAATTTTTCGTGCTTATAGAGATTATCGGCCACTGCGTTTTTTTTGGAGTATTGGTTTTTCGTTATTTGCTGTTAGCGTAGTTCTTTTCACAATTTTTTTCAT
Source organism: Bdellovibrionales bacterium RIFOXYD12_FULL_39_22 (assembly GCA_001770205.1). Taxonomy (GTDB): domain Bacteria; phylum Bdellovibrionota; class Bacteriovoracia; order Bacteriovoracales; family Bacteriovoracaceae; genus YD12-FULL-39-22. The sequence continues at coordinate 79,103 of MEQL01000007.1, forward strand.
AAACTCCTACTTGGCGGGGAGATTTTCGGGGAATTTTTGGGCGGCCTTTTCTGGAACCTTCTTTGCTTTTTTTGGAACAACTTTTATTATCTTGGGAATTGTTGTTGATATGCTAGATAGAATTCGTTCAAATCAAGAAAAGGTATTATTTTTTTTAAAAAAACGTCTGAAGAAATCGCAATGATGAAATTAGAAATGGGCGAGACTAGTGGACAAGTTATTCGATATGTTCTAATCAGTGCCTTGATGAACGTGGCCGTTTTAGTGTTAATGTATATTTTCGTCGATCTGCTTGGGATGAATGCTCGCTTGGCATTTTTTTTAGATTATACAATAGTATATGTTGCAGCGTACATATTTAATTTACGCTATCTTTTTTTTAAAGAGCATGATTGGAAAAAAGCAATGAAATATTTGATATATTTAGCAGTGTTTTTTCCTCTTGCTAATGTTCTTTTTGCTCTTCTTACTTATTTAAAATTACACTATCTTCTCGCTACCATTTTAACAACTGCTGTACTTTTTCCACTTCGCTTTTTTACCAATAAATATTTTGTCTATAGATGAGGCGTTTTTTATGATTGATGCAAAGGAGATGAATTTTCAGGCAAGTCGTCCAGGTAGTAATGTTGATGTAAAATACAACTCAAAAAATCCGATAACGAAACTGATAGTTGGTAATTTTGTCGCAACATTTAATCGCTTCCTCGACGAACTGGGGGATGAAGAAATTCACAATATCTTAGAGGTTGGTGCCGGAGAGGGGTACATCTCGATGCTTCTTGCCCGCAAATATAGCGAGGCCCAAATTATCTCATCTGATATTTCCAAAACAGAATTTGAAACTAGAAAAAATAATTTAGCACAATTTAAAAATGTGCAAGTGATGGAGGCCGATGGTTGTCATTTGCCATTTTCAGATAACGCTTTTGATCTGGTCGTATGCTCTGAGGTTTTAGAGCATATTCCTGGCCCCCATGTGGCGCTTAAAGAGATCCATCGAGTTGGCAGAAAATACGCGCTGCTAAGTGTCCCCAATGAACCATTGTGGCATCTCTTAAATATGGCCAGAGGTAAGTATTGGCGAGCATTTGGCAACACGCCCGGACATATTAATGCCTGGTCTCCGTGGGGATTTGGAAAGTTTGTGACGCAACTAAATTTTGACATTCAAAAAAGAATATTTCCGATTCCGTGGACGATGTTTCTTGCCAAAAAAAGATGAGGTGAAGTTGTGAAGTTTAAGAGAAATGACGCCAAATTATTATGGAGTTTAACGCTAGGTCTCTTCGTACTTTATTTTGCAATCTGTTACAAATGGCTATTTGTTTTAACCGCACCTTCAGATCCACTGATGTATATGGAACCGGCCCTATTTCCGGCCGACGGTTTTCCATATTTTGACCGAATTTTGCTTTGGTTGTGGCTTCGGGCGTTTTCTATTTTACCAGTGGGCGCAGAAAAAATTGGTGGAATTGCAACACTTACGACAACTAGCTTGATTTTAAGTATTGGATTTTGGTGGTTGGGAAAAAAGGTCAACCTGTTGGCAGCTTCCATGTTTGCGTTTTTGTTTATTCTGTCAAAGTGGATATTGATGCAAGCAACCTACACCTATCCAAGTGCTATGATGACTTTAGTTTTGATTTCCACGTTGGTGCTGATGGACTCTGTTTCTGAGTCGCGTAAATTTTTCGTTGCGGGATTTGGGTTTGCTTTTGCCATCATTTCGAAAGTTCAGGCGTACACTTTTTTACCTTTAATCTGTTTTCTGGCCATCTATGATGGTTCTCCAAAGGATGTAAAAATTAGACGTCTTTTTCAAATATTTATTGGAATTGTCTTGGGCACTGCGGTGATTATTGTTTCGTTGGGTTTTTGGGATGGATTTGACGTTTGGGCAAAATTATACAATCTATATTTTAGTGCGGGAATGGTAACTAAGCAGGTTGTGGGGCGGGCCCATGGTGGAGTTCCAGCGTTTTATAAATATTTATCTGTTGTGGTGGTACTATTATCTTTTGTGGGCGCAGTTGCCGCAGTTTTTCTAAAGCGATTTAAAAAAGTGTTTGTGTTTGGACTTGCGGCCCTGATTCAGGCCGCAGGGCTACTGATGATATACATCGTGACTAGACGAGGAGGGCCACTAATTCCTAATTATTCACTAGACGCTCACGTGTTTGGAATTATTGCGTTTGCTGGGTGTTTTTCGCTTTACCTAGAGCAAGAAAAATGGACTTCAATGAAGCGGTCTATTCCGTTATCAATTATCTTGTTGGTTAGCTCTCTTCTAATCATAACAATATTTTCGCTGGAGAGAAGTAGTGGAATTAAGCTATCAACCGCTCAGGCCTTAATTGGGGGGGCAAGCATTTTGATAATTGCTCTGATTGTGATCTTTCTTTTGATAAGGGAAGATTTAGTTAAAACTAAATGGAGAGTTGCTGGATTTGTAATTGCAATACTAATCTCGTCGCTTATTGTGAAGCAGTCTACCGCGGGAATCGAGCGAGCAATATTTTTAAAGGAGCGATTTGGACTATTTCATTATCTGGCAAATTATCTTCAAGAGAGCAAATTGGAAGGGAAAATTTGGGTGCAAATTTTTAGGGGATATAAGCTTGAAACCGGTGATGCGGTGGTGCGAAAACTGTTTAAAATTTTCTACGCACACAAGGAAAGTGTCGGCAGAGAGTTTGTTTTTGGGAAAAAAGAAAAAAATGTTGATTATATAATAACTGCCGACAAAAGATTAATGTATGAGACCGGATTATGCACTCCTCGTGACAACGCAAAAGATTCTGATGTTTATCTGATAACTACCGCAACTAAAGACTGCGTTTTGTTGTTCACAATTTCCATTCCAATCAGCTACTGGAAATAGTGAGTATTTGCTTGTGATTTGTGGCGGCATAAGTTCTTTACAATCACAAAAAAGACTGTTAAATGCTAAAAGTTATTGTTTTGTAGTTTTCGTCATCATTACATCGATACTGTTCTTCGAAGAAAGAGGATGTTTGTATGTTAAATTTTGCATTAGTTGGATGTGGAAGAATTGCCCCCAGGCATGCTGGAAATTTGGCAAGTGGAAAAATTTTAAACGCGAAGCTGGTGGCGGTATGCGACATTAAGGAAGAAAGGGCAAAGGCGTTTGGTGAAAAATATAAGGTTCCATGGTTTTTGGATATGCATGACATGATGCGCAAGATGAAGGATAAGATTGACGTTGTTAATATCCTTACTCCCAGTGGTGATCATGCTCAACATGCCGTTGATCTTGCGTTCTACGGAAAGCATATAGTTGTTGAAAAGCCAATGGCGCTAACACTCTCTGATGCTGATAAGATGATTGAAGCTTGTGATCGCTTTGGAATTAGGTTGTTTGTTGTAAAACAAAATCGTTTTAATTTACCAGTCGTAAAATTGAGAGAAGCTCTTTTAGAAAATCGTTTTGGGAAAATGGTTATGGGGACGGTTAGGGTTCGTTGGAGTAGAGATCAGGCCTATTATGACCAAGACCCTTGGAGAGGTAAATGGGAGCATGATGGAGGAGTTCTTTCTAATCAGGCCATCCATCACGTGGATCTATTGCAGTGGATGATGGGGGATGTCGAAAGTGTTTTCGCAAAATCAGCAACACGTCTAGTTAATATCGAGGCAGAGGACACTGCGGTGGTAGTATTAAAATTTAAAAGTGGTGCGTTGGGAATCATCGAAGCGACAACAGCAACCAGGCCAAAAGACCTCGAGGGTTCCATTTCAATTTTAGGAGAAAAAGGGACGGTCGAAATTGGTGGCTTTGCGGTTAATGAGATGAAGGTTTGGAATTTTGTAGACAATCAAAAGGGTGATGAAGGCGTTCTTACTCATTTCAAACAAAATCCCCCTGATGTATATGGCTTTGGCCACACAGAATACCTCAACAACGTAGTTCATTCAATTTTAGAAAATAAGGCCGCCTTGGTAGATGGATTAGGTGGACGAAAATCCCTCGAACTTGTTTCAGCTATCTACGAGTCGATTGAAACCGGTCGCGAAGTCACAATTAACTTTATGCCAGAGAAATGCAGACTCGGGCTTAAGAGATTAGGTAAATGAATAATTCTATTGCAGACAATGCTAAGATCTACTCCAATGTTAAATTAGGAAAGAATGTTGTTATCGAGGACTACTGTATAATAGGAATTCCTCCACGGGGAAAGGTTGATGGTGAATTAGAAACAATTATCGGAGATAATTCAACCATTCGTTCACATACCGTGATCTATGCGGGAAATAAAATTGGAAATAATTTTCAAACAGGTAACAAAGCAAACATTAGAGAAGAGAATAATATTGGGAATAATGTAAGCATTGGAACCCTGACTGTTGTTGAGCATCATGTAGAAATTGAAGATAATGTGAGAATACATACCCAGGCGTTTGTGCCTGAATATTCAAAGCTAAAAAATGGTTGTTGGCTTGGACCGAATGTCGTTTTGACAAATGCCCGCTATCCACTTTCCCCGAATGCCAAGCATGAATTGTTTGGGCCACTAGTTGAAGAGGGTGCCAAAATAGGTGCAAACACAACGCTTTTGCCTGGAGTCGTTATCGGCAAGAATGCGCTTGTTGGGGCAGGGAGTGTTGTTACCAAAAATGTTGAAAGTAATGATGTTGTTGCTGGAAATCCTGCGAGAAAAATAAAAACCATTCAAAATCTTCCATATTAATCAATTTATAAAGGCGAATGTTGTATGAAAATTCCTTTTCTTGATCTTGATGCGCAGTATCGTTCAATCAAAGATGATATCGATCAGTCGATTGCTAGGGTTATTGAAACAAAAAACTTTATTCAAGGTAAATTCGTCGACGAGTTTTGTCTTAATTTTACCAAAGTGCATGGTGGGGAACATGCGGTTGGCTGCGCTAATGGTACATCTGCTATTACGGTTTTGCTGCGAGCGCTTGGTGTTGGCCCAGGGGATGAAGTTATAACCGTAACGAATACTTTTTTTGCCACGCTTGAAGCTATCCATGAAGTGGGGGCAAAAATTGTCTTGGTTGATTGCTTGGCAGATACGTATGCAATGAATGTAGACGAGGCAGCTTCTAAAATTTCTTCCAGAACCAAGGCGATTATTCCGGTACATCTTTATGGAAATCCAGTGGAGATGAGGAAGGTTGTAAAACTTGCGAAAAAGCACGATTTGATGGTCATTGAAGATTGTGCCCAGGCACATATGGCCACTTTTGAAAATCAGGCGGTAGGAACTTTCGGAAGTGGCGCAACGTTTAGTTTTTACCCAGGGAAAAACCTTGGTGCCTATGGAGATGCAGGATTGGTTTTATGTAAAGATTCTTCGCTTCGAGATGCTGTCTCTCAGCATGTGAATCATGGCCGTCTTGGTAAGTATGAGCATGCTTTTTTTGCGGGTAATTTTAGAATGGATGGCCTGCAGGGGGCCGTTTTAAATACAAAGTTAAAGTATATTGGCGAGTGGACTAAGAAGCGGATTAATAATGCACAAATATACGATAGACTATTGAAAAAAAATGGCTTTAAGGTCATTGAAGTAACAAGTGGAGCGAAGTGCGTTTACCACATATATCTTGTCGAGGTCTCAAATAGGGCGCAGGTTATGGAGTATTTAAAAGATAAAGACGTTGAGTCACTGATTCATTACCCAGTCCCAATGCACCTGCAACCAGCGTTGCAAGATATGAAATTTAAGGTCGGTGAATTTCCTGTGGCAGAACGAGCGACATCAAGGATAATGAGTCTACCCATGTTTCCGGAATTAACGGAAGAGCAAATCAACTATGTCGTGAAAAACTTTCTAGAGGTTGCTAAAAACTAATTCTATGCTGAATAAACCTAGATCGTATTTTGAAAGGCCAATATTGTTTTTTCTTCTCGCTATCACCTATTCGATTATAAGTGTTTTCCAAATCAATTATAATATGTTTGCACTCGTTGATATACTCGGTGCTTTTGTTTTTACGTTTTTGATTTTTGGTGTCGTGGGAGGGATGATCATAGCTGTTGCTTATCGCTTAACGTGGAAGTCACAGAGAATTCTCGATTCGCGGAAAATGGATTTTTTTATTGCAACATTATCGGTGATGATTATTTTTTATCTTCTGCGCGTGAATGTGGTTTACTCGATGCCCAATGTTTTATTTCAAGTAATAATGTACTTTGTGGTCACCGCGTTAACTCTTTCATTGGTATATTTTGTCAATTTTAAGCTGTTGAACATCGTTTTGCTGGCCATGATTGGATCGGCCTTCTTCCAGTTGGGCACGAGGGCCTACACCTTGGGAAAAGAATTTGATAGTGTCAAAATTTCGCTGGCGAAAATTGATACTTACAATAAAGTTAAATTTAAGGCCTGGCCCAATGTTTACTTTATTCTTCTAGAATCATTCCATTCGGGGCGAGCGATGAAGCTCATATATGATTACAATAACGCTGCTTTTGAAAGCGGCCTTAAGTCTAAGGACTTTGTTGTTTACGATAATACTTATTCTAATTACAACATGACGCTTACGAGTCTTTTAGGTACCTATTTAATGGATCACCACTACTATAAGGCGGTTACAGGACTGGCCGACCATGCGTTCGCTCGCAAGATTATTACCGGCAATGACTACAACCCGGTACTTACTATTTTTAAAAAAAACGGCTATGCCATTCAATACCTTCTTAAAGATGGAGACTTGGTGCACAGTAAGATAAACGATCTCATCGATTATACTTTTACTGAAAATAATTGCGCTACTACTCCAGTCATTTTGTTCAAAAAAGGCCTTTTGTGTAAGGCATATTTTCTGATTACGGCCGGTAGCACTCAAAGCACTTTCAAGAACTCGGAATATATTGAAAAGGTAAAAAGAAAAATCAAGGAGTCTAGTCAGGAAAAAAACTCTCATTTAAACTTCATAAAGATAGGAGCTTTGCACTCACCAAATAGGGTAAAGCAAGCGCCTCAATTACAAAAACTTGGACTTATTGATAAGGAATATTGGGCCCACGCCTGGAAATATCTCGATTATTGGATTGACGAGTACAAAGGTATATATAAGCGGGCATCCGATGAGGCTAGTGATCTGGTTGATTATATACTTAAGGTTGACAGCGATGCTGTAATTATTCTGATGGGAGATCATGGAGCCTATCGCTATCGAGGATTGACGCCAGAGAATAGATCAATCGGCCCCGACAAGGAAATTCCGCTTAGCACTTTGACAGTGGATTTTTTTGGAGCATTTTTGGCCATCAGGTGGCCGAAAGGAGCTCGTTCGTTTACACAGGATTTGAAAGTAATTTCCAATGTTAATGTTTTTCGATATCTATTTTATAATCTCTCCGGGGATGAGGATCTGTTGAAAACTAAGGTTGAGGATAAGACCTATTATCGTGGCAGTGGCAACCAGGTTTTTGAGGTAGTGAGAGATGGTTCCCCTCTTACACAATGGAAACCTTTATGAAAATGATTTTTCATCTTTCGCGCCCATTCGATAAGCATGCACTTTCTGCAAGTGGAATTAGACCTCGTAAAATGTTACAGGCTTTTCGGGATCTCGGATATGAGGTTGAGACAGTTATCGGTACAAGGTCTGTGCGCAGACAGGCAGTTCGTGAAATTTCAGAAAAAATAAAAAATGGAACGAAATATGAGTTTTTGTATTCCGAAAGCTCCATAGCACCAACTCTTTTGTGTAATAATATTTTTCCACTTGCACTTTTCTTGGATTTTTATCTTTTTAGACTTTGCAAAAAAAACAACATACCAATTGGTCTGTTTTACCGAGATGCTTATTGGTTATTTGAGACCTATACTACTTGGAGATCAAAAATAAAGGCATTTGTTTTTCGGCTCCTATATAGACATGATCTTCGTCAATATAATAAATTTTTAACAAAAATGTATTTCCCGTCCGTTGAAATGGCAGGCTACATTCCGATTATCAATAAGGCCATGATTGATTCGCTTCCTCCTGGGCACGATGGCGTTCGTCTCGAAGAAGAATATCGCCCAAAAAACTCCTTGACGCTCTCATATATAGGAGGGATTGGGAAATACTACCAAATGCATGAATTAATAAAGGGCGTTTCAAAAATACCACAAATTAAGCTACTGTTTTGCCTTCGCAAAAAGGATTGGGATCGTGTTAAGCATGAGTATGGGGAGTTGCCAGGCAATGTCAAAATTCTTCATAAAAAACCTGAAGAATTAACCCCAGTATTTGCTGAAACGGATATAACGTTATTATTCATGAGGCCTCATGAATATAGAAAATTTATGGTTCCATTTAAACTGTTTGAATACCTTGGTTTTTGTAAACCAGTCATTGCTAGTAAGGACACCCTGGTTGGCAATATTGTTCAAGAAAATGGGATCGGTTGGACTATAGATTATAGTGCAACGTCTTTACAGGAGCTATTAGAAAGACTTTTGAAGAATGGTGAAGAGATCTACAAAATAAAACAGCATATTGTTGCAACCTCTAATTGTCACACTTGGGCCGAACGAGCAAAAAAAGTTGCAAGGGATCTGCGTCAGAGTACTTGATCAATGTTCTAACGAAATAATTGGTGCATGTACCGGTTGATTAAAGATTTAACATGTACAAGCTTGTTGCGGAGCACTTTTACTGGTGCTTTAACTTTCATACTTTTATGTAGAGTTCCGATTTTGTGAGGATTGATTACAACGGTGTTTGACTCTGACCACAGGTTGTTTATCAATAGACGCTGAAAGGTCTCTTGGTTGGGGATATCTAAAAATGAATGGAACTTCCACAGTATGGTTCTATAAATCAACCGACTGTTAAATGGTGAAAAGTATTCGTGAGCAAAAACTTGCTTTCCGTCTCTTAGTTTTACGCTATTTCAATTTAGAAATTCATTCGTTTTTGCGATGAAAAATTGGCGCATGTACAATAGATTATGGTCGACGTTGTTCTTCATGTGTTCCTCTAATGATCAGGCTTAGGTTTTGAACCACATCCTTGTCGTAATACTGTGCTAGGAAATTCAAATGAGATGAAATATTTTTTTGAATATTACTTCGGTAAAATGCACCCATTGAGGTGATGTTTTCGTTTGGAACTTTGGCGTCGACTAAATATGTTTTATTTTCGTGATTAGACCAGGTGACCTGGCCGTAATAAAATTCGTCTCCAAAAAGATTAATTTTTGAAGCCAGATCGGGACAAGTCGGAAGAAGTCCGATGCGTTCTAGTTTTTCAGAAAGTAATCTGTCTAGCCCTTTGTTTCTTTTATCATCACCCCAAAAGTTATAATTTAGTATTTTTAAAATTGGTTTGGCGATGAGCTTGCCAGCTCCAGCGGCCTCCAGAAATCTTACTGGCACATCGAAGTAGTCATATCCGTTCCAGATGATCAAATCATCAGTACTAAACACTACGATATCCTTGAGTCCGTAAATCAAGTGACCATCATTCAATTTGTTGTAGTAGTCTCTAATTAGGGCATCATTTATTAAATCGTCTGAACCGACGATCAACAGGGCATCGGGATCCAAGCTTTTCACCATATCGAGGCCTGCCTGCCATTTGTGAGAAAGGGGGGAGTTTGGGGCCTCGCAGTAGTGGAAATTAAATTTTGTAACGCTATCTTTTGTTGTTTGTCCTTCGGAACCTACAACGACAAAATGGAATTCAAAGAGATCTGTATTTCTGGCAAATAAGTTCTTGTAATAATTAAGAACAAAGTCGGTTAGCTTGTAGCGCTTCCAAATAGCGGTCAAAAAAACTAATCGTTTTTGTTTTTTTCCCTTGTTGTAATCGGCAAAATGAACTTCCTTCGCGAACGATTTAAATTTAGAGTGAATTGATTCAAGTAGTATTTTATAGCGTAGGGCCTGAGGTTGAAGAGGTTGCTCGGGCGAGGATAGGTAGAGATACTGATAAAGCAAATGAGCTTCCTTTTTGAGGTTATAAGAAACAAAAAAATCAAATATGCTGTTAAGTTTCTTAAAATTTCTAGTTGGCTTAATTTTTTGCAACAGGATAATTAAATTCTTGCCGAGATCTTTTGCTAGTTCATATTCTTCGGCTTTTGTTATGACACTATCCCTTGGAGAAGAGTTTTTCCAGGCATTTTTAAGTAGTATCGATGGGTCGATGGCATCGTCGGATTCCTTGAAAAAGCTGTAGACGATGGAGGCAATATCATGTCTTCTGCGATCCTCTATCGACTTAATCCGCAACTCGTCTAAAAATCTAACCTCAATCAGATATATAGTGGCCGTTATTACAGAAGAAAAAAAAGGTGATTCTTTTAAAATTATAAATAAAAACTCATTACTAATTGTTCTACAGACGTTATGCGCATCGATGGTGCGCTTTTCCACGATAAGGGCCTCTTGGGGGGGGGTATTTTGCAAAATATGCTTGTAAGTTTTTTCGATTCGGCTAGCATCATTGAAAGATGATGCCACCCTATATGACAAGACTATGGCAGAATTATTTTTTACACACAAACTCATCCATAGATTAAATGCCTCATGAAGCACATCTTCATTTGAAGTACATTTTAATTCTGAGAAAAGAAACTCGATGATCTTAATGTTTCTGGAAAACAAAAGAATGTAGGCCTTGCATAGATGGCGATATAGTAGTGAGGATCGCCGAGCCAATTTTAGTGAATTCCTGATGATCCTTCTCATTTCAAGTTAATCCTACTTGAGGGCTTCGCTTTGAAACTAGATTTAAAAGGAATTATGATAACGATCCCCTTTGACAGCGCTTGGCATAAACCATTTTTAAGATTATTTTTGAAGCATATATTGTCTAAAGTGGGAGAGCAAGATTTTTTTTCAATTGAAACAGCAGTTGACGCATAATTAAAAAAGGCTTAAAACCCACGCATCCAATTATTAATAATTAAGAGTATAGCATGTCAGAAAACGGCAAAAATAGCGCCCGGCACATTCTAATTTTACCCTCTTGGTATAAAAACACTTACGGGGAGAATAGTGGTTCGTTTGTTCGAGAGCAGGCAAAAGCGATAAGTGCCCACGGGTTTAAGATTGGAGTTATTCACAACAGTATGGCCCTACTAAGCTACATCGCAAAATTCAGAAAGATACCTAGGTTGAAGCAGATGTGCTTCGAGGACGATGGAATATATACTTGCCTTGGTGAGACCTTACAAATCCCGACATTGCGCGGCACGCGTATTGCCATAATCGGCTCCATTATCTCCACAATAAATAAGATTGTGTCATTCGTTAATGCCACAAGGAATCGCTGGGCCTGGCTTAAACTATTTGAAAAGTATGTTGCAGTTAATGGGCCGCCTGATCTTTTACACGTGCATAGTGTTTACCCTTCCGACGTTCCGATAACAATTGCTCGGCGTTATAAGATACCTTACGTCGTCACGGAGCATTGGAGCGGATTTGCAGATGCCAGAGTGGATCAACGAAGGGATTGGATTAGGAACATCTACTCCGCCCCCAGTGCAGTTATTTCGGTATCTACAGCGCTGCAGCGACTGTTAATGGATCGGTGCGGAGTTCGATCAACGGTCATTCCAAATTGTATAGATTTTAATAAATTTACCCCAACAGCGAGAAAGGAAAAAAATTTTTCCTTTCTCGCTGTTGGGTATTTTAATAAAATAAAACGATACGATCTATTAATTGCAGCATTTAACAAAGCATTTAAGAATGATCCTTCTGTGGAATTGCGTATTATCGGAGATGGATATTTGATGGATGATTTGAAAAAAATGGCAACTGATTGCGGAGCGAATATAACTTTTCTGGGGGGGATGGGACGATCTGAAGTAGCAACTAACATCGCAACCTCACATGTTTTAGTTTCTACCAGTGATTTTGAAACCTTTGGCGTGACACTAATTGAAGCATTGGCGTCAGGCGTGCCGGTCATTGCTACGAAAAGTGGTGGGCCAGAAGATATTGTGACGCGAGAGCAATATGGCCATCTATGTGATTCATCCATAGATAGTATCGCTAAAACGATGGTTGACGCTAAAAATAATTATGGAAAATTTGTTTCCAAGGAGATTCGGGAGCTTGCCTTTAATGATTTTTCGGAGGAGGCGGTTGTCCCGCGGATCATTGACATCTATACCAACGTCGTAAAAAACCACGGACGGCCGTGAAAGCGATATTTTATCATCCCGCAGAACTTTGCCCCAGGCCCTCAGGTAGTGGAATTCGTCCACATAAGATGATCCTTGAATTACAAAAAGCGTGTGAGAATGTCTATGTTGTCGCTGGTAATTCTAAAGAACGGAAATTGAAAGTTCGGGAAATTAAAAAAAATATAAACCTGGGGCTCAAAGTTGATTTCATCTATTTTGAAAATAAGTCGTCTCCTGTGACACTATCAATAATTAGATTGGTAGGTATTGCTTTTCCTTTCCCTTGTTTTTTTGATTTGTTCTTCTTGCTGTTTTGTGCCAGACGCGGAATAAAAATTGGCTACTATTTTAGAGATATTCATTGGGACTTTGGTTATATTTACGAAGGCGTCGTGGGATGGTTCGGAGTAATTTTATTGAAGATGTTTGGAAGATTAGAGCTTATGTTTCTCAAAAAATTTATCAAACATATATTTGTTCCAACAGGGGCCTTTGCCGAATATTTGCAAAATAAGTACAAAATTTTCTCTAGACCACTACCACCTGGATCAGATCTTGAATTGTGTCCTGCTAAAAATTATTCAAATAACAACCTTAGAATTGGATATGTCGGAGGTAGCGGGGCGCTTTATGACCCCCGCACACTATTTTCCGCGATGTCTTTGTTGCCGAAAAGTATCACTCTGAGTTATTGTACACGCAAAACGGAGTGGGAACTTGTGAAATCAAAATATCAACTGCCGCAAAACGTGAGGATTGTACATTTTTCTGGAAACGAATTAATAGATTTTTACCGCAATTGTGATGTCACAATATATCCGCTTCCCCCGGCACGCGAATATTCTCGCATGGCATTTTCGTTTAAAATTCCGGAATACCTTTGTGCCGGTAAGCCGGTTATCGTTTTTGATGGCACAGCTGTTTCCGATTTTATTATAAACAATAATCTTGGTTGGAGCGTCGGAGATAATGCGGTTGATTTAGCAAACCTTATGTTATTTCTGGCAAACGGCCATGACGAAATTTTGCGTAAAATAGATAATGTAATAAAGTTTCGACCACAACTTTCGTGGACCAATACTGTGCGCACATTGTTTGAATATTTACAACTGGAGGCCTGTCAAGCATGAAAGTATCGAAACGTATCAGGTCCAAGATTCGATCGCTAATGAGCCTTTTAATGGGGGGGCGAGATATTGTAGATGCGCTTACCTCGTTCTATCGGATGTATGCATACCAATACAAAAAACAGATTGGAATTCTTTTAGCAGGGGCAATTCTTTCTGGCGCCATAGAGATTATGGGCCTTCTTTTGCTCTACATTCTCCTGCGGTTTCTTATTAACATTAACTCATTCGACGATTCACACATAGTTATTCGCACACTAAACTCGTTTGGTATTGCTAACAGAAATCACATGGCCGCGATTATCGGAATGGCAATAACGGTTACTTTCGTCGCCAAAAACATCTACATAATATTCTATTATCATACACAGCATCTAACGCTTAGGCGTTGGAAGATAGATTTAGGAAAAAGGCTAATGGAGGGCTATATGGCCGCTCCGTATCAAATCATGTTGGGATACAACAGCTCAACAATTATAAGAAACGTGAACAATATTGTGGCCCAGGCCCTGAACGGATTTGTTCTTTCTGGTTTTAACTTCTTTTCTAATATGATTGTAGGTCTAATTTTGCTCAGTATCCTTTATGTGAAATACTTTACTATCACACTAATAACTGCTTCAACTTTAGTGGTCTCAACGATACTTCAAAATAAATTCATCAAAAAGAAGACAGCTGATCTGGGGAGAGAGCGCGACAAGCTGATGGTGGAACAAAACAAGAGCGTGTATCAAGGACTACACTCATTAAAGGAAACTAAAGTTTTATTGAGAGAAAACTTTTTTTTAAAGAACTTTGAGACAATCAACAATTTGACCGTGGATAACGATACTACCGCAATGTTGTATGCGAGGCTGCCTAGCCACATAACGGAAGTTGTTATTATTATCTCTATCGTGATGATTTCTGTTGTCGTCTTGTTTGAAAATTCCCATGACTCTAGTCTATCGGTTGCCTCTCTTGGAATTCTCGCGGCCGTTGCATTTAGAATTGCTCCTATTATGAATCGTACTACCGCAGCATTGCAAGGATTGAGCAATAATCTTAACAGCATGAAGACATTGTTTGCAGAATTTCAAAAACTAAAAGATTACAAATTGCTTAATTTGGATCGCAAGAATATCAACGCCCTCCCCTTTAATTCAACGATAAAATTACAAAAAGTCAATTACAGATACCCTAAGGCCAGATCAAGGGCACTGGCGGATATCAACTTGGCCATTAATCGTGGAGAGGTAATGGGTGTAGTCGGAGAGTCAGGTGCTGGCAAGACCACCTTGATTGATTTAATTCTAGGACTTATTGCCCCGACAGAGGGGAATCTTTCCATTGATAATGTATTGATCACAGAGAGTAATACAAAAAACTGGCAAAAAAATGTCTGCTACGTTCCTCAAGCAGTATACCTGAGTGATGCGTCTATTCGATCAAACATTGCTTTCGGAGTCCCCGATAACGAAATTGACGATGGCCGAATTGTGGAAGTGCTAAAGGATGTTGATCTGTATGATCATGTTATGGCCCTTGATGGTGGAATAGCATTTGCGGTAGGCGAAAATGGAAAAAACTTATCGGGAGGCCAGAAACAGCGTGTTGGTATCGCTCGGGCGCTATATCTTGATGCAGACGTTATTGTACTCGATGAAGCAACAGCGGCATTAGATGTGGGCACGGAATACAAGATCACCGAAACAATCAAAAAAATTAAAAATAAAAAGACGATCATTGTTATAGCACATCGTCTATCGACGATTTATGAAGCAGATCGGGTAGTTTTTATGAAAGATGCGAAGGTTGTCGATGTTGGTACTTTCAGTGAATTAGTCGGGCGTAATCCTGCTTTTGAAGACATGGCGATCAAATCACGGCTTGTTACAAATGATGTTGCGTCACAGGCAGAGATTGTCTAATTAACTGCTTCTATATGCCTCAATACTTGCTTAATTTCCAAATATCTCTCAAATCTCTCAAATCTGTCAAAAATCTCTCAAAATCTCTCAAAAATTGAGATATAATGGGTGTGGATTATTTATTTTTAATTTTATAGAATAAAAGAGAGAAGCAAAATGATGGCAACTTATTCAGAAATCGAAGGCCGTTGTCTTGAGTTTAAAGAGAAGTTAACTACCTATCAGCAACTTTACAAAACGGTTGTGGCGTTTGCCAACGATGTGGGTGGAAAAATCATAATAGGGGTTCAGGATAAAGATAGAAAAATAATTGGTGTAAATGAGCACGACCTCGATCGCTATTTGGAAGAAATTCCGCGGGCCATCTATGAGGCGATTACCCCCGCTTTGCAACCGGCCATGGCCGTCAAGCTTATGTCTGGAAAGCAGCTTTTGGAGATCGAAGTTTTTCCTGGAAACAAAAAACCATATTTTATAAAATCCAAAGGCCTTCCGGCGGGAGTATACATTAGAATTGGTTCGCATAGTGTTCCGGCCTCTGCAGACATCTTGGAAGATCTTCAACGTATGGCCGGCAGTGAAAATTTTGACAGCGGCCTAGCACCAGGAGTTACAGTACAAGAACTTGATCCTCTGGCACTGAAGTCGTATTACGGAAAGCATTATTCTCAAGAGCGGTTAGTCTCAGATAAGATTATTATCCGTGACCCCTTTTCTGGAAAGCTGGCCATTTCATTTGCCGGGGTGCTTTTTTTTCATCCGCATCCAGAGAAAATTTTTCCTCAATGTGAAATACTATTCACCAAGTTTGCCACAACAGATACAAAAAAAATTTCTCGGAGCATTGACTTTCACGGCCCTTTAATTTCGTTGGTAGATGAGGTTCTGACAGAAGTGCAATCTCATTTGGCCCGCGACTTTAAATTAAAGGGGGCCAGGCTGTCGGCCCAAAATCATATAATACCAGAAGAGGCCTTGCGTGAATCACTGATGAATGCGGTGATCCATCGAAAATACTATTTGAGCGATGCCATTAAAATAGCACTATTTTCTGATCGCTTGGAAATATTTAGTCCTGGAAATTTTCCTGGCCCCATTGTAGATTTGCGCAGTGGCGTCTCCTATTCTAGAAATTCACTCATCCGCCAAATTGCACGTAATGCTGGACTTGTCGAAAAAAGAGGATTGGGTCTGATTAAAATTTTGGACACTTGTCAACATAATGGTAATCCCCCTCCAGATATCTATGAAGGTGAAGGAGATTTTGTAAAAGTAGTCTTTTATTTGGATCAAAACAAAAAAATAAAAGAGCAGTCAATCGTTGATTATAATTCCTGGCCCACGGGCCTTGTGTTACTACGAGAGTGGCATCAAGAAAAGAGGGCGTTCACACTCAAAGAGCTAGCAGCATTGTTGCAGTGTTCTCGAAACACGGCAAAAAGTAAAATTGAGTTTTTGCTAACGAAGAAATTTTTGTATTTAAAAGGTGCGGGCCCGAGTACTCGCTACGAATGGCAGTAGTTTTAGTACCAGTGACTATTTGAATTTTGCAATAGTTTCTAGGTAGGCCCGGGCCATGCTATCTATAGAAGCACTCCATGTATAGTTGGAAAGAACATGTTTGCGTCCGTTTATCCCCATCATGTTTCTTAGTGTCTCATCTCTAATTAATTTTGTTATTGCTGCCGATGCTTCTACCTGGTCATCTGTTTTGACAATAATTCCCGTAACGTTATCAATTGTGACTTCTGCCGGCCCATCGGCGTTTGAAACCACTACAGCTTTTTGACAGGCCGACGCTTCTAATATAGCAACGCCAAAACTCTCTTTGCGCGAAAGTGCGACGAAGAGATCCATTTGATTGATCACACTAGGAACTTGCTCATGTGGAATTTTTCCAAGGAAGGTGGTGTGATCTGATATACCAAGTCGTGCTGCTAAATCGAGCAGGTCTTTTTTTTGCGGGCCATCGCCTGCAATTAATAATTTTAAATTGTAATCTTGCTGAAGACTATTTTGGGCCTTAGCAAAAGCATGTAGCAAAGTATCAATTCCGTATTTATGTTCGAGCGTTTTTACCGTTCCAATTGTTAGATTTTTATTTGGTGTGTTCACATTTGACTGTGGTGCAAACAATTTTTCGTCGATCCCAAAAGGAGTTATAAAAACCAAGTCGTGGGCAAAAGTTTTTGCCATCTCTTTTGCCATAGCATTACTTGTTGAAGCAATAGCAGTTGCATTTTTTAAGTTCCCTTTCAAAAACCATTTATGGACAGATGATTTATTGGGGAAATCGTAGATATCACTTCCCCAAACGGATAGAAGTAGTGGTTTAAAACGACAGAGTCTTGCCAACAAACCATATCCGGTGGCGTAGTGAGCATTAAGAATATCTGGACGTAGCATTTTGAGAAGAGACCTTAAACTGATAGCGGAGGAAAAATATCCAAAGGGGGCATAAAAAGGAAGTATATGAATTTGTACTTTCGCATCATACTGATTGGGCAGCGGAGGAGGAGGGTGGCAGCTGATAACATGCACATCGATACCGTTGGCCGCTAGCCCATTGGCCCATCTACAAGTATGTATTGATTGTGCGTTAGCAAGAAGAGCTACCTTCATTTGCATATTCCGGTTAGTCAAAATTTTTGATGCAGTCGACGATATTGTCGGCGTGAATGTAATAATCTTTTTCTAGCACTCGATTGGCCGGCGCCGGAAGATCTGGTAGGGCCAGTCGGCGGGCACGGGTGGATGGAGCATGTTCTAAAACTTGCGCCAAGATTTCTGCGGCAACTCCAAAGCTGGCCCAGGTACCATCTACCACGATAATTTTTTTAGTCTTTCTCGCAGAGGCAAGGATTGTACTACTATCAAGAGGCTTAATAGATCTTAGGTCAATGACCTCGGCATTGATGGCATAGGTGTTTTGCAATATTTGGGCGGCCTTCAGTGATTCTTGAACTAAATAGGAGCTAGCGACAATCGTCAGATCTGTTCCTTCTCTTGCGATATGGGCCTTGCCAATGGGTGTTTCAAAAATTTCTTCAGGAACCTCATCTTCAATCCCATACAACCATCGATCATCAATGAATACTACCGGATTAGGATCTTTGATTGCCGCAACCATTAAACCCTTGGCATCGCGGGCAGTCGCTGGCATGACCACCTTGAGTCCTGGCACATGAGCAAACATGGCCTGTAGTGCTTGGGAGTGCTGAGCGGCCTGCTCACCGCCACGATTTATGATCCCCCAAAACACAACGGGTACCGGGAGTGCCCCACCATTCATATAACTCCAGTTGGCCGCTTGATTAATTATTGGATCAAAAGCATAGAGCATAAAATCCACCCGAGGATGCACCGAAATAGCTGGATGGCCGGCGATGGCCGCCCCGACGGCCGCACCGGTCATAGCATTTTCAGAAACAGGTGTGTCAATAACTCGATCATCTCCAAAAAGCTCAATCAAATCTTTACAAGTGTTCCCTACATACCATGGACTTTTAACTCCTTGGCCGATTAGAATAACGCGTTCGTCTGCTTGCATGGCCTGCTTTAATGCTTCGTTGATAGCAAGACCGAATTTAAGTTTTCTGGCCATAAAAAAGGTCCTTGTGCAGATCGTTTCGAGAGGTATTCAGCAAGGCGACAGCTTTTTGGTGAATGCCTTCAATTTCTTTTTTGAATTTTAGTTGCACCACTTCCATTTCGGAGGCAGTTAAAAGTTTATGGGAAATTAGATAGGATTCGAATAATTTTATGGGATCTCTTTTCAACCAGCGCTCAATTTCGTCTAGTGGCCGGATATCAGTATGAGTTCCTTGAATATTATCATCCGGGCCTACATGGCCTCGCTGCCGATAGGTTTTACATTCGATAAAGGCCGGGCCTTGGCCTTCGCGTGCTGCCAAGCTTGCTTCCAGAGCACACTCGCGAACTGCAAGTACATCGTTTCCATCAATAACATATGATTTCACATTAAAGGCGTCGGCCAGTTTAGAAATTTCTCTCGTAGGCCTTATCTCATCAATTCGCATATGGGTGGAGTATAAATTATTTTCGCAGACAAAAACTATTGGAAGTTTTTTGAGAGAGGCAAAATTAAGAGATTCTGCAAGGACTCCCTCTCCGGTGGCCCCATCTCCAAAATATGAAACTGCTATTTGTTTTTTATGATTATTTTTTGCTGCTAATGCCGCGCCAAGAGCAAGTGAAATAGTTCCTGAGACGATGGGGGCGGCACCCAACATTCCAACTTCTGGTGCGATGATGTGCATTGATCCGCCTTTTCCCTTGCAACATCCTTCTGATAAACAATAAATCTCCATGATCATGCGTTCGAGAGATCCGCCCTTGGCCAAATAGTGCCCATGCGAGCGGTGATTTCCGAAGACGTAATCTTGTTTGCCTAACGTAGAACTGATTCCGACGGCAATGGCCTCTTGGCCTGAACACATATGCACTGGACAGCGAATAATTCCTTGGAGAATTGGTTCAACAAAACTCTCTTCGGCGAATCTGATTTTTATTAATTCCGAGTATAGGTGAGCGGCCAGCTCTTTGGGCATTTGCACTTTACATTTTCTCCGCGCTGTGAGTAGAATCGCCCCAAGATAAGTTAGTTTGTATTATTTGACAATAAGGCATTGCTTGAAAGCTTGGTTTTCCTCAGACAAGATTGCGGCTTGGTTACCTTTTTTAATGCTTTTCTTAGTTTTTCCGCTCGCCCTCACTCTACACAACCAAGAAGAGTTATCCCATCCACTGGGGCACTATCTTGTCATCTATTTTTCTTTCGCCATTGTCTCTTACTTGTTGTTGGTGCTTTTGTTGCGATATCTTTTGCCCACCTCAAGCAAAGAGCTGATTTCTGTTTTAATGTTTCTTTTGGGGATGTTCATTTTAATCTCAGATATTGTTGCTCCGCTGCGACTGGATAGCTTTGATGATTTGTCAGGAATTGGCAAAATAAAGGTTCTTCCGCTCGATTTTATTTTTGAGTTTTTTGTGGGGATTGCGTTGTTATTTTGTCTGCGAGTAAAACGAGATTGGTTATTTAAGATTGGATCAATAATTACGATCTACTTTTTTGTTTCACAAGTGGCGGTTTGGGCCCACGCGGTATCAACTAAGGATGATGCACCAGAAAATAAAGATCTGGCCCAACAATTAAAAGGAAATACTACCGTTGAGTCTAAAGGAAATATATACCACTTCATTTTTGATACATATGGCCCAGGTTTTTTAGAACATCTTTCAGCAATAAAAGGGGCGCAGGAAAGTTTTAATGGTTTTGTTTATTTTAAAAAAAATCTAACCAATTCTGATTATACCCAAATTTCGGTTCCGATAATTTGGAGCGGACATACTTTTTTGGATTCAGACCTTTCCATTTCTGCTTGGAGACAGACAGGGTTTATGTCTCAGGGCCCACTGGTTGATTTTCATAAAAGTGGTTACACTATTTATGAGTACCAAACTAAATATCGTCACCGCCTGGCCGATCATACGGTGCATGGCAACGATCTAAAAGCCAAAATTTTTGAAATAGGAGATGATGAATTCGGCCCGTGGAATATAATGGATTTGTCTATATTGCGGGCCGCACCTACTTTTTTACAAAACTACATTTTCTATAAGGGCGATGGACCACTCTCCAATCTGAGATTTGCCTTCGCCAAAACAAAAAAACTGTCTGGGAATTTTGTGAGGGCCCCATTAGCAGTTGCGGTGCTACAAAAATTTCTAGCAGAAGAACCCTCAAGATCAAATAGTGGCAATTATGTGCTTGCCCATATATCTTTGCCGCATGACCCATATGTAGTGACAAGAAAATGTACTACAAATTTTACCGCCACCACATATGATGATCAGGCCATTTGTGCTGTTCGATTTATGGTTGAGATTATTAAGACACTAAAAGCGGAGGGCCGTTATGAGGACTCAACTATTATTTTTCAAGGTGACCATGGCCCTGTATTAAGTAAGAGAGAACGCAAGCAAAAAGGTATCGTTTTTTTAAAAGGCCCAAAGACATTACTTCTGATAAAACCACCCAATAGCAGTGACTTACCAATGGAGATCTCTGAAATTCAGTCCCAGTCATTGGATATTGCCCCCACTCTATACGCCTTGACAGGCGTTTCGCATGATCAAAAGATGGAATTAGCTGGAGAAAATCTATTTTCTAATCATGTTAATAAGTCGCGAGAGATACATATTTACTCTTATAGGCGGCCATATAATAATCGCACGGAAGAGCTAATGCATTGGAGTTTTGTTGACGGGATAGGATTTAAGAAGTATCAAAATATACTTCCAAAAATGTAAAAAAATTAATAGGAGAAGCTTATATGACGAAGACAGTTTATGTGGGAATGAGTGCAGATTTGATCCATCCTGGACATTTAAATATTATCAATAACGCAGTTAAGTATGGCGAGGTTATCGTTGGAGTTTTAACAGATGAGGCAATTGCCAGTTATAAGCGTCTTCCATATATGAATTTTGAGCAACGCAAACTTGTAGTAGAAGGGTTACGTGGAGTTACTAAAGTTGTTGCGCAAGAGAGTCTAGATTATGTGCCTAATTTGGAAAAAATTAAACCTAACTTTGTTGTTCATGGTGACGATTGGAAAACAGGAATTCAGAGCGAAACAAGACAGCGAGTTATTGATACGCTGGCCAAGTGGGGGGGGCAGTTGATTGAGATTCCGTATACAGATGGTATTTCGTCTACGGCCCTAATCAAAGCATTAAAAGAGATTGGAACTACTCCTGAAATTCGTCAAAATAGATTAAGAAGACTGTTATCGGCCAAAAAATCTGTGCGGATGATGGAGGCACACAATGGATTGACGGGTTTGATTGTAGAAAATGCCAAGATTACAAAAAATAATACAACCGTAGAGTTTGATGGAATGTGGTTGTCGAGTTTAACGGAATCTACTGTACGTGGAAGGCCAGATATTGAGGCGGTAGATTTTTCATCAAGGATGACTACCTTAAATGATATTTTAGAGGTTACCACGAAGCCAATTATTTTTGATGGAGACACTGGTGGAAAAAATGTTGAGAATTTTGTCTTTATGGTCAAGACGATGGAGAGATTGGGGGTATCGGCAGTAATCATAGAGGATAAGGTTGGATTAAAGCAAAACTCTCTTTTTGGTACAAGTGTTCAGCAAACCCAGGCCACCCCAGAGGAGTTTGCACGAAAAATTCGGGCCGGGAAAAAGGCGCAAGTTGGCCACGCTTTTATGGTTATTGCCCGAATTGAAAGTTTAATTGCCGGGGCCGGAGTGGCCGATGCAATTTTACGCGCAAAAACATATATTGAAGCAGGTGCCGATGGGATTATGATCCATAGCGCCAAAAAGGATCCTAAGGAAATTTTTGATTTTTGTGATGCATATAAAAAATTGGAAAAGGTTGTTCCGCTGGTAGTAGTTCCGTCTAGCTTTAATTCAGTATATGAGAAAGATTTGGCCGAACGAGGTGTTAATATCGTTATATATGCTAATCAATTACTTCGAGGAGCATATCCTGCGATGATGCGTGTAGCTAATACTATATTGGAAAATGAGCGTGCTTTGGAGTGCGATGATACCATAATGCCAATTAAAGAGATCCTAACGCTGATTCCTAATGCGGAAGCTTAGTTTTATCAACCTCTTTCCAGTTAAGAAGAGGAGTTCCCTCTCGCACTGTTTCTATTATTCTTCCGTGCTTTGCCGAGGCATAGGATATGTTTGGGGCCATTGTTGATAACAGATCTGGTTGTTGTGCCAATTCAGAAAAAAGATATTTGAAAATATTAACATTACTTAATATCGAGATCTCTCTTATTTGTTGGCCTGCTGGGCGAGGCCATCGAATTGCACAAAAAACACCGAACATATCTTCTGTGATAAGTTGTTCATCAACGCCATGTTGATTCATTTCCTTTCTCATTTTATCAATAGAGAGGTTTCTGGAAGGAAGGCCTCGATACCTAAATGAACCATGATCTCCCAGCGCAATGATTACGGCGGAATTATCCTTGTCAATAATATGAGTAACGAGATCAAGAAGTTCATCTTCTGCATGTCTGTAAATTTTTCTATATTCTTCGATCCAATAATCCAAGTAGATCCATGGCCGTTCTTTGGTATCAGCGCTATCGGTAATTTTAACGCCTATATCGCGAAGTTTTTTTGCCGAATATTTGACGGAGTGAGCTGCTCCGGCCTTAATGAAATAAAAGGTTGGTCTTTCATTGCTTGCATCATCAATGCGTTTTTTAATTTTATTAATGAATTCATCCTTGGCCAGTGAAACGCTAGGTCTGTTTTCCCAAAAAAAGTAGTAGATTTTTTTTAGTAATTTACTGCGAAACAAAGAGATGGCCGCAGTGGCCTCATTTTTTCCAAAAAAAGTAAAATCAATCTGCTGCCCGGGATGATCATTTAATAGATCATGACTATTTTGTAATAGATAGTCTACTTGGTAGCCGTTATGCTTAAAGATGGTTAAAGTTGGATTGAATCTATTTCCTCCAATTATGCTGCGAGCAAATGAATTATCAGAAATACCAGTTTCTCCACGGTTGTAGTGATGATCCATAAGAAAAATGGAAAGGAGACTACTAAGAGTAGACTCATAATTAGAATATGTATTGTCGTATATCGAAAAGTCTAGCCCGGAAAGTTTATTCACCATCGAGGAGTTATCATAGTTGTAGATTTTTTTTACAGCATAAGCTGAATGAAATGATTCTAGTAAAATAAAATAAACATTAGGGCGTGTTACAAATTTCAATTTACCATACTGCTTAATTTTTCTTGAGTCTATCTGAGCACTTTTTTCTTCGCTGCGTAAGGTGCTGGCCCGCCCACCCCATTGAATAATGGCACTGATTAGCATTGATGCCAGAATGATATTTAAGAACATGAATCGCGCTTTATAAACTATCATTCCGACAAATAATGGAAGGCCTAGATAAATAAGATTCTTCTCTAAAGTGCTATCGTTGTAAGAAATATTTGCCTTAAAAAGATAGAGAATCGTTGCAACACCAAGCGCCGCCACCGTGAGATCCATTACTCGTTTTTTTAAAACAGAGGGAAGGTGGGAGGCGGCCAGTATTATATGAGTCACTAAAATGATTATGGAGTTGCTAACAAGAAATAAAATAATAAGAAAGAAGAGCGTCCGTAGAATTTGTTCTGAAGTAAACATGTGATAGTTGATCTGCAAGACACCAATAATCGGATAAACGGTGGCCAGTATTATAAACAAATGCGCCTGGCCAAGGGCAGAAAGTATATTTTTGGAGGTAAAAAGCATATTTAAATTGTAGGCCATGAAGAATAAATTTCTATGTTGTCACATAAGAATTTATTTTTTCTCGGAGAATATGCGCTGGAAAGTTTCTTTAATCTTTCCCCAGTAAACTTTGCCGGCAACTATAGACCCGACGACAGCTCCAACAACTGCTTGCATAACAATGGACATTGATCCAGGGTCTATATACGCGTTGGCAGTGCCGATAAATGGAACAAGAATTATAATTAGAAGTAGTATTCTCATTGCAATTTCTCCTGAAAAGTTAAGTCGCGACATTAGCACCATATTATTTTGTTGTAAAATTAAATTGCACTACTTAGAATCATCTTCCAATGAGCAAAGTCTTATTTGACTATTTTGTAGCAGTTGTTGCCTTGTTTTTTTTACTTCCAATTTTTTTGGTGATCGCCATTGTCATAAAGTTGACATCGTCTGGGCCAATTTTTTATCGTGGAGAGCGGACGGGCCAACATGGTGTATCGTTTAAAATTTTTAAGTTTCGTACGATGGTTGTTAACGCTGAGAAATTAGGTGGGCCAACGACGGGACTAAATGATCCGAGAGTGACAAAAATCGGTCATTTTTTGCGGAAATATAAACTAGATGAACTTCCCCAACTTATTAATATAGTTAGAGGAGAAATGAGTTTCGTTGGGCCACGGCCTGAAGTAAAACGCTATACGGATCTGTTTTTAGGGGATGAGAAGTTGATTTTGACTGTTAGGCCAGGAATCACCGATTATAGTTCAATCAAATTTGCGGATCTTGATTACCAAGTAGGTGCAGAAAATATAGATCAAAACTTTGAGGCCAAAATTTTACCAGAAAAAAATAAGTTGCGTATAAAATATGTCAAAGAACAATCTTTCTGGCTTGATTTAAAACTGATTTTTTTGACGATCTTGCGAGTTATAAAAAAATGAGATATTTGTCGCTTGATAATCACAAATTTTGTCCTTCTTGTTTGGGATTAGGCTGTCTGGCATTTGGTGGGTATGGGGTCGGTTTTGTTGATGATCAAAAATTAGAACAGACTTTTTTTAAAGCAATCGACAGTGGGATAAATTTTTTTGATACCGCAGATATATACGGCCTTGGTCGAGCGGAACTATTTTTAGGAAAGCTTATTTCTAAAACGGCCGGGTTGCGCTCGAAATTGCTTTTGGCCTCAAAATTTGGTGTTCGTCGTTCTGATATTGGCGAGATTTTTTATGATAATTCTATTGATTGGATAGAACAGGCGTTGATGGCCAGTCTTGAGCGCCTGCAAACAGATTATCTCGATCTATATCAATTGCATTACCCTGATAACAAAACTCCCATTGAAGAGGTTATGAATTTTTTGGATAAAAAACGGCAAGAGGGAGTGATTAGGTATTTTGGTGTTTCAAATGTCAGTGATAACGGAGTTCTTTCGGAACTTGCCAAAAAATATCCATATTTTATTACTGCGCAAATGGAAGGTAGTCTGATTCATAATCCAAATACTGCCAATTTTCCAGAACAGATTGCGCCAATTTTTTATGGGGTATTAGCGCAAGGCCTACTGTCTGGGAAGTATGACAAAGATAGTAAGTTTGCAGAAAACGACGCCAGAAGTCGGCCCAAATATGTTAATTTTCACGGAGAAAAATTGGCGCAAAATTTAGAAGTAGTTGAGCGACTTAAAGTATTTGCAAAGAAATATGGGATGACTCCAACTCAAATGGCATTTCGTTGGGTTCTAGATCATTATCCAAGGGCCGTGGCCTTGATTGGAGCAAAGGATCAAGAACAACTTATCGAGGCCCTTGAGAGTTGTAGCTGCGTCTCTCAAATAGATTGGACTATATGAGAATATGGCTAATTAAGGCCGGAGAGCCATTTCCTCTTTCATCATCAGCTCGTTTATTCCGAACTGGTATGATGGCCAACATTTTAATTGAGCGAGGCCATCATGTCGTTTGGTGGACTACGGCCTATGATCACTTTGAGAAAAAATACATTGCAGACAAATTTACGATTCATCGGTTACAAAATAATTATGAGCTGGCCATTCTCTATCCTACGACGCCATATAGAAAAAACATTTCATTAGCGAGAATAAAAAATCATCAAGAATTAGCGCAGACATTTGTCAGAGAGATTAATTCGTTTCCCCTTCCAGATATTATTGTGTGCTCTTATCCCATTATTGAGTTGGCCGAGGAGGCAATTAGGTTTGGTCAGCGGCATAACATCCCGGTGGTGGTGGATATTAGAGATTTATGGCCAGATGTTTTTTTAGAGGTCTTGCCGCGTTACCTTAATTTTTTAGGACGGCCGTTTTTATATTTTTTAAACCAGAAGGCACAATATGTATTTGATAACGCCGAAACGATTATTGGTTTAACAGATGAATTTTTACAATGGGCCTATAAAAAATCTAATCGAAAGCAATTAAAGAAACATATTAACGATTTTGTTGTTCCTATGGGATATTCAGATGTCATTCCGGATGCAGGGGACGTGATAAATGCTGACCAGTTTTGGGAAAAACAAGGAGTGGTGAAAACTAATTTTAATATCTGCTTTTTTGGTGCACTAGGAAAACAATTTGATATGAAGACGGTGATTGAAGCGGCAAAAAGGATGCAAAATAGAAATGATAGAAATGATAGGATCAAGTTCATTATCTGCGGGGATGGAGAGTCTTTAGCATTATATAAAGAGCAGGCAAGTGATTTATCTAATGTGTTATTTACTGGGCGAGTGGACAAAGTAAAAATTTATTCATTAATGAGACGATCAAGTATCGGATTAGCGCCATATAAAAATAGTTTTGACTTTAGGGCCAGTATTGGCAATAAACCGGCCGAATATTTTTCCGCGGGCCTTCCTATTATTTCCGCAGTCGACGGCGTGTTAGGTAGACATCTTCGTCAATATAATTGTGGCCTGATTTATTCTTCCGGAGATCCTAGTGATTTAGTAGATAAAATTATGGAGCTATATAACAATCGTTCGAAGTGTGAGAAGATGAGTTCCAATGCGCAGGCCTTGTATGCAGAGAAGTTTATTGCTAAAAAAGTTTATACAGAATTTGCAAAAAAACTGGAGGCCATCTCCAATAGGTATTGATGGTTATTCTTACAATTCCTATGTTTTATATGCTGGAGTTATGGATATGGAAAATCGGATTATTCAATTTATAGGGAAGACAACATACTTGGCATTTTTACTGCTGGCAGCGCTGCTATTTATTGCCTTTGCCTTAAGTTCGCTTCATCACATTTTTCTTATTCCTCCGGCCTTATATTTTTTATATTTGTCCGCCAAAAAAGGTGAGTTGCGTCAGCAGTTTTGTCAGTCTAGGGCAGAGTTATTTCTGCTATTATTGGTTATTACCGCCCTGATTTCGATTGTGATCAACATTGATATGATTAAAGCGCCTCTAAAAAACATATTAAAGCTTAAATATTTTATTATTCCCTTGCTCGCTATTCCTGCCCTTAAATATACCTTCAGGACTTATATTACAGAGCGAAAAATCAAAATTTTGGCCAATACATTTTTAATTTCCATTACGGTGGCCACGGTAGCTGGGATGATTGGAATGAAGACCGGATTTAATCCGCTTAAGTGGGCAACGGTAAAAACCGCTCGCAATGCTGGGATGTATGGCATGGTGATGAGCTACGCTTATGGACTTAGTATGATATTGCCGGCAATGTTGGCGACGATTGTTGCCTTGAGAAATAAGAATAATCGTTATCTTACTAACTATGTAAGTGAAAAACTTCTATGGGGAGCAACAATTGTTAATTTGCTCGGCCTATATTTTTCTTATACGCGGGGGGCAATGTTGGGAATGATTGCTGCTTTACCGTTTGTTTTTTTCTTTGCGCGCAGGAAAATATTTTGGGCCATGATGGCCATGGCCGGAGTTGTTTTCTCTGTGATAATTGTTATTACATTCAGCGGTACAAACATTAATTACTATCGTTTAAATGCGGCCAAAAGTAATTTTTTGCGAATGAGTATCTATAAGGTTGTGGTAAAAATGGCCGAAGAAAAACCACTTCTAGGAGTAGGATTTCGCAATGTTGAACGGCAAGTAAAAGAATTTCGTAATAAATATCAAATGCAAGATTCTAAGTTTGTTGGCCATGCACACAATAACTATCTTGAGTTTCTAGGAGGGACGGGGATTATTGGGTTCACCTTTTTTGCCCTATTTTTGTTTTCCTGGATGCAGATGCTATTGGTTAGCAATAATATTTGGCCTGCACAAATATTACTTCCGTTTATGATCAGTTTTTTAACTTCGGGACTTTTTCAGAGTACTATCATTGATGGTGAAAATACCTATCTTGTAATGGCCTTGTTCATGTTAAGTCTGATGCGGTGCTCAGAAAAGGTACGACGAACCTCATAATATTTATGTAATAATATTTATGGTCAAGTTACATTTTCTGTTGTTACCATATCTGCCACAAATATTTTTTATTATTAACTGCGACAATGACAATGGAGGCAACAATGGCAGTGTATATTTTATCGGGGGCACGAACCCCTAGTGGTAGTTTTATGGGAGCATTATCTTCAGTTCCCGCTCCTCGCTTAGGAGCAGTGGCCATTAAGGGAGCTTTGGCCAATGCTCAAATCTCTGGTGATAAAGTTGGCGAAGTATTTATGGGAAATGTTATTCAGACGGGAGAAGGCCAGGCACCGGCACGTCAGGCCGCATTGTTTGCGGAGTTGCCTGAATCTGTTCCCTGTACGACAGTTAACAAAGTGTGTGGTTCTGGAATGAAAACCATAATTATGGGAGCGCAATCAATATTGGCCGGAGATAATAATTTGGTAGTTGCCGGTGGTATGGAAAATATGTCCATGATTCCTCATTTTGTGGGAGGCAGTCGTTCGGGGACTAAATTTGGGCATATTGAAATGAAAGATACATTGTTGCATGATGGGTTGTGGGATGTTTATACTAACCGCGCCATGGGAAATTGTGCGGAAGAGTGTGTGACAAAATTTAATTTTAGTAGGCAAGCACAAGACGCATTTGCCATTGAATCTTTTAAGCGTGCACAACAGGCGATGAAAGAGGGTATTTTTAAAAAGGAAATTGTTCCAGTTACCATCAAGGGCAAGGCCGGAGATGTGGTGATTTCCGAAGATGAAGGGCCAATGACGGCCAAGTTTGACAAGATTCCTGCTTTGAAACCGGCCTTTGATAAAAATGGCTCGATAACTGCGGCCAACGCCTCCACCATTAATGATGGCGCTTCCGCGGTAGTTTTGGGAGGAGAAGAGTATCGCAGTAAAGCAAAATTTAAAATTGTTGCTTATGCCGGGCATGCTCAAAATCCTACCTGGTTTACTACGGCGCCGGCGGCAGCAATGAAAAAGTGCTTGGAAAAAGCACATTTGAAATTAAGTGATATTGATCTATTTGAAATTAACGAGGCCTTTGCTTGTGTGACGATGGCCGCTATGACAGAGTTAGCACTAGATCATTCTAAAGTTAACATCTATGGTGGTGGAGTGAGCCTAGGACATCCTATAGGAAATTCTGGAACTCGCATTGTGGTTACGTTAATGAATGCAATGGAGCAGAAAAAATCGAAATATGGTATGGCCTCGATATGTATAGGTGGTGGTGAGGCCTTGTCTCTCATTCTCGAAAGACTTTAAGGTTCTATCAGAGGTACGTTATACCTTTTCTAAGCGCTGCGTTTAACACAGTGCCTAGAAAAAATATGACGTACCTAACACTATTCCGTACAGTAGCGGTTGGTGTAACATATATATCCACAAAGCATTTATTCCTAGCCATGAGAGTATTTTTCCGCCCGCGATGCGTTGCGAATCGATTTGATGAAATTTATAGTGGAATGCAAAAATTCCCAAGCAGACGGCGCCAAACCAAGGAAAAGGGGCAATGTAGTCCATGGATTTATGGCCTAAGACAAACCAAGGTAAATTGTAATCAAAAAAAATAGAAGGGATAAATAAGGCCAGCGCAATTAATAGCGAGATTTTTGGTCGATCTAAAAAAGGGAGGGCCATTAGACTTGTTAGTGTTATACAGTGCAAAGTTCCAAAATAGATCCAGCGGTCTGGAAACATTAGATAGGTCGTAAGGGAAACAACTACTGAGAAAAAAGCAATTTTTCCAAGTCGTGGCCAAAATTTTTCCCACCTAATTTTTTGTGCATGGGCCATGGCCAAAGAAATTCCAACACAAAATAGAAATAAAAAAACAATTAGGCGTGGCAAAAAGTACCAAAATTTTTCTTCTATAAAATCAATTTTCAAATAACCAAAGGCAGTAAGATCGAAGGAGGCATGAAAAAAAATCATTAGAGCGACGGCAACTCCCCTTGTTTGATCAATAATCGGAAAGCGAACTAAAGTCGAGGATGATAAGTATGATGAAGACAATGAAGAGTGTGACGAAGAGTCAGGATTTATGCTCATTGGTTAATTACCCAAGGACTTTGCCTCGAATGTTTTAATTTTCTAATAAAATTGCTCACAATTTGTTCCGGCCACTCCGCGTTTGTATAGTTTAGCAAGGCCGGGAACCCCTTCTCCAAACCACTTAACTTGGGAGGCAGGAATATTCCACTCGCATGCAGTTTGAATGGCCGCATTAAGACTGCGATGACACTTTAGTGCATTACAGTAGAAAACAACTATTTTGCCTTTGTCGGTGTATTGTTTAACAATCTCTGCCGTTAATAAGTTGCCCTTATCGTTTTTGGCCTGAAAAGCATGATTAACCGCACCTTTTATTTGACACTGTTTAAAAAATGAATCTGGACGAGTATCAATAAAGACATATTTGTCTTTGTCGGCGGCAGTTAAATATTCTTTTGCTTTTGCAGGCGAGATTAGATTTAGTCCGGCAGAGGGATCAGATTTGGGGGCAGCATCTCCCTGGAAAGTATCCTTATTGAAGGACTCAAATCCTGGATTCATTACGCAAGCGGCTTCCAGCATATTGCAGGAAAATAGTGCGGTGATAAAGATAGAGAAAATAAATACTTTCATCAGAAACTCCGTGGGTTAAAGAAATAATAACACTTTTTCTAGTGTGGATTTAGTTTACTATTTAGTGATGATTTCTCAAGCGATAATATAAAGGGAAAGATTCTTCCTTTTTATCCGATAAATTTAAGAAAAGACCGAGTAAATGCTTACAGATTGACGATTGTTGATGTGAAAAATATCATTGGTTGTTAGTGCATTTGATGCGAAAAGCAACAAAGCGAATAAGGAAAAATACAAAATACTATCATAACCTTTGCCAGGATTATTTTATGAAGAAATATTACAAAAAAGTATGGCCAATACTTGTCTTAATTACTCTATTGAGTGTGGTTGGAATCTATTTTTTTATTCATAGATCTTTGCCGAAAACAGTTGGGGAATTAGTTGTTTTCAACAAAGAGATAAATTCTCAGGTCGAAATGGTTAGCGATAACTGGGGAATTCCTCACATCTATGCACAAAATGAGAGTGATGCAAATTTTGTGCTGGGATATAAGATGGCCTCGGATCGCTTATTTCAAATGGAGCTCTATCGGCGGATGTCTCAGGGAACATTGGCCGAAATTTTTGGAAAAGATGCTTTAGAATTAGACAAAATGTTTCGTACAGTCGGGTTTGCTCATTACGCACGAAAATTATATCAAAAGCGCTTGGCCGCAATGAATCCGATGATGCTGGCCGACCTGCGGAAGTTTTTTGCGGGGATAAACTACTATATTGAACATGAAACCCTTCCCTATGAATTTAGCTTGCTTAATTTTAGGCCGGCAAAATTTAATCCGGAAGATTCAATTGCGTTTATTGGTTACATGGGTTTTCGCTTTGCCGTAGGAATAAAGCAAGATCTTCTTTTTTCTAATCTTTCAAAAATACTGTCTCCGGCCCTTTTTACCCAATTGCGCAACAATAGCGGAAATATTCCCAAAACGCAGATGCAAATTGGCCGCGTATTATTGGATAATTTGCAAAAATTTGAGGCCGCACATGACCTAGCACTACCGGCCTTTGATGGCAGTAATGCCTGGGTACTTTCACCTTGGCGCTCAAAAAGTGGCGGCGCTCTTTTGGCCTCAGATCCCCATATTGGTTTTTCAAATCCGAATATATGGTATGAAGCGCATGTGGAGACTCCTTCTTGGAAGCTGTATGGCCATTTTTTACCGCTAATCCCCTTTCCGGTGCTTGGACACAATTTAGATTATGGTTGGGCCATAACAATTGCTTACTATGATGATATGGATCTTTATCGTGAAACTATTTCCGAAGATGGACGCTCGGTAATGTTTCAAGAGAGGTGGGTCCCGCTAGAGCGTTATCCTCAGGTTATAAAAGTTAAAGGCCATAGTGATTTTAAATTTGATCTTCTTATAACACCTCATGGCCCACTGCTTTCTTCCCTTTTTCCTAAAGAAAATATTTCTCTTAAGTGGACTTATTATATGGAAGAGAATGCCACGCTGGAAGGGTTGTATAAAATGGGCCATGCACAAAATATGGAAGATTTTAAGCAAGGAGTGGCACTGGGGGCATCTCCTGGACTTAATATTTTATATGCAGATAAGATTGGAAATATTGGATGGTGGCCAATGGGGGCAATTCCGCTTAGGAATAAAAGTGACGATGGAGATTTGATTTTAGATGGAGCTAGTGGAGTTGATGAATATATTCGTTATCTAGAGTTTAGAGAAAAACCATCATCAGAAAATCCGTCCAGTGGTGTGATTATTTCTGCGAATCAACGTCCTCGCAACGATAGTTGGGGACTTCGTGGATATTGGCCAGCAGATAATCGTTATCTATCTATAGATAAAATGTTGATGGCACAGGAAAAATGGTCACTAGAAGAACTCAAAAAAGTACAAACTGCCAGCTTTGATGTTGGTATTGCCCACCATTTGGAAATACTTTTGCGTGCTATCAATGTTGAACAAATGTTAAATGATACAAAAAATGGTGAAAGCTATCGTATGGTCACTCGCCTGCTAAGTAACTGGGATATGCGCTCAGAAGTAGATAGTGCTCCAGCGGCCATATATCATCAAACAATGCGACAGGCCCTGATTTTTCTTTTAGACGAACTCTCTTCTGGAGAGATGATGGGAGGTGGAATGGGGCCTAAAGAGTACTGTCAGTTAGATGCCAAAGATTTCTTTTTCAATGCATTATTAGACGATCGAGAATCTGCATGGTGGGATATAAAGGCCACTTCTAACATTGAAAGTAGAGATGATATTTTAAGAATGGCCTTCGCAGAGGCACTTGATTTTTTACGTTCTCGTTGGGGAGCTGATCCTGCTTCCTGGAAATGGGGGGCGTTGCATACGCTAGAATTTACCCATCCATTAGGTCGTAAGTATCCACTAAACTACATTTTTAATGTTGGCCCGTTGGCAGTTTCTGGAGGAGCAAATCAGATAAATCATTATCATGATACTGGCTGTGAGAGCGAATTTAAGGTTACGGCCGGGGCCTCTACGAGGAGATTAATCGATTTTTATGACGCCACTAACTCTTGGGGCATTCTCCCCCTGGGAATATCTGGCCATATTTTAAGCAAACACTATAAGGATCAGTTGCCACTTTTCATTGGAGGAAAGTATCGTTCTCAGTGGCTAGAACGATCTTCTATTGAGAAAAATCGTGAATCGGTGTTGATTTTTAGAGCGTTGTAGGGGGTAAACGGCAAAATCTCCAATGAAAAAAATAATTTTACCAATGATAAAAAAAAATGAAATTTTTTATATCTTTCTTGTTTTTTTCATGCTTATAATTATTGCATTGGAGAATTGGGTATATCGTGATCGTTTATAAGATTGAAAGATCAACGGAATAATTGCTTAAATGAGAGAAAACAAAAAAAGTAGTCAGTTGGATGTTACCTTTGAGAAGGCGAAATCGCAGAAGGACATTAAGCATATCTTTGATCACACAATAGATGCTTTTTCAGACAGTCCTGATTTTAGCTGGACACTAGAAGATATACAGCGAGAAGTTAAAGAAGGCTGGGAACTTTACTCCGTCTCTTCTGGAAAAGAGGTTATTGCCGCAATCTTTTTTAAGCAAGAAGGGAGTGATCTATACACTAAAAATACTGCAATAAAAATGACATTTCAGGGCAGTGGATATTCCCACAAAATAAAAGAATTTTTTGAACAAAAGGCCCGGGAATTGGGAGTAAAGAAAATTATTCATTATTGCCGGATAGATAATTTTCGGATGTATGCGTTAAATGAAAGCCACAATTATAAAAAAACAGAAAATAAGTTAGGAGAAGAGCAACAAATAGTAGAATGGGTGAAAAGAATTTAAGAATCAAGTAGGAATTGGAATCTGTTTTCGCAGATGGATTTGTTTTAACGGATTGCGGTTACTACTGAGCGGAAATTGCTTTTTACATTATTAACCACAGTAGGAGGAATACAATGGCAACGAAGAAAGCAACCAAGAAAGCGCCAGCTAAGAAAAAAGCGGCCAAGACAACCAAAAAAGTAGTTAAAGCAACTGCGAAAAAGGCCACAAAGGTGAAGGCAAAGACAAAAAGAAAGCCAAATCCATCTTTCATGAGACCTTTAACTCCATCAAATGAGTTGGCAGTTATCGTAGGAAACAAGCCACTACCACGCACTCAAGTTGTTAAGAAAATGTGGGAGTACATCAAGAAGAACAAACTTCAAGATGCTAAAGACAAAAGAAAAATCAATGCTGATGACAACCTAAAAGCTGTTTTCGGTGGAAAAACTAGCGTTGATATGTTCAAAATGGCCGGTCTTGTTAACAAGCACCTATCCTAGAAAGCAAAACAACTACTTTTTGTAGTTTAAAAAGGCCTGCGTATATTCATTGCGCAGGCCTTTTTTTATGCCCTTTAAATCACTTGTAAATAGATCATGGCACTCAATTGTTGGATTGCCATTAGGAAAGCTTTTTCGGCCTTTTAAATAATCCAGACACACTTCACCGTAGCTGTCGATATACTCGGGTAAATTTTTATCAATAAAGGAGGCCAAAATTGCACGCCGCTTAAGATCGGCGATTTTGAAAGTCTTTCCCGGAAGAGGATCTCGTCGAACCAGTTTCTGAATGGCCTTTACCCGGCGCTCAAATTTTTGCCCCAGAATTTGAACACTATTCCATGCATAGTTGAAGAGTTCTCCCTGTGGTGGGTCGCTTAACAAATAAGTCGCATAGAGGTAATCTTTATCTTCATCAGAGAGTTGATTAAAAATGGCCAAAAGTTTAAAAGCATTTTCAAATTTGGCAAGATCACTACCCTCTAGATCTTGTAAGTATGAGGGAAAAACTGCCGTCCAGCAGGAGTCATTGGCCAATGATAAAAGTTTCTTTTTTACCTGTTCGTTATCAAAATGTGGCGAGGCCAAGAGCTTTGAAGCTTGGACTTTTAGCTCTAAAATAAGTGGCCGCTCTTTGCAGTAAAATTCGGCAAACTGACTTCGGGCGCCAAAAGAGTAGAAGGCCCATAATTTATCAGTTTGTACATACTGCCATAGTAAATTACCTAGCTTCATGGCAAGAGAGTGCTCGCGACTAACTTCCGGAGTATTATTCCAGACGTCATGAAGGTCTGCTACACATGGATCGCTATCTTCATCAATCAGATTTTTCAAGGGAATTGGCCCGTTGCCTATTTCACTGCTTTGGGTCAATTTTATAATATCTTCAGCAAAGCAGTTTTGAAGGTATGCAAGTGCGTAAGTAGTGCGTTTAGAAAAGATAATTGCAGATCCATTTATGGATGGCCACCTTACTAGTTCCTCGACTTGCTTAAAAGTTTGTCGATCAAACCTTTTTTGATTTGCCAGATATTCAATGTAACTGGTGGCCATGCCGTGGGCCATATCCGCCCAGCGCTGGCCACGATTGGAAGGAAGAACATCATGGGCATGGGCAAAAAACTCTTGATAGCTTTTTTCTCGCTCAAGTATCTCTAGATCAGCTATCGAGTACTTGGACGAGGAAGAGGAGATTTGAGCGTTCAACACTTGGGGGGAAATGACAGCAAACAGTCCAAGATAAAGGAGCAAGGTTGAAGCTAAAAAATTATATGTAAGAAACATCACCTTTGATTGTAGTTATAAAAAAACAGATTCGTCAAATTTGTTTACTAAGTTTGTTAGTTGGGATAGATAAAGACATTCAAAAATTTTAAGTCCAAATCACACTTCTGGAGGCGATATGGAGCTATCACAAAAAACAGCAACAGATGTTAAAGCGATAATACCTGAAATAGTTGAACGAGCATTCTCGGTTGACGGAATAGAGTGGAAAATCTATTTTTACCATCAGTTCACACCCATTTTCGAAACAGCAGATAGAAAGATTAATCCGCAGATTATTGAGAGAATAAGGCCTTACCTTACCGGGAAATTTACAGATTTTCGTACGCAAATTCACCTCAAATCCGTGGCCTTAATGGTAGGTTTTTTCTTTCAGTCCAGACAGGTTCGTATCTATACTCAGCGCTTAAATTATGAACTATTTCTTTTGCAAGAGAGTGAGTCGATTGCTGCCTCAGAACGAGGCAGCAACTTCGATATCTTTAAGTCTCATACTGAATTAGTGGCCGCCTTGGTTCCAGAAAAATTTCCTTCAGTCTTGGATGTCGTAACCCATAAAAACAAGTTAACCGATTTAATTGGCGATGGCCGTTTCAAGTCTATCGAGGGAGAAATTGATGGGACGATCACAAAATTAATTGAACAGGTTTCAAGTTATCAATCAACGCTTTTTGAGAAGTTTACTGATTGGGGCCTATCATTAACTGCCAGTTTTGCATTACTGCGCATTCACTTACTTAAATTTATCGCTATTCTCCCATCTTTGGAATTTGATTCAGGAGGGAAAGAGGTTAAGCGCATTTTATTAGAATCGCTTCGTCGTCTTTTTGCAGATAATTCTCGTTCAAAGGGATTGGGTAAAAAGGGGCAGCAAGCGCCGATTCCGGAGTATGTTGATGCTTTATGCCGAATTATTTACTATATCGCAATAATTACTCCAGCGTCTTGGCTGGCACAGATGGTCAGAGGTGCAGTAAAGATGATGGCCAGACGTTTTATCGCTGGCGAGACTATCGAAACTGCCAATAAAGCGTTGACCAATTTGTTTAATACCAAACGAGATGTAACGCTTGATCAGTTAGGCGAATTAGTGGTGTCGGAAAAAGAAGCGGATAAATACTGTGATGAAGTAATAAAATTAATTCGTGGATTTTCGCTTCATGTACCTCGTGGCGAAAAAAATGGTGCCGGAATTAATCGGGCACATGTTTCGATAAAAGTTTCTGCGTTATGCTCTGACTTCAAGCCATATGCAGAGGATTACACCTATTCCTTGGTTGGCCCGCGTTTGTCTAAAATATTATTGGCCGCTAAGGCGGAAGATGTTTTTATCAACGTTGATTCAGAACATTATGATTTTCGCGATATTGTTTTTAAAATTTATAAGCGAGTGCTGTTGGAGACTCCAGAACTTGCGGATTATGCCAATACGGGAATTGTGTTGCAGGCATATTTACGAGATGCTTCTAACCATCTCGATGATATTTTAGAATTGGCCCGCGCACGAAAACTTTGTATGCCCATTCGAATTGTGAAAGGAGCTTATTGGGATGCAGAAACTGTTCATGCGGATGTTCACAGCTTTGATGCTCCAGAGTTTTTAAACAAAGAAGAGACCGATCTGCACTATCGCCAACTTATTGTTAAGATTTTAGAAAATCACCCCCACTTACAGCTAGTAGTTGCTTCTCATAACTTTGCAGATCACTCCTTTGCCGAAGTTGTTCGCGAGAAATTTTTCACACAGACTCCGACTATTGAGCATCAATGCTTGGATATGACCTATGAGGCACTTTCTACCGGGATGGCCAAGATGGGATGGCCGGTTCGCAACTATGTTCCGGTTGGTAGTTTGCTGGTTGGGATGGCCTATTTGGTTAGACGAATTATGGAGAACTCTTCGCAAGTAGGTGTATTAACTATTATGCGTTCTCACGTAAATCCAAAAAGCATTCGGCCGCCGCACAAGATTCATCAGGATAAAAAAGAACATGGGGAGTTGGCGCGAGATATGTCTATTGCGCAATTAACGAATAAATTTTTCAATATTGCTCCGGCCAGACTTTACGTCGATGATGAGAGGAATTGGTTACTTGAAGAGTTCGAAACTTTCAAAAAAAATCGCCTGGGAACTTTTTTTAAAAACAATTTTCCATTAAATGGAAATGTAAAAACGATTACTAGTTCTTCTGATCCTTCCATTATTGTTGGAACAATTAAAGAGGGGACGATCGAAGATACCAATCATGCGGTGACGGTGGCGCAAGAAGCTTACAATAGTGGTAAGTGGGCCAAGGCACGGCCAATTTATCGTGCCTCGGTATTGTTAAATGCAGCCCTTCTTATGACTAGTAGAAGAAACGAGTTGTCCGGTTTAATAACTTTTGAAGCTGGAAAAACTTTTAATGAGGCCTTGGCCGATGTTGATGAGGCCATCGACTTTTTGAATTTTTACGCGAGAGAAGAAGTTAAAATTAACAAAGAGAATCCTAAAATAATTTCTCGTGGTGTTATGTCGGTAGTTTCACCTTGGAACTTTCCTATTGCGATACCGTGTGGAATGGTGGTGAGTTGCTTGGTCGCAGGAAATGCCGTTATTTTGAAATCTGCTTCGCAAACGCCACTTATTGCCCAGTGTATGGTGGATATTATGCATGAGGCCGGAGTACCCCAGGATATTTTGATTCATCTGGTTGGTAGTGGTGCTACGGTGGGTGATGTGTTAGTGCAGCATCCTTTAATCGCCGGTATGGTTTTTACAGGTTCGAAAGAAGTTGGCATGAGTATCACGCACAAAATTGGTAAACGCATTATTACGAATGAACTTTTTGGAGTCAAATATCCCACCAAAGTTATCACTGAAATGGGAGGTAAAAATGCCATTGTGGTAACGGCCAATGCGGAATTAGATGAAACAGTTTCTGGAATTTTATATTCGGCCTTTGGACACTCCGGCCAGAAATGTTCGGCCGCCTCGCGAGTTTTAGTAGATAATCGAGTAAAGGATCGCTTGATTGCTCGTCTACGAGAGGCCGTACGCGATTTGAAAGTGGGGAAGGCATTTGAAATGTCCACTACTGTTAATCCGCTAATAACCATGAAAGAGAAGACGCGACTGCAATCGGAAGTAAAATTGGCCGCAGAAGAGGCCCAGGTAAGTGGAGGGCATGTAATTATTGATCGTACACAAGAGGTTTGTCCGGGGAATTGCGTGGGGCCTGCGGTTATTGAACTTCCTACTCATCGAGCACTTAAACCATCCAGCTTTGCTATGAAAGAGCTTTTTGGGCCGGTAATTCATGTCATCGGCTTTGAATCTTTAGATGAGGCCATCGCTATTTTTAATGGCACAGAGTACGCCTTGACTGGGGGAATTTTTGGCCAGTCACAAGATGATGTAGATTATCTGTCTAAAAGATTGGAGTGTGGAAATTTATACGTTAATCGCTCCACAACAGGAGCTCGAGTGGCCATTGAGCCGTTTGGTGGTTTTAAATTATCGGGAACAGGGCCTAAGGCCGGAGGCCGAAGCTATGTTTATTCCTTTCATGTAAATCCCAAGTATGCGCAAGTGGCCCATATAGATGGCCAGGACGAGAGAGGATCGGATTATCAATACTATCTCTGTCGCCCTCAGATTATGAATGTGAAGGATCGAGTTTCCAGTCTAGATCGAGCATTTGAAAATATCATTAACCATTTTGAGGTTTTATTTGCGGGCAATTTTGGCGAGGACAAAGATATTCTCATCGAATTTAGAAGTTGGGTAAAACATAATCTTATAAATTACCAGCAAGGTGAACATTTAAATCGCGAGATTCCTGGGCAGTTAAGTTTTAATTCACTCTCTCTAGTGCAAGAGCATGTGGCCTTGCTCTCTTTCAATGAAAAACCACAGTTTGTGGCGTTAATGAATTTCATTGCGGCGGTGGCCGCCGGATCTGGCGTTACTGTTTTGGTAAAAAATCGCAAATCTTTCGAGTGGTGGGGACAGATTAAGAGTTATTTTTTACAAGCTGGATTTGATAAGAAAAATATTGATCTGTTTTTGCCGACAGATGATCTTTTTAAGAAGAGTTTGAAAGAGCCTTTCTTGAGCACTATCATTGTTGACGGTAATCAGACAAGATTACAAAAAATCTTAAATAGCATCTATGATGGTTCCTGCAATGAAAAACGCATGAAAAACATCATTACTAACTACGATATTCCGGAAAGCAGAGATTTTAAACGCTTCTTGGAACAATTTAGTTGGACGCGGTCGTTTGCTATAAATACTATGCGACATGGGGCTCCACTAAATTTAGAGCTACACTAAAAAAGCAAAAAGGATCTTGATAAATCATGGAATTATTGATTGATTTTTGGCAATTCATACTTGCTTCGGTGGATTTTTTTCTTCATCTTGATCGTTCGCTGCAAGGGGTAATTGCGCAGTATGGAACTTTAACCTACGTTATTTTGTTTGCTGTGATATTTGCGGAGACAGGACTGGTTGTTACTCCCATTTTGCCGGGAGATTCTCTGCTTTTTGCAGCCGGGGCATTATCAGTATCTACCGGATTAAATCCAGTGTTTTTATTTTTACTGCTTTCGTTGGCAGCAATTTTAGGAGATGCGGTAAATTACACGGTGGGAGCGATAATAGGCAAGCGAGCTTTTAGTGGAGATATTAAATTTTTAAAAAAAGAGTATTTGGATAAGACGCACGCTTTTTATGAAAAATATGGCAATAAAACAATTGTTCTGGCCCGCTTTGTGCCGATAGTGCGTACTTTTGCCCCTTTTGTGGCCGGAGTAGGAAAAATGTCTTATCGGCAGTTTGGGACATACAACATTGTTGGTGGCATTTTCTGGGTTGGCCTAATGATTAGTTCTGGATATTTTTTTGGAGAAATTCCTTTTGTGAAGAAAAATTTTGAAATAGTGATTTTGGCGATTATATTTATTTCCATTTTGCCGGCCATTTTTGAGTATTGGAAGGCACGGAGTTCTGCTGGCAATAATCTAGGCCAGCAATAAATGAGGAGATTGAGATGTCTAAATTGCAGATTCGGCTAGTTTTGTTTTTTTCAACAACCTTTTTATTTTGTGCTATTGCCAAAGATGATTTGGCGGTTTTGTTGATAAGGCCTAACACTACTAATGTAGCAGATGTTTCACAGATCACGGTGACCTTTAATAAAACGATGGTGCCATTAGGTGATTATGAAAAGTTGGCAGAAAAATTTAAGATTAATATTACACCTTTGATTAATTGCCAGTGGCGTTGGTTAAATGGTAGCACGATTGCTTGTCAGTTGGCAGATTCGCTTCCTCCTTCTAATAGCTACACAATAACCGTGCCAGTAGGGCCCAAAGCACTAGATGGATCTACTCTCAAAGCGCCAGTTACGGGGAATTTTTCAACCTTAGAGTGGAAGGTTTTAGATAGCGAAATTGATTGGAAGGGGCCAGATTCTCCGTTGATCTACATGCATTTTAACCAACCGATGGATGTCGCTTCTTTGCAAGCAAATACAACA
This sequence comes from Bdellovibrionales bacterium RIFOXYD12_FULL_39_22, assembly GCA_001770205.1. GTDB lineage: Bacteria > Bdellovibrionota > Bacteriovoracia > Bacteriovoracales > Bacteriovoracaceae > YD12-FULL-39-22. The sequence goes on from MEQL01000007.1 coordinate 121,217, forward strand.
AGTCCCTGTGGCCGCATGAAAGTGTCTAGTGTCAAAGCAAGTGCAGTGGAAGATTTTGGATTTGATTTTAAAAATAGTTATCAATTTTCTTTTGATAACCCAATTGGAATTGATAAAAATTGTATTATAACTGTTGCTGCTTCTGCCAAGGCCACTCACGGAACTGTTCCTTCTTCGATATATACCTACTCATTTAGAACATTCCCGCAATTTAAAATTACCAAAGTAAGTTGCCAAGAAAATATTGAGGTTACTCCTGTTATTGCAGGAGCCGTAAATCTTGATATTAGTGGTTGTGACCCTGATAGTGGCCTAAACATAGATTTTTCTGCTCCGACAAATGGAAAAAATTTGGTGGGTAAAATAAAAGTTACTCCGCATTTTGGTTGGACAGAAGGGGGAGAAGGCTCGCCAGAATATTACAAGCAATATCCAGATCAAGAGTATTTCGAAATCTATCTGCGCAGTCCGATGCAAGGGGCCGGAAAGCATAAAGTAGTGTTTAGTGGGATCAAAGATATTTTTGGCCGTGCGCTAGTCGGTATTTCTGAAATTAATGTTTCTACTTCTGATTTTTTACCGATACTGCAACTACCCGAAGGATATGGCGTATTAGAAAAAGAGGGCCCGCATCAGTTAGCTTTTAGTGGCGTAAATGCACGTGATTTTGATTTTGATTATTTCACTAGTCAAAATGTGGAAGATGTAAAAATGTGGTCAACCTATGATCATGGTTGTGATGAGTATGATAAAAGTGAGAAAAAGTTTATCTTTGCAGATAAAATTAAAAAGGCGGTGATTGTATCCGGTGGCAAAAAAAACATTCCTTTTTCTTCGCCAATTGATTTTAACAAAATTACGCCTGATTTTAAGTATGGAATGATTGTTGGCAAGATGACCAAAGCTTCTAATTTAGATGGCAAACCATTTGTTCAGCATAGGATTTGCAGTAGCACCTTCACGGTAATTACCGATCTTGGTATTATGGCAAAAGTGGGGTTTTATAACTCTGGGATTTGGATTCATTCGATAAAAAGTGGTTTGCCGCTTTCTGGAATTAAAGTCAGTGTATATAGCAATACAGCAACTTTATTTGGAGGAACTACTGATGAAAATGGTTTTGTGGAATTTCCTGGGGCCAAAGAGTGGGATCCTGAAAGATCAAAGTTTAGTGACTGGGATAGCAACGATAGTCTCTATATTGTTGCTCAAACAAAAGATGATTTCTCCATGCTTCCTTTTTCAGTCGGAAGGGCCGGGATAGATTACTATAATTTTAATGTTGACTTTAATCCACTTAAAGTTTCTACCAATCAAATAGTTTATGCTATTACTGATCGGCCGTTATATAAACCTGGGCAGCAAGTAAATGTTAAGGTTTTTGCTCGTCACTGGGAGCCAAAAAGCTATGGATTAACTCCAGTTAAAAAGTTAACCGTCGAAGTTAAAGATGCTCTATATAAGACAATTGCCACTAAAAAAATAAAACTTTCAGATTTTGGTACGGCCAATTTTGTCTTTGATCTAGATGCCAGTGTTCCTCTGGGAACTTATATTATCCAGGTTGCCAGTGATGGTGAGTATAGAGATAGTATTGGAACTTTTGATGTTCAGGTTTTCACGCTACCTGTCTTTAAATTGAACGTTGAATCGAGTAAAGAAAGCTATGTCGTTGGAGATTCTGCCAACTTTCTGGCCAAAGCGCGCTATCATTTCGGCGGAGGAGTTCCTAATACGACAGGAAATTACACGGCCAATTTTACTTCCGGAGTGTGGACACCCCAGCTTCCAAAATGGGAGAGTTTTGAGTTTGGGCGAGCGTTTTATCTAAATATTCCCGGTTATGAAAAACCTCGTTACACCGATCAAAGTCAAATCGGAAGTGGATCGCTTACCACTGATAAAAATGGAGATGTAGAGACAAACATAATGCTTCCCATTGATCAGCTAAAGTCTTATGGCAAATTAGAGTTTGGGGTCTCTTTTGCCGATGATCGAGGTAAAAGTATTGGAGGATATAACGCTGTTGAAGTTTTTTATTCTAATTTTATGATTGGAATGAAGACTCCTCAATGGGCGTATGCCGCCAAAGAAGAAATTATTCCAGAAGTTATTTTACTTGATTCAAAAGAAGAACCTGTGGCCGGAGTCAAAGTTGAGTTAACGCTGATTAATCGAATCTATAAGACGGTAAGAAGAAGTGGAGAAGGAAGCTACTTTTACTATGATAATAAGACTATCGATAAAGAGATTGCGTCTTGCCGCTTTGTCAGTGACAAAGCTCCCAAGGGATGTGGATTACAATCTAAGGCCGCCGGGGATCACTACATCGTGGCAACCGCAAAAGATTCTCGTGGACGAATTACTCAAACTTCTTTGCAAAAATATGTTACCGGTAAAGAATATATTGGTTGGTATCGAGAAAACAGTGACCGCATTGAGATCATTCCCGATAAACGTATTTATCAAATGGGTGAGACGGTACAGCTTATGGTAAAAAATCCCTATCAGGAGGTTGATGCGCTGATAACACTTGAGCGTTTTGGGATTTTAAAACAGTTTAGACAAAAGCTTGTTCAAGGGGCAGAGATAATCAAAATTCCAGTGGACTCCAAAGAGTATACACCGGGATTTTTTGTGAGCGTTCAACTAATTAAAGGGCGAGTTTCCGATAAAATTGAAGGTGGTGTGGATTTAGGAAAACCATCTTTCAAGATGGGGATGGTGCAAATTGAGGTGGTAGATCCCGACACTGTTTTGGCAATTAGTGCTAAATCGGATCGAGAGCAGTATGAACCAGGTGAAAAAACGGAAGTATCATTAGAAGTAAGTTCCCCGGGTGGTAATGATGTTGCCGAACTTTCAGTGGCCGTTGTTGATGAGAAAATTTTGCAATTGGCCGGTGACTATGAAGGGCGCTACAAACTTCATGATAAGTTTTATAAAATGAGAGGAGGAGATGTTATCACCTCTCAAATGTTAAGTTTTATTATAGGACGTCGTCACTTCGGCCAAAAAGGAGCGCCAGCTGGCGGAGATGGTGATTCAGGAAACAAAAGTAGAAAGAAGATATTACCACTTGCTTATTGGAATCCTTCAGTAATAACTGATTCTGATGGCAAGGCCCATGTTAATTTTACGTTGCCGGATAATCTTACCACCTGGAGAGTTTTAGTTGTTGCAGCAGATAAACAACACCGTTTTGGTTTTGGCAGTGGAACTTTTAGGGCCACCAAAAAAGTTATGGTGGAGCCATCTCTTCCTAGTTTTTTAACTGAAGGGGATAAGTTTAAATCGCGCTTTACAGTTTTTAATCGAACAGGGGCGGAAGCAAAATTTAAAGGAGAACTTAAAGTTACAGGGGTAATTTTAAATGAAGATGCTAGTAAAGAGGCGAATATTGCTAATGATGGCAAAAGCTATATGGATTGGAAGATCTCGGTTCCAGTTGGTCAGATCAATGCTAGTTTTGAAATGATGGCAAGCAGTGATAAAGGCAAAGATGGAATTTTAGAAAAATTACCTATTATGCCATATGCCTCTTATGAGACTTTTGCTACTTATGGTTCAACAATAGGATCAAAAGTAAGTGAAAAGTTACAAATTCCCAAAGGGATTCGCCCAGAGTTAGGTGGCCTTGAAGTTATGGTGAGTTCATCACTTATTTCACATCTCGATGATTCTTTCCGTTATCTTTTTAATTATCCATATAGTTGCTGGGAGCAGACGCTGGTACGGGCCATTGCACTTTCACAATATATTCGTTTGAAAGAGTATATTTCTATTCCAGAACTATCTAAAGATGCTAAGAAGTGGGCCCAGGAACTATTGGCCGAGATGCCAAAATTTCAATATATGAATGGGGCAATGGCCTATTGGAAAGCAGATCCGAGAACTATTGATCCATACCTTTCTGTCTTTACGCTGCAAGGCCTTCGCTGGATTGAAAAAGCAGAGATCAATATTCCAAAAGAGGCCAACGAAAAACTTCTGAGTTATGTTAGAAAGTTAGTACAAGGCAAAGAGATCTTTCCCGAATACTATTCGGTCAACGCTAAGGCCACGGTTATGGCCATGGCCACGGCCGTGCTTTCAGATGAGGGAGACAATATGGTCTCTTCGGTGAATAAACGATTTCAAGAGCGTGCCAATCTCGATCTCTTTGGAAAGAGCTTTCTGTGGCATGCTTCTACCAAATTTAAAGAGACCAATATAAAACTTAAAGAAGAGTTAAAAAAAGATATTTACGCTATGGCAGATCTTTCTGCTGGGAAAATTCAATTTAAAGAGACTCCAGGGATCGGAATGGTAACTATTTTACATAGTGCTACTAGGTCAAACTGTGCATTATTATCTTCAATGTTAGCAGAAGATCCTGAAGGTAAATTTATTGAATCACTTGTGCGATTTGCTATTGATGCCAGAAAGGCAAATCGTTGGAACAACACTCAAGATAACCTCTACTGTCTAAATGCGCTGGCCAATTATGCGGCCGTATTTGAAAAAGATCTTCCGAATTACTCTGTTTCCGGTAAAGCGATGAATAAGGAGATAAAAGAGGTAAAATTTAAGGGATTTAAAGAGAGTCCAAAGAGTGAAACATTTGTTTTTACCCCAGAAATTGTTGGGAAAAAATCTGAAGTTAATTTGGAAAAAGATGGCAGCGGGAGAATGTACTATACCGCTAGACTCAAGATCGCTTATAAAGAGGTGCGAACTACCTCTGTTAATGCGGGCCTTCAGGTGGAGAGAACTTACTTTGTAAAATCGGCCGATGGAAAATGGCAAAAAGTAAATGGAGTAGTAAAATTAAAACGCGGCCAGGTAGTGCGCGTTGATCTTAAAGTTAAAAGCCCATCTGAGCGCCATCAGGTTGCTCTTGAGGATCGTTTGCCGGCAGGACTTGAGCCGATTAATACCGCCCTTGGTGGTTCGGTTAAAGAAGATGCTCCTGACGCCAATGAAAATCAAGGCGAAGGTGAGGGTGAGGGTGAAGAGGGGTATTACGCTGAAGATGATTGGTATAGCACCTTTTTTAACGGTGGCTTTTATCACAAAGAGATGCGCTTACACGCAGTTCAATATTTTGCCAACTATCTAGGCAAGGCAGATTTTAATCTCTCATATTCGGCCCAGGCCATCGCGGTTGGCGAGTTTAATGCCAGTCCGGCCATAGTTGAAGAGATGTATAACCCGGAAGTTTATGGAAAATCGACGCCAGCGCAATTTATTATTGAAGAGTAGTTATGCGTTAACTATCCTTTGCGCTTTGATTTTTTTTGATTGGTGGCCGCGGGGCAGTATCTTGCCGGCCATTGGAGAAAAAAGCTCCGTACGTATCTTTGATCGTTATAATCAAGAGATGCGTCATGCACTTAGTGTGGAAGGCGAGAGACAATATTTTTTGCCTCTCAGTGAGATCCCAACTCAATTGCGAGATGCTTTTATTTTAGCGGAAGATAAAAATTTCTACTCTCACTGGGGAGTAGATTTTTTGGCAATGGCCCGAGGACTTTGGCAATCGGCAAGTCATTTCAGGAAAGTTTCGGGAGGAAGTACTATTACAATGCAGCTAGCAAAAATTTGCTGGCCAAGTCTTCGAGGTATAATTCATCGTCCGGCCCTTATTTTACAGGCATGGAGCTTGGAGAGAAGCTACTCTAAAGGTGAAATATTAAATAGCTATCTAAATAGTATACCTTTTGGAAATATGATCTCTGGAGTAGGGGCAGCTTGTCGATTTTTTATGGGAAAAAGTTGTGATCAATTATCCCTGGGGGAGAGTGCGGTACTTGCAGTTTTGCCTAGAAATCCGAGTTACTTTTTAAAGAATAAAAAAGCACTTTTGGAAAGAAGAAATTTTCTTCTTTCCAAAATGAAAGATAGCGTCGAGGAGCAAACGCTTATTCAAGCAAAAAATGAACCCATCGTTATCACAAAAAGTAATCCCGATTTTTTTGCCCCCCACTTGACAGAAAAAATTTTAAAAGAGCGACCACATCAAAAGGAAATTTATACCACAATTGATCTGGAGCTACAAAAGGCCATCTCTGATTTATTCTTTGCTGAAAATATTAAACGTCGAGGAACTGGAGATAGTGGAGCGGCCCTAGTAATACAAAACTCTACGGGTGAAGTTTTGGCCTATGTTGGTGGCCCTGATTTTTTCGATCCCGCTCATGGTATGGTGGACGGGGTCTTAGTTTTGCGCTCACCTGGATCTGCGCTAAAACCATTTGTATATGAGCTTGCCCTAGAAAACAGTTGGAATCTGTATTCGATTGTACCGGATATTCCTATGGCCTTTTCAACTTCTAGGGCAGTCTATGAACCAAGTAATTATGGAGGAAATTTTTCAGGCCCAAGATCTATGCGAGAGGCATTAGGTAATTCAAAAAATATTCCGGCGATATATCTAGTTGATAAGTTAGGTGAAGTGGCAGTGCTAAATAGAATGCGTGAATTAGGATTTTCTTCTATGAAAAATGATGCCAGCTTTTATGGTGTGGGAATAGCACTTGGAAATGCGGAAGTCTCTTTGTGGGATATAACTTCTGCGTATACAATTTTAGCGCGTCTAGGAGAAAAACTTACTACTACATATTATAAAGATCAAGTTGGTAAGTTGCCTTCTAGTCGGGTATTACCCCAAGAGACAACCTTTATGATTGCTGATGTTTTGCAAGATGCCCAGGCCAGACGAGAAGAGTTTGGCCGTTTTGGTCCTTTGGAATTCGACTATCAGGTGGGAGTTAAAACAGGAACATCTAGTGATTATCGTGATAATTGGGCAATAGGTTTTACTAAAGATATTACCGTGGGAGTTTGGCGGGGAAATGCTGATTCCACCTCAATGAAGGAGCGTTTATCGGCAGCACGTGGTGTGGGGCCTTTGTTTCATAAAATTATGGAGCTGGCTAATACCTATCGCATTCCGAGATGGCCAGTCCCTCCTGCTGGAATAAAGAAAAGCCTTGTTTGCCCACTTTCAGGGAAGCGGCCAGGAAAGTTTTGCCCGATTACTACTATGGAATATCACGTAAGTGGCAATGGCCCACATGAAGATTGTGATGTTCATAAAAGTCTTGAAGTGGCCAACTGTGATGGGAAATCAGTTCGAATAAATTATGTTGAATTTCCCCAAGAATACTTTGAATGGAGTAGGTATTCTACTCTTCCAACGCTTTCTAATCAGCTCTTAGAAAAGTGTGGAACGCTTGATTTAGGCGCGGTGAAAAAAAAGAAAAATTCACAATCTCTTGCTATTGTTGGGCCATTGGAAAATTCCAATTATGCGATTGATCCAACAATTCCGCTTTCTCACCAAGAGCTACGTTTTGCGCTTCGTGGAGTTGATTCGAAGGATGCTTTAGTCTATGTAAATAATCAAAAACAAAATCTAGAAGTTTCAGACAACTCCTTTTTTTGGCCGCTAGCTCGTGGGGAATATAAGTTTTATGTAAAAAGCAAAGGACAACGTTCCAATGAAGTTAAAATCTTTGTACGCTAAAATTTTTGTTCTTTGCTTTTTGACTTTGGTATCTCCTCTGTTATTTGCTTCAATTTGCACATACCAGTCTTGGGATTGGGATACTAATTTGAAAAAAGCGGTAAATGTTCACAAAGTAGTCAAAGATAAAAATGTGTTAACCAAAGAAGAACAAGGAGTAGTTTCAGGGTGCAGTGTTTGTGAAGAAGATCAGGTTAAGATTAAAATTGATTCGCTTCCGGAATTTTTTGTCTGTAAAAAAGTGGCAGCAAAAATAACAAAGGCCATAAAAAGAACGTTGAATGCTAAGTTTCCGATTTTTTCAATCGTTGGATATCGAGTAGGTAAATCTAAAGGAAAAATAAATGCTCAAGGTTTACGAACCGAGTTTAGTAACCACTCCTATGGTACGGCCATTGATTTTAACAGCGAAAAAAATGGCCTCTATGATAACTGCATAATATTTTCAGATTCTTGTTTTAAGTTACGTGGTGGTGACTATTTTTCAGACGCAGAAGGTGCTATTACTAAAAGAACACCGCTTTATATTGAACTGTTAAAAGTTGGTTTTAAGTGGGGCGGAGAGATTGTTGGCAAGCAAAAAGATTTTATGCATTTTTCGCTTACAGGAATGTAATATCATAATAAAAAATATCAACTCAAAGGAGTACCGTATGAAGAAAAAAACGTCTGCAGATAAATTGGGCATTGAAAAAATTCTTAATAAATATGCTGATCTAATTTTAGATTTTGGGATTGCTATGCGGCCTGGCCAAAAAATAATAATTCAAAGCGAACCCATTCATAAAGATTTTATTGAACTACTTGCTCAGAAGGCCTATGAGCGTGGGGCGCAAATTGTTCATGTTGAGCTAAATATGCCCCTTCTAAACGTGCATAGAAGCAATTATCAAAAAGATGAGTTTCTGCCATATATTCCATCGTTTAAAAAAGCACAGATTGATGAATGGATTGAGGATGGATGGAGTCTTATTGCTCTTGATGGGATGCAAGACCCTGATGTTAATAAAAAAATGAATCAAGATAGAAATGCTATTGTGGCCAAGGCCAATGTCGAACTAAGAAAACCTCTCTCTCGTGCATTAATGTCAGGTAAGTGCTACTGGACGATTGCGGCCCTTCCCACCCCTCTTTGGGCAGAAAAAGTAACTAAGGCCCACGGCACTAAGGCACAAACTCTTCTTTGGAAAGATCTCATCTCTATATTACGGCTTAATAAAAAAAATCCTATTGCCGAGTGGAAAAAACACTCCGAAACTCTTAAAGTTCGTTGCTCAAAACTTAATCAGTTTAAATTTTCAAAACTTCATTTTGTAGGAGAAGGAACTGATTTGACAGTGGGCCTAACCGGCCGTTCAAAATGGTTGGGGGGAGGTCATGGAGAATATTTTCCAAATCTTCCCTCAGAGGAAATTTTTACTTCCCCAGACTTTCGTCAAACAGAAGGATCGGTAAAAATAACTCGGCCAGTAAATGTTCTGGGTGATCAAGTAATCGGTGCATGGTTTAAGTTTGGCCAAGGCCAAGTAATCGACTACGGAGCAGAATATGGCAAACATCTCTTGGACAACTATTTTAAAATTGACCCGCAGGCAAAATATCTTGGGGAAGTAGCTTTGGTTGACCGCTCTTCACCTATTTTTAAATCCGGCCGTGTTTTTCACAATATTCTTTTCGATGAAAATGCTGCCTGCCATATAGCTTTGGGCCGCGGTTTTCCTATTGCCTTTGAAAATGCCGACAATTGCTCCGAAGTAGAACTTACCGAACTTGGATGTAATCAATCTTTACTGCATACTGATTTTATGGTTGGCCACGAAAAAATTTCCGTGGATGGCGTAACGGCAGATGGTAAACAGATTCCGATTATTGTTCGCGGGAAATTTACTAAAGATTTTTCCTGAATCGACGCTAAAAAAATGGCCAACAAATTGCAAATTGTGAATAGCGAAAAAAGCTTTTGGGAAAAGGCCGTTTAAAATCTACGGCCTTCACTTGAGTACTAGGCTCGGTTAAGAGTCGTCTATTTTGGTATTTGTTTCCTACTGTTAAATAAGATTAACTGCTCTTAGAATAGTTTTATCTAGTTTTCTTTTTTATATCAATATCCACCGGGAGTTATCGTAAATGGAATCCACAAAGAAGTCGCTTTCACGCAATGGCCTAGATACACAATCTATTTTAAGTGGCTTCGAGGATCATCTGCGCTATCAGTTGGCCCGTGATCGATATTCTGCTACGGAACATGATCGATTTTTTGCTCTGGCCTCTACCATTCGTGATCGTTTAGTTGATAAATGGATAAATACTCAGCAGTCCTATCATAAGCATGACGTTAAAAGAGTTTACTATTTATCACTAGAGTATCTTATGGGACGGGCCATGGGAAATAGTGTTATCAATTTAGGAATTGAAAAAGAGGTGCGCGAGGCACTCTCTATTTTAGGATTAGATTGGGACAAGTTGCGTGATGAAGAAGTTGATGCTGGATTAGGAAATGGAGGCCTGGGCCGTTTGGCCGCTTGTTTCGTGGACTCCTTGGCCACTTTGCAAATTCCCAGTATCGGTTATGGTATCCGGTACGATTTTGGAATTTTTAATCAAAAAATTGATAACGGTAGACAACTCGAGTCTCCCGATGATTGGTTGCGCTACGGAAATCCCTGGGAAATTCAGCGCCCAGAATATCGGATACCAGTTCATTTTAAGGGAAGAGTTGTTTCCGATAATATCAATGGGAAGTTGCGCTATCGCTGGATCGACACGATGGAAGTTATCGGTATCCCTTACGATACTCCTATTGTCGGCTACAAATGTGGAACGGTAAATACACTACGTCTGTGGAGTGCGCGGGCCACGGAAGAATTTGATTTAGATGATTTTAACTCGGGAAATTATGTTGCCTCTGTGGAGTTAAAAATTAAGGCCGAAACTTTGACCAAAGTGCTCTATCCTTCTGAAAATGTCTATGAAGGTAAAGAGCTGCGATTAAAACAGCAATACTTTTTCATTGCGTGTTCTTTATTTGATATTTTGCGAAGATTTAAAAGTGGTTTCGATCACGGTAAAATTAAGTGGGAAATTTTTCCGGATCGAGCGGCCATTCAATTAAATGACACGCATCCTTCATTATCAGTTCCGGAATTAATGCGTCTATTCATGGATGAGGAAGGACTAGAGTGGGAAGATGCCTGGGATTTGACTACAAGATCTCTTGGATATACCAACCATACGTTGTTGCCAGAAGCGTTAGAAAAATGGCCGGTAGAAATGATGACAAGGCTTTTGCCTCGTCATATGCAGATTATCTATGAGATAAATCACCGGTTTTTACAGGCTGTTGCTTTGAAATTTCCTGGAGACAATAACAAGCTAAAAGTGATGAGTATTGTTAGTGATGATAAAGATCCCCAGGTGCGAATGGCAAATCTCTCTATCGTTGGTTCTCACTCTACCAACGGTGTGGCATCTATTCATACAAATCTTCTTAAGACGTTGGTGGTTCCGGAATTTTTTGAGATGTACCCAGAACGTTTTAATTCAAAAACTAATGGAGTTACCCAGCGACGTTGGTTACTAAAGTCCAATCCGCCGCTGGCCAATCTTATTAACGAGAGTATCGGTGATGGCTGGATAAAAGATCTTTCCCATCTTAGAAAGCTAGAAGAGTTTGCTAGTGATTCATCTTTTCAGGAAAAGTTTCGAGAGATAAAAAGACAAAACAAGATCACGTTGTCTCGTTTTGTGCACGAAAATCACGGAGTAACACTTAATCCTGATTTTATGTTTGATGTGCAAGTCAAACGAATTCACGAATATAAAAGACAATTGTTAAATTTGCTTCACGTGGTGATGCTCTATAATCGGCTACTAGAAAATAGTAAGCTGAGCATTGTTCCACGGACTTTTATTTTCTCAGGGAAGGCCGCTCCCGGTTATCACAATGCTAAATTAATTATTAAATTGATCAATAATGTGGCCAAAGTTGTTAACGCACATCCACATGTCTCTAAGTATTTAAAGATTTACTTCCTTCCGAATTATCGAGTTTCTTTGGCAGAGCGTCTATTTCCGGCCTCCGATTTATCAGAACAAATTTCTACCGCTGGTAAGGAAGCGTCGGGAACAGGTAATATGAAGTTTATGCTAAATGGGGCGCTTACTATAGGCACTTTAGATGGTGCCAATATTGAAATTTTAGAAGAGGTAGGGCCGGAAAATATTTTTATTTTTGGATTAAAGGTGGATCAGATTGAGGCCTCGCGAGGATATTATAGCGGTTGGTGGCATTACAACAATGAACCAGAAATTAAACGGGCCATTGATTTGATTTTATCAGGACACTTTAATATTGGAGAGTCAGGATTATTTGAAGGATTAAGAGGAATACTCTTAGATCATGATACGTACTTTCATTTGGCGGATCTAACTTCTTACGCAAACGCACAAGCAGCTGTGCAGGAAAAATATCTTCGGCCCAAAGAGTGGACAACTTCGGCGATTTTAAACGTGGCCAGATCAGGAAAATTTTCTTCCGACCGAACCATTATGGAATACGCAGAAGAGATTTGGAATATAAGGCCACATCCTTGTTGTCAGCAAGATCAAGGTAAAAAAGATTAAAATTAGAAGGGGGGAGGATGGCCCAAAAAAAACTGGCCCTACTTGGTTGCGGTAAAATGGGAGGCGCGCTGGTACGAGGTATCTCTTCGGTTGCTTCTATGCAAGAGCAAGTTAATTTTCTTCTCTATGATGTTGATGTAAAGAAGGCCTCTGCTTTGGCCTTAGAGATTGGGGATAGGGCAGCTCTGGTGGAGGAAGTAAAACAGCTTGCAATTGCGGACATATATCTTGTGGCCTGCAAGCCTCAGCAGTTTGATAATTTGGCAGTGACATTGGGCCCATCAATTAATCATGAGGCATTATTGATTTCTATTTTGGCCGGAACTTCTGTTGCAAAAATTATGGACACCTTGGCCATTTCTAAAGTGGTGCGTGCGATGCCTAATACTCCGGCCCTGATTGGGGAGGGAGTAACGGCACTTTTTTTTACCAAGGCCATCCAAAAAAATGATCGTCAGCTTGTTTGGGAACTATTTAAAACTATCTCCAATTGCTATATTTTTGATAAAGAAGAAGAGTTAAATGTTATCACTGGATTTTCTGGTTCCGGCCCGGCCTATTTTTTTGAAATTGCCCGTATTTTGAGTGCGGAGATGATCAAAATGGGAATTGCGGCAGAAGTTTCACGGGAGATGATAAAGTATACTATGCTTGGTGCGGCCAAGCTTTTAGCACAATCTTCAGAGTCTGCCGAAACTTTGCGTAACAACGTAACTTCCCCTCAAGGCGTTACCTATGAGGCCTTGGAAGTTTTTAAAAATGAACGCAGTAAAAATTTAGAAGAGTTATTTCAAAGTGCTATGTCGGCGGCCTACAAAAGGGCCGGCCAGTTGGCCTCTTAGCAATCAGTACATAAATATTCCGACATAGTTCTTGATAAATTCGTGTTTTAATATTCAAATTGCGGATGAGAAAAAATGATGTAAGAAAATTAGACAGAGTGGCACAAGAAGCATTACGCGTAAGAAGTGTATTCCCATGGCCACAAAATAGAAAATCCCATTAAACGATTGACGCAAGCGGAAGCAGTATTGTTCTGGAATTTAAATATTTAATAGGTAGCGAGTTATCCATATGAACAACGAGTACTTTTGAGTTAGAATAAGCGCTTAAAAAACTTTTTACGGATCCAGTTAAGCGCTGAGGTTCGTCAGGATGTACAGTTGGTAAAATACCAATTATACCATTTGCGTTGGAAAAACAGATTGGGATAATTGCACCAGACCTTGTTTTATATTGAAATGTTCTAGTTGGTGTTCCCAGACGGTATTCAAACTGTGTTCTTAAATCAACGAAGCAAAAATGAATTAATTTTTGAGTTATCGATGGATTAATCTCCGCAAGCAGATGCCACTCTGCTTGATCTTCAAAAAAAATAGTGTGCCCCATAGTAGAGCCTTCTATTTTTACTGTTCTTAGTATAAATACAGCTTCGAGCGCATAAATTATTTTTTTTAGTGTTGGTGTTGAAAGACCTGTTTCCGCTTTTAACTGAGTGTAGTTGAGTGGTTCTCCTTGCATTCTGGCCAAGCTCTGTACTGCAATACGAATATCAGAATAGGAAACCAAGATTTTTTGAACCAATCGAAGATCACGATCAAGAATGGTTCGAAGCTGAGATTCAATTTTTTGCTCACGTAGTTTTTTATCTCGAATAAAACAAATTCCTGGCAACCCACCTCTTTCAAAGGATGTCTCAATCTGATCACGAATAATGGTCAGAGATTTTGTAGCATGCGGAATATTAAAATGAGAAAGATCGGTAGACTCAAGTGCTCTGACACAAGTATCTGATAGTGGCATTTTCAACATTTCGGTGACAGAAAAAGGCAACAGTTCAAAATAGGTTATTCTTCCCGTTAAGGCCTCGCGAATTGCCTCCCGAGAAGTGAAACGAACGGATCCACTTAAAATAAACTGCCCCGGCCGTTTATTCTTTCTAACCCACTCCTTTAATTCGGGAAAAATCTCTGGAGCGGTCTGACATTCATCAAGCGCAACAAGGTGCCCTGCCCTTGATTTTATGTAGTGTGCAGGATCACTTTTGGCAGCATCAATCTCTGCTTTTTGATCAAGGACAAAATACTTTTTGCATAGTTGACCTAAAAGAGTGGTTTTTCCAACCTGTCTATGTCCTAAAATTCCAACCAATGGACTCATTCCAAGATTTTTTTTAACAATTTTTTGAAGATATCTAATTCTTTCGTGTGGCATCTAGTTACAAATATAGCATTTCCTGTTGTTTTTGCAACGCAATTATCAAAATAACAGCACATGTTGTTTTGATAGTAGGAGTCTTGATATACAGTATGACCTTTTGTCATAGGTGATCGGTATTTTTATTTCTGACAAGCTAACTTTTGGATAGATGAGAAATTACATGAAAGGATTTTGTCCTTTGTTGTGACTAGTCATGTCGATTACTTCCGTTATTTCGGGATAGGCCTCGCGAATGATTCGCTCAACACCTGCTTTCAAAGTTGCTCGAGCTCCTGCACACCCCTGACATCCACCAGTCAGTCTTACATATACTTTGTTGTCTTCAACATCAATTAACTCAATATCTCCGCCGTGATTGGCCAGCGCTGGGCGTACTTGGCTATCAAAAAGTTCTTCAATTTTTCTTCTCATTTTTTACTCCTGCGTTATTGCGTTTTCAGAATTACTTATTATTGAGAGAGAAAACTTATTATATTCTATAAAATTTGGCCAATAATATTAGTCCATTGAAAGCGCTGGGAGCAATTTATTTTGCTTTGATTGGCAATATGCAAAAAAGTATATCCAATTCGGGCACCTTTTTGTTGATGATTGCGCCACCGGCAGGGGGGAAAACCAGGCTTGTTTTGGAGCTATATCCATCAATTTTAAGAAAAGTTATCTTTATCTCTCCATTACGGGCCTTGGCCAATGAGTTAATGGATAAATTGTCGAAGATGCCAAATGTTTATCAGCTTAAAACGAGAAAGGATTTTAGGGAGCTCTCTTTACATGAGCAAGAGTCGTTTTTTTTAATTGCTACTGCCGAGCTGATAGATGAAAAAGTTTTAAGTTTGGCGGAGCATTTGGCCAATGAAGTTGTTGTTGTCTTTGATGAGTTTCATCTTTTTTACTTATGGGGAGAATCTTTTAGGCCAATATTGCCCGAAATTTGTCATGGCGTGGCCAATACTGGATGTTCAATAATGGGTTTAACGGCAACGATGACGGATGAACTTATGAAGAAGTGGCAAAGTGATTTTGCTGTTGGCATGAGTGAATTGCGCTTATTAGATTTGGGGAATTTAAGATTAAAAAAGATGCCGAAGGCCCATCTTTGGACACCTCGTTTTACAGGCCGTGCAATGATAAAAAGATTGATTTTATATAGGTTGCTATCCAAAGGACGCTTGGAAAGTGGAAAGACTATTATATTTTGTAAATATAGAAAGGAAGTTTTGGATTGGATAGATTACTGTCGAGGAATTGGAGTGCGGGCCTTGGGTTGTATTGGTGGAGAGGTGGATGATTTTTCTTTGCGAATGAAAAAGGAGGAGTTTGATTTTATCTTTGCCACTTCTACTCTTGGACATGGAGTAAATTTGCCAGAAATTTCGGAAGTAGTGATAAGCTATAGGGTAAATGATATTTCACTTTGGATCCAGATGGTCGGGAGAGGTGGCCGTAATGGGGGCGAATATGGCCTTCTCAGTATTGATTCTTTCTTTTTAAATTGGAAGCAACAGCTATTAAAATTGATTTGGATTTCTTTTATTGACTGTTATATCAAAATATATCTTTTTATTTTCGAACCCGATGCCCCAACAGGGTAGAAAATTGGCCAATTGTGAGATATTCTCTTTTGCAAGAAGATGATTACTAAACTTGATGGTATAATAATTTCAAAATATCCATATCGAGAACGAGACCTGATTGTTCGACTTCTTTTACGCAATGGCAAGAAGGCCAGTGTTATATTTTATGGCGGAAAGGGTGGTGGAAGCAAAAAGAAAAGTTCTATTTTAGAATTGGGTTTTTTGGTAGAAGTCGAATTGCAAAAAAGTCGAGAGGATAGTGAGATTTTTACCGCCAAAGAGTGGGTGTTGAAATGGCATCATGACAATATTCGCAATAATTATCAGGCATATTGTCTGCTTTGCTTTTTTTCTGAAATAAGCGAGCGTTTGGCCCTTGAAGCACAATTTAAAAATTACGAGAGTGAAATTTCCTCCAGCGATAAAGAGGCCGGACCCTTTCGCGTATTAAGTAACGCACTAGTTTATTTGGAGAAAAGTTTAAGCGCTCGAGAGCAGAATGCGTTATTTTTGCCATATGGCCAGATTTTAATTTTTATCACTAAATTTGCCGTGGAGATGGGGGTTTTCCCCGCCAGTGATACCTGTACTTTGTGTGGAGGAGATTTAGAAGCTATTGGGCCGAAGATTTTATCGGCAGAACATGGAGGATATCAGTGTGGACGGTGTACAGATATTGGGCAAGATAGCGGGGATGAGGCAATATATCAAGCAATGATGCGTATTGCGCGTACTCCGTATCAGGCCATCTTGCCGTTGCCGTTGGGGGCGGTGGATCTTTCGATGGCAAAAAAAGTTTTACATTACGTCTGTTACCAATTTAATATCATTCCCGAAACTTTAAAAACTATGCGCGCAGTACTGGCCAATTAAATTATGACAGATAAAATTTTAGTTTCAGGATTTACATTTATAAAAAATGGTTTAACACTGGGCTATCCTATTAGGGAGAGTATTGAGAGTATTGAACCCTTGTGTGATGAAATTATTATAAATGTAGGATACGATGATAAAAATCTACAGCAAGATGATGGCACGTATGATTTTTTGAAAAGTTATTTTACTCATCCTAAATTTAAATTTATAAAATCTTGGTGGGATCCCTCTATTCGTAAATCTGGCCTGATCTTATCACAACAGACGAATATTGCGTTGGCAGAATGTTGCGGAGAGATTTGTCAGTATATTCAGGGTGACGAGGTTATTCATGAAGATGATTTGCCAGCAATTCACAACGGATACATTGAAATGCTAAATAATCCTCAAATTGAAGGGTTAGTTTTTGACTACATTCACTTCTATGGCAATGTGGATATCTATAAATATACTCGCAATATTTATCGGAGAGAAGTTCGGGCCATTCGTAATAAAATAGGGCTGCAAAGTTGGATGGATGCGCAGGGCTTTCGACAAGCAGGTGGAGGCAAACCCCTCGGAATACGCATAAAGGCCAGGATTATGCATTATGGCTGGGCCAGAAAAGAACAAATTATGTCTGCCAAGGTCCGAGAATTTGAAAAGCTCTATCATGATGATAGCAGCGTCAATAAAAATTTTTCTTATCAAAAAGTATGGGGGATGAAGAAGTTTACCCAGACTCATCCCAAAGTAATGGGCCGATGGATTGAACAACATAGAAATAGTATTGATTTTTTTTCATTGAAGCTAGATGTTACTTTTAGAAAATTTTTTGAGTACATTGGGTTGGTGATTTCAGATGCTATCGAGCGTGCGACAGACTATCGCCTGGGTGAATTTAAAAATTATCGATTGTATCGGGATTGATTGTGATATTTGTTGTTGAAAAGTTAAAAAAATATTTTTGTCTTAACTTTGCTATAGTTTTCTTACTTTTTTCTCAATTGCTTTATCTTTGCTATTTGCATTTTGTTGGCTATCAAATCATATCATTTCATAGCGTCATTTGGATGGAAGCACTGCTAAGTTTTGTCTCTATTTTTGCCCTAACGCAGATGGGCGGAATTTTATTTGCACGTTTTTATCTGGGACGTCTTCTTTTTTATCCACTATTATTTTTGATATACTTCACTCTCTTTTGGTATCACAAGGAAGGGGCAAAATCTTTTGACTTTGAATTATTAGAAAATAACGCAGAGATGTTGCGTTATACGGAGTCTTGGCGACTGATTTATCAATCGCTTGGCAGAACTTACTTTCATGTGCTGGCCGGCTTAGCGTTTATATTTGTGCTGTTAGAAATAGGATGGAAGCTGCTGGGCCATTGGAAATTAGAGGCCACTACTTTTGTTCAAAAAACTAAATTGCTGCTTGTTTATCTTTTTATTTATGTAGTTACCTTTTTGTTACAAGTGGATGGAGTCGATGAATTACAAGGGGCCCTTCGTTCTGCTTTCAAAATGGATTCTTATGATTATACACAGCACGCAGCTTTGAAAAAAGTTAATACCAAGAGCTATTTATATAATAAACATTTCGATTTCCCGCGGCCTCATTTTGGTAAGCGGCCCAATATTATTTTACTGCTATTTGAATCTTTAAATGGAGAATTATTAGGGGAGAATGCGCGAGGAACTAATATTCGGTTGATCCCTAATTTTGAACGAATTAGTCGAGAGGGGTTATTGTTTGATAATTTCTATGGTAATTCGGTGCAGACCGATAAGGGAATGTTTGCCACGCTCTGTTCTTTGATCCCTACCTTCGAAAAAAGTGAATTTAAATTTTTCAGTGATAGGAAATATAATTGTATCCCTGAAATTTTACAAAAAAATGGATATAAGACTACTTTTTTTCAGGCATATCGCGATCTTAATTTTGCCAATAAAAAAACATTTTTGTCCCAAAATGGTTTTGAAGTTGTTGATTCAGTGGCCCGACACTTGCGGCCGGGAGATAAAAAGCATTCTTGGGGATGGGGACTGCAGGATGACATCTACTATCAGCGATTTTTTGAGTATATGGATAAAAGTTGGCGAGAGGGAGATAAACCATTTTTTGTAACGCTACTTCCGGTTTCTTCGCATATGGCATTTCGCGATATTCCGAATAGTTTAAAGAAGGTCTATCCGAATTATAAAGGGAGAGATATTTATAAAAATTATATCAACGCACTTAATTTCGCTGATGAGTCATTGCTAACTTTTTTTGCGGAATTTAAAAAACGGCCGTTTTATAAGGACACGGTAGTTATTGTGGTGGGAGATCATAGTTATCCTGCGGGTAAGCATGGTTATTATATCAATCATGTAGATGCTTACAACGATACTTTTAAAACTGCTCTTCTAATGTTTTGGGAGGGGGTGGTTTCTCCCCGAAGAATATCCGATATTACTTATTCGCAAATGGATCTTGCGCCCACCTTAATGGATCTTGCGGGTATTTCAAGTGATACCCATTTTTTAGGTGACTCTCTTCTGACCTTGCCTCCTTCGGAGCGGCCTATATATCTTGTTCAGCCCTTTAATGGTGTTTTTTTGGCCGTAATTAAAAATAACTATAAGTATATTTTTAGAAAAAAGCGACAAACAGAGCGTCTTTTTGATTTAGCGATAGACCCGGAAGAGAGAGATGATTTAGCAAAGGATTCATTGCATTTTGCCAGATTAGAGGAAATGCGCCAGGAGATTGGTAATATTTTTATTAATCAAGAACTAATCGTCAATGATCGCATTTGGCCTAGGTGATTTTGCTTTTTATAAGAGCTGATTTAAAAAGATCATATAATCCTTTTTCATTTTCCGCCCAAATTTCAGCGAGGGTTTTTCCCTGTGAAAGTAGAGGACACTCGAAAGTTAGTACCGAGGCGTTATATTTTGTTGGGGCCAATTCTCCCAGAGATCCGGGGGTGGGGTGATCCGTAAATTCACCTACTACTTCGTATGAATTATACTTTTGCAAAAATTCTGCAACATCCAGACAATTGCCATTGTAGTTTAACATCGGCTTCCAAGAGTGCAGACTCAAAATAAAACCGGGTGGAAATTTGGCAAAAAGGTTAATTAAAAATTGATTTTCTGGCTCACTAAGAGGGGCGGTTCCTGGGTAGTGTGTTTCTTGAGTGTAAGTGGCCGTCCATTGATCAGAAGGATAATTGCGATTGAGATCTACTTTGCGAGCATTTCCTCGAGTGTTAGCGCGGTATCCGTCAATGTTTAAAATAGGAATTACGATCATGGGAAGTTCAATTTCGCTGCTGTTTTTTATTTTTTCAAAAAGTTGTTGTAAAACATATACCCCCTCTACTTCATCCCCATGAACCCCCGCTATTAGATAGATATATTTATTTTGAGGTGACAGCACGTCACTAAAAAAGGCCGGAATTTTTTCGCCAGCAACCGTGATGCCAGGCCGGAGTTCTCTAAAAATCATAAATCTCCTTTGGGTAATACTGTGGGCATAGTCCAAACAGTGAGCAGTAATAGTAGTCAAAATAACAAAAATAATCAAAAGGTAATAGCTATTGGTAAAAAATATTATGATTGGTGTGCTATTTGGGGTAATATTTTTTCGCAAAATGGAGGCATTTATAATGGATCTTGATTTAAACGAGTCAGAGCAAAAAGAGTTTAATCGACAGCTAGAATTACTATCTTTTGGAGTGAGCGAAATAACTCCGAAAGACGAATTTGCCAAAATACTGGCCTATTCTATCAAACACAACAAACCACTTCGCATTAAATACGGCATTGATCCCACCGGGGCAGATGTTCATTTAGGACATCTAGTTCCTTGTCGCAAGATGCGGCAGTTTCAGGATTTAGGCCATATCGGGGTAGTTATTGTGGGTGATTATACT
Organism: Bdellovibrionales bacterium RIFOXYD12_FULL_39_22; assembly: GCA_001770205.1. Lineage (GTDB taxonomy): Bacteria > Bdellovibrionota > Bacteriovoracia > Bacteriovoracales > Bacteriovoracaceae > YD12-FULL-39-22. The sequence goes on from MEQL01000007.1 coordinate 141,921, forward strand.
GCGCGAATTGGAGATCCCACTGGCCGAAATGAGTCACGTCCGGCCTTGCCTGCCGAACAGGTTAAAAAAAATGGTGAGAAATATTTAGAACAGATTTTTACAGTGGTAGATAAAAATAAAACAGAGAGTAAATTTCAGTCGGAGTGGTTTAATCAAGTAACGCTGCAAGATATTATTCTATGGGCCGGCCAAACAACTGTTGCCAAATTACTTTCACATGAGACTTTCAAAAATAGATTGAGTGATGGAAACGTCTTATCTCTTCATGAACTATTTTACCCGGTGTTGCAGGGAATTGATTCTGTTTATGTCAAGGCCGATGTTGAGCTAGGTGGAAACGATCAAAAATTTAATGTACTAATGGGGCGAGATTATCAAAAGGCGCGCGGAATGCGGCCGCAAGTGGCCATGCTTTTACCTATTTTATTAGGAACCTGCGGAACGCGAAAAATGAGTAAATCTTTTGGAAATTACATTGGAATTTTTGATGATCCGTTTGATAAATTTGGTAAGGTAATGAGTATTCCAGATAATTTGATGGCCGATTATTATAAATATTTAACCAATATTTCTACTGCGGATCATCATAAAATTGTGGCCGGATTGGCCAGCAATGCGCTCCATCCTAACGAGACAAAGAAGAATTTAGCACAAGAAATAGTATCTCTTTTTCATGGTGGAGAGATCGGACGCGATATGCGTAGAAAATTTGAAGAAGTTTTTTCTCGAGGACAGGCACCTGAAGACATTTCTGAGATTAAAGTCAAGGAAGGAGATGATCTGCTTTCTGTTTTGGCCACGGCAAAGATTGTAGCGACCAAAAGCGATGGCCGACGCTTGGTGCAGCAAAATGCGGTTAGCTTTATGGATGGAGAAAAAATTGTTAGTGTGGAGTTTAAAATAGCTAATATCCATTTGGACCGAGTAATTAAAATTGGCAAGCGGCGCTTTATTAAACTGGTAAAATAAACAGGAGCGCGCTAGGTGCTGATAAAAAAAGATCAATATATTTTCACCCTATTGCAGCTTTATAATGAACTTGATGGGAGTCATGACCAAGAGGTTAAAGAATCCATTGATTTTTTAATTTCTAAAATTAATCAGACAATCTCAAATGCGGAGGAGCGTAGTGAATTAGTGGCCGCAAATTTTCCGGTACCGTCGGAATTGGCCTCTCTCGCCCAAGGAATTGCTATATTTTCTGATGGGGCCTGTCGCGGCAATCCTGGCCCAGGAGGATGGGCCTGCCTCTGTCAAAACCACCAAGGGGAGATTCTTTTTGAGTTGTGTGGAGCAGAGGCGTTAACCACGAATAATAAAATGGAAATGATGGGGGCGATTCAAGGATTTAATCGTTTGAAAGATATTTTTATTTCTGATAGATTACCTATAGATGTACCGGTTTTTTTGTTCAGTGATTCGCGCTATGTGATAGACGGACTGAGCAGTTGGCTGGATGGCTGGAAGCGGCGCGGATGGAAGAAGGCCGATAATAAGGAACCGGAAAATATAGAATTATGGAAGTTGCTAGATGAATTTAGATCGTTTTTTAACAATATAAAATTTATCTGGGTGAAGGGACATGCAGGGCATCCGCAAAATGAGTATTGTGACAAACTGGCCACTAAATCTTTAGCGGCCATGTCTTGATGTGATGGAGGAGTTGTGAAAAGAGCAGCTAAATTATTTGCGTCATTGGCAATTTTGTTGTCTGTAGGTTTGTTTGTCTCTTGCTCTTCCACAAAAGTTGAAGGAAATAATCAAGAACATTTGGTAATGGCCACCCTCTGGCTGCAAAATGCAGCGGAATATCGCGCTCTTTGCTATCAGGCCTTCAACTTAGCGTCAGAAAAAATTGAGTCCATCGCGGGCAAAAAAAATAAAGAGGGCCGTCCACAGGCGGTTATTGTTGATGTCGATGAGACAATTTTAAACAATGGCCCCTTTTCGGCCGCGATGATTTTAAAAAATAAAAGTTATGGGCCGGAGGAATGGAATAAGTGGGTGGAACAAAGCAGTGCAGAACCAATTCCTGGGAGCGTGGAATTTTTGCAATTGGTAGACAAAAATAAGATGGAAATTTTCTATGTAAGCAATCGGATGGAGAATTCTCTGGGGCCTACGTATAAGAATTTAGTGGCAGTTGGATTTCCAGTAAAAAAAGAGAACATGATGTTTAGGGCCGCGGGTACCAGTGATAGCAAAATGGAGCGCCGTAAACTTATTTTAGATAAATACGAGGTTGTAATGTTAGTGGGGGATTCGATGATGGATTTCACCGAGGCCTTTGAGATGAAGGGAGTTGACGCTTCGTGGGAGTTAGCGGATAAAATAAGAAGTGATTTTGGTAATAAATATGTGGTAATTCCCAATCCGATCTATGGGCCATGGGAATCTATGATTTATAATTTTGAACACGGGAAAAAGACAGAAGATAAAATTGAAGATAGATATAACCATCTATATCCAATGACGGAATAATGTAAGAGAAGAAGTGGATTATTAATTTTTACAAAGGATGAAAGTATGACAAAGTGGTCGTTAGTTTTAAGTATGCTCCTGGTTGGTTTGTTTATCAACGCAGGCTGTACGCCGAAGAAAGCGGAGATAAAAAGTGAAGAAGATAAAACTTTTTATGTTGTGGGGCACATGTTCGGTGGCCGATTGGCAAATCTTAAGTTGAATGAAAAAGAAGTTGCCGCGATTAATTTAGGATTGGCGGATGCTGCTGCCGGCGTTAAACCAGCATTTGATGTCAACAGCTACCAACCAAAAGTTCAGCAAATGTTTCGTGATCGTATGAGTCAAGGTTCACAGTCAGAAAAAGATAAAGGGAAAAAATTCATTGAAGAATTTTTGAAAAAAGAGGCCGGATCAGTACAAACAGCTTCTGGATTGGTTTATAAAGTTATCACTCCAGGGACAGGGAAAAACCCTAAAGAAACAGATACTGTAGAAGTCCATTATCATGGAACATTAATTGATGGAACGGTATTTGATTCTTCTGTTGATCGAGGACAGAAAGTGGAATTTCCTCTAAATCGAGTTATTAAGGGCTGGACCGAAGGCCTACAGCTAGTTAAAGAGGGTGGAAAGATAAAATTAGTTATTCCATCTGACTTGGCCTACGGCGACGCTGGTGCTCCAGATAAAATTCCAGGGGGAGCAACTTTACTATTTGAAGTTGAGCTATTTAAGATCAAATAATTTGATCATTGTTTTGATTGAAACAATAACCAAGAAACAAAGAAGGCCGGGCATTTGCTCGGCCTTTTAATTTTGTGGGGTTTGTTGGCACTTGGTTCGTACTTCTGAAATGGCCTTGGTAGTAAGGAGCGTGCTATCACGAGAGGCGATATTAGATAGTATTTTTTCTAAATCAGGAGGACAGATCTCTTGGAGAATAGGAATGGCCGCGGCCACCGTAAGTAGTTTGGGACTAGTTAGTAGAATTTTGTAATTATCTTTGGGCCAAGAACTTTTCATTTCTGCAAGGATTTTAAATCCCTTGGTAATGGCCTTAGAATCATCTCCGCGAATAATTTCTCGCTGTATTAGTTCAATGATTTTGGGATGAGTTGAAAAATTATCGATTAATATTTCTCGGGCCAGTTGAGAGTAGAGAAAGTTACCATTGGAAGCAAAAAAAAGAAGACTATTAAAGGCATGTTGTTTTACTTCGTTATCTTTATCAAAAAAAAGTAGAGTGCGGTAAAGCGCAACTTTTTCCAGATTGGATAGTGTTTCAACAGAGTGCTGTAACTCAATTACTTTTGCATAAAACTCTTCGGCCTGATGTCCACCTAACGCAATAATGGCCTCGGCGCGAACCATCTCATCAGAATCAGTGCGTAGTTTTTGAATGATTTCAAAAGAGTCATCACTATCGTTGTACGCCATTGCCTTTGCTACTCCGGTGCGAATAATTGGAGAGTGGTGAGTGGCCAGTTTTTGAGCATTTTCCATGCACCACTTCTGATCTTTTTTATAACAAAAAAATTGTACCGCAGAACTAATTAGCGGAGGAGGATAATGATCAATCTCTTTCAGTACTATGTAGTATAGCTCCCGGCGCTCCAGCTCTTCGGGGGTAAATACTATGTCTGGGCCATTAAAATATTTTTGATATACCCAAATGGTAATGAGGGATAAAAAAATAAAGGAAATTAAAGTGATGGCAATGGTGGTTTGTCGCTTCGGAAATTTCATTGGCCACTCCCTGAGTGGTTGGTATTGAGGTTAATATTGTTTGTAGTAGCATTCGTATTAGTATTCATGTTCGTGTCAATATCGGTATCAATATCGACATCCTCTGAAGGGCGTTGGGTGTCGGATTGATAAATTAGCCCAAGGCCCATCTTAAATCCCTTAGGGACTGGCTCACCTACGCGAATAACGACCCTTCGATTTTTGGCCATATTGGACAGATTTGGATTTCCGCGAACGTCGCGATTAGGGGCCAGGGGGCGAGAGTCGGCGTAGCCGATGGGGCGGATCTTGTCTGTATAGTGTCCAGCTTCATCAAATTTGCGGGCCACCATCGCTGCGCGTGCTGCACTTAGTTCCCAATTAGAGCGAAAATATTCTTTGAGGCGGCCGGTTTGTGAAATAGGAACGTCGTCAGTGTGGCCTTCAATAACTAAGCTGAATTCTTTAGATTCTTTGACAATGGTAGAGACCAACTTTTGCAAAATAGATTCGGCGGAAGGAATTAGTTGTGCGCTCCCAGAAGCAAAAAAGTATTTATCTTTTAGCGTTAATTTGATCTCTTTTTCTTTCTGCGAAACTTCTATTGCCGCAGTAACATCCGGCATAGACTCAAGGGCCTGTTTAACGTTAGTAATACTTATTGAAGGATTGCTATTTGGATCTTTAATCGTTTTTGGATTTCCCTTAAGAATTGTTTTGGCAATTTCTTCCGCTGTCTGGGCGCTTTGGGCCGGGTCAAAATTAGCAAAGGCCATCATTAGCATAAACAGGCAAGCAATAAGACTCATCATATCTGCGTAAGTAGTTACCCATGATTCTGCCTCTTCACTATCTGTTTCTGGGCCAAAAGTAACCAGGGCATCATCACCACCATCATCGTAGCTTTCGTCATCATTATCACCATCGTCATTGTGAGTGTAGTTGTCTTTGGCCATTTAACTAAAATCCTCGCTTAACAACTTTTTTCCAGTCGACACGATCGGCCGGCCGGAGGTAGGCATTTAAGATTTCTGCTAGTTCAACGGGGTTAGTCTTTTCATAAATAAGACGAACTCCTTCGGTGATAATGTTGTTTTTAAAAAATTGTTCTTTGGCCACCGTTTGTAAATTTTCTGCGATGGGAATAAGTAATAAATTGGCCAGTGCTGAACCATAGAGCGTTGTGATAAGAGCTATAGACATGGCAGGCCCAATAATTTTGGCGGCCTCAGGGCCGGAAAGATTTCCGAGTAGCACAATCATACCGATAGTAGTTCCAAGCATTCCGAAGGCCGGAGGAAATTTTGCCATGGTTTTAAATTTATTAGCATCACTTAAATTGTGCTGATAGATGTTGATAGTTCTACTTTTTAAAACGCTCATTAATTTTTGCTTGTTTAAAACTTGTTCCATAAAAGTTTGCATAGCATCACGTAAAAAATGATCTTCCAATTTATCTATCATTGTCTCAAGTTGTGAAGAAGCGGCGCGATTGGCCTCGGAAAGCCTCATTAAGTCTTTAATGATACCGGTGAAGTCAGTTTTTTCATCTTTAATGACGCGCTTTAAAAAAATCACGATAAAAAGATACATCTTGTCTAGGCGAAAACTTAAACTGGTTGCCGCCAGCGTACCACCGATGACGATAAAAATACTGGAGGCATCGTAGAACATTAAAAGTTCATTTAGGTTTTGATGAGGAGTGGCCCAAAGGAGGCCAACGAAAAAAATAGATGCCGAAAATAAAAGTGCTACAAAGGATAAAATTCCCATCTAAAAAATACTCCTGAGAAAAAAATTCCTATCTACTTTATAAAAATAAACTTCTCTCAACTCTATATTAGATATTGCGATAAGCAAGATGTAAAGCTCTCGCTGCTAATTGCATGAAGCGAGAAGTGGCAGAGGGCCAAGTGGCGGAGGTATTATATGAGTGATGGTGAAAATTTGGGTGCAAGACGAGATGGGATTATTAATTATCTGCAGAAGATAAAAAACTCCTTTAATGATAGAGAAAATCAGTCAGATAAAAAGAGTAATGAAATTGGCAAAGAACGATGGAAGTTTAATGAACTCGGTGAGCGCTTTAATTTAGTGGAAAAATTTTATGACTCTTCTGCTAGACTAAATTGGGCAAAGCATAGTGGGCGAGAATATGATGGCAAGGCCTTAGTACTAAGCGAAGCCGATTTTGATCAAAAGCAAAGTACACCAACCCTCTCAAGTATTGTTCCACATCATCATGAGGTTAAAAAAGTTCAAGAAGCGGTAGTCGAATCGGTCAAGAAATGCAAAGCGGCCTATCAGCAAAAAAAAGAGGGGGAAATTCCCTCTCCACCTTCTGGCCTTCTGGCCAGAATTCGGCAACACTATTTTCATGAACACGAAGAAGAAATGGTGGAATATGAATTTTCCTATGAAGATGGCAAGGCCGTAGAATTGGAGAAAAAGAAACTACCAGAGCGTAGCGAGAGCGAAGATTTGCAAATAAAAAATGCGATTAAAGAGATGCAGCGGGCCCGCAAGAAAAAAGCATCTGGAAAATTTGATCTTTCAAATATTCGTCCGTCTTTGTAGTATAAAGCTTCGGAGGTGTTTTTATGAAAATGATCTCAATAGTATTAACTTTGGTAGCATTAAGGTGGGCGAATGTTTACAGTGGTGATGTCGAAGTTCCTTGTAATGCTGAAAATTCTAAATCAGTTATTAGTTCAGTATTATTAAAAGTAGCAAGCTACTTTGAAAAACAAGCGCCGGCGCCTCAAGAGCAAATTAAATGCTCTCTCGTAATCAATCAACTAATATCGAAGTATCCCAACCGACATGTTATGTTGTCTGCCAAGACGAGTAAGAACGAAATAATTAGTGAGGGCCCCAAGATTCCTCTTGAGCAAACCACCATGATGTTAAATATTGAGTCGCAAAAACTAAAACAAACTGGCCAGGCAGCACAGATATCTATTAATAAAGAATGTGGGCCATCGGTGGAAGGAGGGCCCACAATGGATTGTATTCGCCTACTTGTAAACACCTTGCTTGAAGGAAATGAATCGTCTTCTATTCGACGACAATCATTATCCTTTGATCCGGGACTTACAACGTACCACCGTATTTGGGTTAAAGATGAAGCCGGCCCCAGAAAGATTGGTTCAACACGTAATTTTTCAAATAGTGGAGAAGATAGTATAAATTCTAATGAGGTTATGTCGTTATCTGAAAGTATTTCAAAATTTGATCCTAGCGTAGTTGGCAAGGCAACTACTGTACTCGAATTATCGTTCTTCGATCCTAGGTTTTTATATGGGTTTAAAGAGGATACAAATTATAAAATTAAAATTCCGCTTGAATTAGTACTGAATAGCGTTAATGGATATCGTTATAAAAAAACTCTGGGATTTTCATTTACCGGGGAAGAAATTGACATGACTATATTTTGTCAAGAATAAGGCCTAAATTAGGGCAAACAGAAAATTTTTCGAGACTCCGCTATGAAGTTGCTACATTTTGGATTTATACTACTGTTGACGCCCCCTTTTTTAACTGCGGGGGATATTCTATCTTGTCTATACACATCTTTGTCTAATCAGGTCGCCAGATACACTTCTAACGAAAATCTTGCGGCCTATGAGCAATTAAAAAACTATATTTCGAATGACAACACTATTTTTATGAAGGAAGAGAGTTATGGGAGTGCGGATAAAGATTTTGCAGAACAAGCTAGGCTGGTTTTGCGCTGCGAAGACTCCCGGAGCAAATACAAAATATGCCAATCGATCTCAACGAGAGAGTTATAAAAAGAATTGGAACACTTTACAAAGATACGCAAAAAATAAATATGAATTGGACAGGACCCAAACGCTTCGTGGATGGCGTAATGTCATATCTTCTTAATCCTCAGCAGACCATTAAGGTACGCGTTGACGCGGGGACATCTCCGATGAAGGCACTGGATTTGTATTTAAAAGATGTTAATGAGAATTTTCTTAAAGGATCTCCTATGGGGGGATATGACTCCGAAGCACTATTGTCTACAGGACAAATATATCAAGATTTTATGCGCACACATTCTGCGACACTACCCGAAAATTTTTCTGTCACGATAACGGGAAGTTTTTCAAACGGCAAGGCAAACCTTGCAACATCGGATATTGACGTGCTTGTAACAGATCGCACATTCGAAAAATACTATAAGGATATTGATAAAATCATAAATGAAAGACTAAAACAGATGGGCCATGTCAATAGTCGACTAGAAACACATTCAACTCCGGATTCTTTTTCGTTGTATGATTTGGCTCAGGTAAATCCGGTTACAATAAAAATAACTAAAGACTCAATGACATTACAAATATTTCCTCCAATTACAGTCACGTCCCGCGACGTAAGTTTGGCTGGAAAGCAGTATCCATCACCTGATTTGTATGAGCTGTTTTTGCGCCCTTAATATCGTACGGAAGTTGTGCAATAGTTGTTTTAAGTTCTCTACATAGGTGATCGGTATTTTCATGTTGCGTATAGGTTATGAGTTGGTCTGAGGAACAAAGCTGTTAAGGGGACATTTTGAGTGCGACAATCAA
>MEQL01000008.1 GCA_001770205.1 Bdellovibrionales bacterium RIFOXYD12_FULL_39_22
TACAGGCAGGAGAACCAATGAAATATCTCATGTAGTATACGAACATAAAAACATGGCCGTAAAATCAGCTAGTTGTGGCCCAACTGTCAAACTCGGGACAAAGGTTTGAGGGGCCAAACCAGACAGAACCAGACAGCTCAAAATTATTTTTCAAAAAAATTCCGTATTAACAAATGGTTGGATTAAAAGTGGCGGAGAGATAGGGATTTGAACCCTAGGTAGCGGAAACCGCTACTCCGGATTTCGAATCCGGCCCGTTCGACCACTCCGGCATCTCTCCGTGGCCAATTTAGTGATAAAACAGAATAAAAAATTTACCGCCGCTTTGCAAATAAATTTCTATCCAACTGCAACTTCAAATCATTTAAAACGTTGGTGTAGGTAATAAAGGCATCATGCGGAGAAGCATAGGGGCTAAAGTAGTTGTGAATATCCCCATCACTAGAGTTTTTTATGCTGGCATAATAAAAATGATCGGAACTTTGCAGTTTTCTCCAAGTATGAATAACATCCAAATTCCCAGATGCCTTAACCATACTTTCCAACGAGAAGGCAAAATCAAAAGCACAATTTTGCATTGAATTACCCATCCAGGCAGAAAGATCACGCTCCTTGTCCGCCCAAGAAATATAATTTTCGACATCTAACTCTCCTTTGACAGGAAAAGTCGAGGCCACTTCTGAAGGAGTCATAAAAAGATATTTTCCCCTAGAAAGGTGGCCCTCTAATATCTCTTGAGGAAATTCCTCTAAAAATTTAAAAATCCCCGAATCTTCCCACTGATGTTCTCCAAATGTTTCATAATCCATAAACAGATTTATTACATCATCATGGGTGGCCACTTGCCTAATCCAGCGAGCATATTTCTCGGGTGCCAGTGGATAATCTTTCCATTTTCTATCAGAAAATCTAAAAGCGATATCATCTGACAATTTATAATTTTTCAGCAACAAGCGAATATTTTTGTTTCCCTTAGCATTATAGACAAAATTCGGACTTCGTAGGCCTAATACACTGTCGCTGCCCTCAGTTAAAATAGTTTTGTATCCCAAATGCTTAACAATTTGAGCAATCTTATTGCTATAAATGAGTTCAGTATTCCTGAAGGTGGTACCGCGGGCAGCAGCTGGGCCAAAAACATTTTCCAACAATTTATTATGCAAATTAATCTGTTCAATAAATTCCTCTGGTGATTTCAAAAATGCCAGGGAGTGATAATAACTTTCATGAATCAACTCTACATTACCAGAAGCAATCAACTCCCGAAAAGAGTCTATAACTTCTGGTGCATACAATGAAAATTGCTCTAGAGCAGTTCCGCTAATGGAATAACTAACCTTAAAACGCTCTTTGTGTCTTTTTATAAGTTTTAAAATAAGCCGATTGGCCGGCAAGTAGCATTTGTTGGCAACTTTAACAATAATATCGCGATTAGTTTTGCTATCCTCATAACCATCAGGTCCCTTGCAACTACCTATAGCAAAAAAATCAAAATCCTTTTTTAGCCGAAAGGGCTGATGAACCTGAAAATAAAAACAGATGGCCTTCATTTTCTGCTCGCTTAATTCTAGTTTGACTTAGAAAAATTTTTTATAAATGGCCAGAAGATCTTCTGCGGTATTATTCCAATCAATTCTTTCCACCGCCTTGACACTCTTTTTGGAAAGTCGCTTGGCAAATTTTTTGTCGGTTAAAACTTTTATGATTGCTGCTGACAATTTATCTACATCCCAAAAATCTACCAAAATAGCATCATCGCCTAATAATTCACTCACTCCTGATTGTTTCGAAACAATTACAGGAACACCATGTCTCATTGCTTCTAGTGGTGTAATACCAAAAGGCTCTGAAACTGATGGCATTACATATAAATCACTCATCGCAAATAATTTTTCACGCTCTACCTGACTTAAAAAACCGGTAAAGTGAAAGCGATCAACAATGCGCATCTCTGCCATTTTTTCAATCATCTTCTTTGAAAGGTCTCCTGCTCCGGCCATTACGAAACGAACATCTTTATATTTTTTTATAACTTTATTGGCCGCTTCAATAAAAAATTCTGGCCCTTTTTGCGCTGTAATTCGACCTAGAAAAAGTACAATCTTATCTTTGGCCAATTCTGACTTATCTAAAACGGAATTAATCTGTAGCGCAACCTCTTTTTCTACGGCATTGTAGACAACTTCAATCTTGGCCGGGTCAATATTGTAACGATTGACAATAAGCTCTTTAGTCCGCTTACTAACGGCCACTATTTTGTCGGCCATATCCATGCCATATTTTTCAATACAATAAATTTCCGAATTAATATGGCCAGCAGTTCTATCAAACTCTGTAGCATGAATATGCACTACCAGTGGTTTTCCTGAAACATTTTTTGCCTCTACCGCCGCCTTAAACGTCATCCAATCATGAGCATGGATAACATCAAAACTCTCTTTTTGTGAGATATATTTTCCGACAAGAGCATAGCGTTCAACTTCGGCCATAAGCGAAGAACCATAAATATCGTTGTTAATCTTCGCTACAGAAAAATTTTTACCACTTCTTTGTGCCACAAATTGCAATTCTTCTTGATGCTGAATATGCTCGATGTAGCTCTCTTCCGTCATATACGGATGAAGCATCGCATCTATCTTATACTCTTTAAGTAAGGCCTGGGTAAAAAGCTCTTCTTTGCCCAATCCTCCTCCCCAACGAACTCCCTCTTCTGTGGCCATTTCTGGGCCTAAAATATCGTCTGGCCGGATAATCTTAACTGGCGCGCTTCCGTAGTCAAAATTAGATTTGGGGACCACAAAAACCACTTCAATGCCTAGCGAGGTTAATGCCTGGGTTATACCAAAACATGCCGTACCAAGCCCTCCGCTTATGTGTGGAGGAAACTCCCATCCAAACATCAAGATTTTCATACTTTGACCTCTAAATAATTTTTACAACTATATATCACATTAAAGAGGCCATCCGTCCAAACATTTTTTTTAATTTTCTTTGTAATATATTTAGAAATTAGTAGAGCAATTACCTCAGAATTTACGCATAGAACTATTTAAATTGATCTGGCTGCACCACTCGCTGCAAAAAAGGAATAAGATGTTTATTAAATTTTGCTTCACTCATCTGAATATGCACTACGGCATCGTGCACTTTGTATCCAGTAGAAATTAATCCATCATAAAAATTGGCCAAGGATATGATCTGGGTATGAATAGAAAGATGACGTTTCATCAATTTATTCGGAAATCCCGTGCCATCCATGCACTCATGATGCTGTCTTACAATCTCTAAAATTTTCTCTGGAAATATATTCCGGGCCACTAACAAAGACTCACCTACTTCAATGTGACGCAAATAATTTTTACGCACCTCTTCGGTAGTATCATCTAAATTTACAAATGTCTCGATTCCAAGAGTAACTTTTCCGATGTCATGAAGTAGCCCACCTAGTAAAATAATATCTCGATTGTAAGCATTATCATCCAAAATTGACTCAAAAACAGAAACGCCACCTGTTCGATTCTTCTCTTTTTTGTCGATAAATATTTTCTCCATAATGGCCAAGCTAATCGTGGCAACTCGCAGAGCATGCTGATACACCCCAGACCCCTTCTGCATATGTAAAAGATCTTTTAATCCATTTTGCATACTGCCAGAGATAAATTTAACAAGCGTGGACGAAACTTTCTTTAAACTATGCAAATTATCACGTGATGGATCTTTAAAAATCCTATCGACTTTTCTCTTAGTATAATCATTAACCAACACCGTACAATCTTCGCAAGGAGTCTCTTTGGCCTCTACAATTTTATCAATAACTCTATCCAAATATGCCTGATATTTAGGTTCATCAACTTCTGCAACAAAAAGCTGTTTAATGCCATGTTTTTTTAAAATATTTTGATGGCCATCTACTAAAACAGTATTGGCCTTAATTAACTGCTCAAACTTAAGACAACTTCCTCTCCGAAAAAGCGCAAAATCAACTAATTCATTTTTTACCAACGTTGATACTCGCACCGGAGCATAGAGAGAATCGTCAATACTCAAATAATCTTCCGACCGGATATAAAGCTCTCCCACTCCTTTGGTTTTAAGAATATTCAATTTTTCTTTATGAACATTATCACCTTTTTTAAAAACATGGATAAACTTACTACTACCTAAGCGCACGTATAGATCAAAAGGATAGACATCTCTTTCTAACAAGCGCTCTACATCATATAAAATATACCCTTCTTGATTTTTTTGCGCTTTACTCAAAGTTCGCTTAACTTCCTGGGCCACTTGCTCAAGAGTTGCTGGTTTTTCCAAAAAACCCTGAAATCCTATTTCAATATTCTCAATCAACTCCAAAATATCCATGTAAGAAGAGTGTAAAATGATCGGAACTTTTGGGTATTTTTTTAAAACCTCTTTGGCCAGCTTTATGCCACTCATCTCCGGCATTTTTAAATCTGTAATAATCAAATCGGGGATAAAATCCTCAGTAATTTTAGCAAGGGCATCTACTCCATTTTGGGCCTTACGAATCTCTGAAAGTGGAAATTCTAATTCTAACTTGGTTTCGATAACTTCTAATACATCCGCATGATCATCTACGATTAATATCTTTAAATTATCAATCTTCTCATTAATCTCTACAGAAAAAATATCATTATCACTCATATGGCACCCAAAGAAGAATTCTTAAAAATTAGTAAGAGCAAATAAGATGATAATCCCTAGTTAGTAAAAATATAATAAGAAAAAAATTCCTGACCATAAAGCTTACTTCGTTCTTAAAAAAAATATTCAGCTAATCTTTAAGTGAAATAAACTTAAATTGCCTGACATCAAAAAGTCCCATATCCGTTATCTTAAGAGTTGGAATAACTGGCAAGGCCAAAAAGGCCAGTTGCAAAAATGGTTCTGGGAGTAATACACCTAATCGCTTTGTTTCTTTTTTTAACTTTTCTAAACTAGCAGCAATCTCTTTTGCGCTGTCTTTGGAGATTATACCGGCAATTTGCAAGGCCAATTGCGCACAAATTTTGCCTCGTTCTGCTACGCAAAAACCTCCACCAATTTTAATTAGATTATTTACAGCGCAGGCCATATCCTCTTCGTCTTTTCCCACTACAATTATATTATGAGAGTCATGTGCTACAGAAGAAGCAATCGCTCCACAAGAGAGGCCAAAACCTTTTACCAATCCCAATGAAGGCGCTATATTCTTACCATGACGCTCAATTACTGCAATTTTTAATACATCACTATCTTCAAATTTTGCGCCATCGTAGAATATTTTCTTATGATTAGTAACAATTTCACCAGGAATTATCTCTATCACATTATAATTTCCCCGAGAAAATATCGTAGTTAAAAGCTCCGGTGCAAGCGGCCGACGTTTCATAGTATTTTGTAACGGTGCCTTGGATCGTCGCAGTTTTTCCTCAATAGAACCCTCCAGGCCCAGTTCTGCAAGAGGCCGGCCCTTAATAAATACCTCTTCAATTTTAACTTGTGCTAAGTCACTTAAAAAAACCAAATCTGCCTGATATCCTGGAGCAACCAATCCTAATCGTTTTAATCCAAAATGTTTGGCCGCAGAAAAAGAGGCAACCCTGTACGCAACTGCCAGTGGAATTTTGTGTTGATTGATTAACCGATATATCATGCTATTTATATGGCCATCTTGAGCAATTTCTAATGGATTTCGATCATCTGTACAGAGAAAACATTGGGAAGAGTTAAACTCCGTAAGAAGTGGTGCCAGGGCATCTAGATTTTTTGCCACACTACCTTCTCTAATAATAAGCGACATCCCTTTCTGAATTTTCTCACGTCCTTCCGCCGCCGAAATAGTCTCATGACAGGTTTGAATGCCTGCCGCCAAATAACCGTTTAATGCTTTTCCAACAAGTAGTGGACAGTGTCCATCCATGGCCATATCTGAAAAGGCCAAAATCTTTTCCAACACCTCTGGTGCCCCGTTAATTACACCGGGAAAATTCATCATCTCCGCCATGCCTAAAACATAAGAATCGTCATGATACTGTTTCATCTGCTCTAAGGAAAAAGTGGCCCCACTATTTTCATGGCCAGGCAAGGCCGGAACACAAGAACTAACCTGCACAAAAAGATTTTGCTGCATCAGCTGAGCACATCGTAAAAACCAGGAAAAACCATCATCTCCTAAAACATTTGTAATCTCATGTGGATCGCAAATTGCGGTAGTAGTTCCTAATGGCAAAGTCATTTTTTCAAATTCAAATGGATTCATCATGGAAGATTCAATGTGCAAATGGCCATCAATAAAACCTGGTACTACAGTAAGTCCGTTGGCATCCCAAACTTTAATAGCGGCCGCATCATGATACTCTGGCCCCACCCCCGCAATGGTTTTTCCAGCTAAAACAAGGGCCGATTCCAAAATCTCACCGCAAACCAAATCCAATATCTTAACATTTTTAATTAAAAGATCTGCCGGTCGATCTCCACGGGCCACCGCCAATACCTGAATTAACTCTTCCATTGATAAACTTTGCGTTTGTTTTTGCATAAACATAACTCTCTTTTTTGCTTTGACACTTATGATACAAAATCATTGCACCACACTAAAATTTTGTCTATAACATTTTATCTATGCACCACTTAGTTGCCAATGTTCCTCTCATCATTTTGGCCGCCGGCCAATCGACACGTATGGGTTTCCCCAAAGGGCTAATTGAAATTGACGGAAAAAAACTAATAAGCTCTCATCTAGAACACTTTTGGAAATGCGGAGGGCAAAAAATTATCGTGGTTTTAGGCGACTCTTTTGCGCAATATTTTCCTCTCCTTCAGGCCTTGGAAAGAAAAAATGATATCGTAACAATAATCAACGATAAAATTAAATTGGGCCCTTTTTATTCTATCCAACTAGCACTCAAAGCTCTAGATCCTCTAACCCCGGGAGCTTTTATTAGGCCAATCGATTCTGCTCCACTATCATCTGACGTCTACTCTCTGCTTACGAGCAACTCTTTAATGCTACAAAAAAAAGTTTCCATCCCAACATCTAGTGATGGAAAAGGTGGCCATCCTATTTTACTTAATCGCCTTTTCATCCAACAACTGCTGATTATTGATCCTGGCCACTCTTCCTACCGCTTAGATTTTCAAATTAGACATTTACCCCTTAATGAAATTTCTCGAGTGTCCTGTGATGATCCTTCAATTACCACCAATCTTAATACCCCGGACGATCTGGTTACAAAAAAATAGTGACGTTCTTTCTCATCTTAAGTTAATCTCTGAGCATGTCCTTATTATGCACTCTTAAAAATATTCACCTAACTTTTGCTAGCAAAAAAATTTTTGATGGTGCTAATTTTAATATTTCTACCGGAGATCGAATTGGACTTATTGGCCTAAACGGTAAAGGAAAAACCTCTCTCCTTAAAATTTTAACAGATAATCTTCGCCCTGATCATTCCACTCCCCCTTTTCAGTTTGATAAAACAAAGTCTAGCGACAACCAAAATGAAAACTTTTCCACTTTCCTGGTTCCTCAAGAATTACCTCTCGATGAGGGAGAAAATTACACTGTAAAAAACTACATCTTTCGTTTTTATCCCAAACTACAACTAATCCATCAAGAACTAGAAGTAATAAATAGATCAATTGAACAATCCTCTGGCCTACAACAAGAAACTCTAGTTAACCAACAGATTAAATTAATGGAGCAGATAGAGCAGCAAGGTGGCTGGGATCTTCTTTCTAGTTATGAGTCGTATCTAAAATATTTTGGGCTGCAAGATCTAAATACCGAAATTGAAGCCTTAAGTGGAGGCGAACAGAAAAAAGTTCTCTTATCCTTAGGACTGACGGCCCCGGCCTCTATTATTTTATGGGATGAACCGACTAATCATCTTGATCTAGAGGCCATTTTGCGCTTTGAAGAGATGTTGAATAGTTCGGACAAAGCATTCGTCTTAGTTACCCATGACCGACATCTTTTAGGAAAAGTGACCAATAAAATCTTTCATATCAATAAGGAATTGATTAACACCTTCTCCGGAAGCTATCTAGACTTTCTCCACTTCTTAGCAGAAGAAGAACAATCTCTAGTAGCGCACATGAATAAACTAGAAAACTCTATGCGCCGGGAGACGGCCTGGATGCGTCAAGGAATTAAGGCACGTGGGACTCGTAGTAAAAAACGAGTGGAAGGATACAATAACCTTCGCGATAAAATAAAAGCGATTAAAGAAAACGCTCAACGCCAATTAGGCCTCAATATAGTCGCCTCACAACGCAAAACCAAAATTTTGGCCCAACTTGTCGATGTTGCTTTTTCCTTCGAAGATCGACAACTTTTTTCAAACATCAACCTCTCTACACAGAAAGGAGATAAAATCGGCCTACTCGGAGCAAACGGAGTAGGGAAAACCACTCTGATAAACTTAATTACAAAAAAACTCTCTCCCTCCACCGGTTCCATCAAAATGGCGGAGGGAATAACCATCCAGCACTTCACTCAAAAACGTGAGGCCATCGATCCCAATAAAACTCCCGCTGAAATTTTAGGCAATGGTTCTGACTTTGTTACCCTACCCGATGGCCGACGACAACATATCAGTGCCTATTTTGAAAGCTATCTCTTTTCTAAGGCCGAACTCAATCGCCCAATATCTACCTTTTCCGGTGGAGAAAAAAATCGCTTGCAAATGGCCTTAAACTTTTTACGCCCGGCCGATCTATGGATTTTTGATGAACCCACTAATGACCTAGATTTAGCAACCTTGCAAATTCTAGAAAATAATTTGACGAAATTTGAAGGTTCATTAATTTTAGTAAGTCATGATCGCAGTTTCCTGGCCAATGTCACCAACAAAATATGGCTGCTAAGAGATAAAAAAATTGAACTCTTCACCGGTGGCTATGAACAAGCAGAAGAGTATCTTGATGCTCTAACACTTGAAGATATTATTCAGCATGATGAAGAAGAGGGGCAAGAACAAACAGGCGAAAAGAACTCTCCTCTTCAAACCGACGCCCTAACTCCTCTCAAGCTTTCTGGCAAGCAAAAGGCCCGCCTAAATGCGCTCCCAACGTTAATAAAGCAAGCAGAGAGTGATCTGACAAACATCAATAGCGAAATTGATCTCTTTGATTTTTTGTCCATGAATCAACAAAAACAAAAAGAATTTTTCCAACTGGAACAAAAGCGAAATGAGTTAGAAGAGATGCTATTGTCGCTGTATGAAGAGCAAGAAGAGCTACTCGCAATTGCAAACTAAGGCCTCTCCTTCTTGCATGCAACCGATAGCAATTCCAGAGGTAGTTAGTGTTTCTAAGCGAGTTATTATACCATTTTCTAACTCATAAAATACTACCTGATTATTGGCCAAAACCATATTGCCGGCCGACCTTTTCCAAAGAAGCTCTCCTGATTTTAAAAAATGACTAAGCTTACCTTCCCAATCTTGTGCCCCTTGAAAATCGGAGTCAATTCGCTCGGGCAATCCATCAGCATCTAATTTAAAAAGATAGACCTGTTTACTGCGCCCACCGCTATCTAATTCCTCCAAGGCCACTTGTAAACGACGATGCTCTCCGTTTGGCAATACAATTTCATAATTTTCAAAATCAGAAACGGTAGAAACAATCTGAGTTCGCTCCTGCAAATAACTAACTAGCGAGTCAAAATTGTCTTGAGAAAGGCCATCATCACAATAACGATCAACCAAATAATCAACATTCTCCTCGCCTGCTTCTTCTGCTGCGATTGCTTGCTTTTTATTAATTTGATCTCTTTCCTGGCCGGTAACACTTATACTTTTTGATTTCTTGGCATTAACACTATCTTGAATCAAAGCTGTCTTCTGTGTGGTTGTTCGGCCACTTTTACTATCATTTGAGATTGATTGTCTGGACGTGTCAGGACTTAAGCTTTTCTGATTTAACCATTTAGAAATAGCAAATGTTGTTATAAGTATGCAAAAAAGAAGAATGTAACGCTTTTTCATAGAAAACCTCTCTGCTACGAAAACGAGACAGCTCAAGCGGCATCCTGCCTCAGTTATTATAGTGAGTCAAAGAAAAATCCTACTCTGTACTATTTTCACGGGCAGACTATTTAATCGCCTCACGAATTTTGGCGCTAGAATAGTCCATAACCCAAACAATAAAGGCAATTACCATAACGATCAATCCCACCTCATGCCACTTGGCCAACCCTTGATACTGCATAAGAAGTGTTCCAATTCCCCCTCCACCGACTAAACCTATTACGGTGGCCATGCGCACGTTAATATCCCACTTATAAATTGTGTAGGATAAAAATGGTAAAATAATTTGAGGAACAACTCCGTACCAGATAACTTGAATAGGGTGAGCACCGGTAGCAATCATCGCCTCCATAGGGCCTTCGTTGATAGTCTCAATCTGCTCTGAGTATAATTTTGCCAAGGAAACAACCGAGTGAACACAAAGTGCCAGCATTCCCGCAAAAGGGCCAATTCCTACCCACACAGATAAAACGATGGCCCACACTAATGGTTCAATAGAGCGAGTGACATTTAGAACAAAGCGGGTAACAACATAAAGTAAACGCCAAAAAGCATTTGCTTTCATTAAATTTCTTGCCGCAAAAAAACTTAGTCCAAAAGCAAATGGCAGAGAAAAAACAGTAGCAATAAAGGCCATATAAATGGTCTCGATAGCGGCAAACATCGTCTCTTCAAAAATAGAAAAATTAGGTGTGGCCAATGCTATAAAAATTTTGCGTGCCCCCTCTAGTCCACTCTCCGACAAAAACTCGTAAACAGAAACTTGACTGTAATGCAATCCGGCCACAAAGGTCAAAGCAATCGCTAGTAGCGATAAAAACTTGTAGGGTGCCTTGATAAATGGTTGTCCAAAGGGTGGATTATAGATCCCCATAACTCGCTTACCTACCGAAAATCCCTCCCATCCAAAAAAAACAAGGCCCAATACCGCGCCAATCCCTAATGCCAATAATGGTTCATTCCAAGAAAAATCAGCATAACGAATATCTTGTAACAATTTTTCATAAACCACTTTATAAGTAACTAAAATAGAATAGGCCCCCAGAGCACAATCAATGAGTATCGCCTTTATTGTCTTAAAATTTATCACCCATCACCTCTTTAAATTTTAGTGCACCGAAACTTCTACCGCATCCTCTCCGTAGATAGTTTTAAACCACTCTTCTGTTATCTGCTCTGGAGTACCGCGAAAAACAATCTCTCCTCCCTTTAGTGCAATAACACGAGTGGCGTATCTTCGCACTAGCGATAAAAAATGGAGATTGCAGATGACCGTGACGCCCATCTCTTTATTTATTTTTTCTAAATACTGCATAACGGAATTAGAAGTGGCCGG
This sequence comes from Bdellovibrionales bacterium RIFOXYD12_FULL_39_22, assembly GCA_001770205.1. Lineage (GTDB taxonomy): Bacteria > Bdellovibrionota > Bacteriovoracia > Bacteriovoracales > Bacteriovoracaceae > YD12-FULL-39-22. Next base: position 11,371 of record MEQL01000008.1, read on the forward strand.
ATCAAGACTGGCAACCGGTTCATCGGCCAAAAGCAATTTGGGCCTTTGCATTAGTGCCCGCGCAATAGAAACTCGCTGCTGTTGGCCCCCTGATAAATTATCAGCCCGCACATCTTCTTTTCCGGCCAGATTGACTATCTTTATTTTTTCAATTGCTTCTGTTTGATCCTCTTTCGAAAAGAGGCCCAAAACGGAGCGCATAATTCCCACACGGGCCAAGACACCAGTTAGCACGTTAACCATAGCACTCTTACGAGGAACTAGATTGAAGTGTTGGAAAATCATACCAATCTGAGAACGTAATTTTCGCAACTCTTTTCCTTTGAGGCCCGTGACCTCTTGGCCTTCAAAAATTATTTGCCCGCTAGAGGCCGGATGTATTCGATTGATACAACGAAGCAGAGTTGATTTACCAGAACCACTGAGGCCAATCACCACTAAAAATTCTCCCTGCGCAACTTCAAAGCTAACATCCTTTAAGGCCTGACAACCGTTGGGATATGTTTTATAGAGCGACTTAACTTCTAAAATATTCATCTCTTTCTAACCTGCTTAACTTATTTTTTCTCTTTCATTAATTCGATTGGATCAATTTTATTAATCTCAACCATTTTGCGAAGTCCATCATAATCACTGTCTGTGGCCTTCGCTACCCCTTCTACACTATAAATATTGGAAAAAATTTTCTTACCCTCTTCCGTTTCAATAAATTTAAAAATTGCGGCAATAATTCTTTCACTTAACTCTTCTGGTAAATCTTTTCTAAAAACAAAAGGATCGTTTAAAATATCGTCAGTGATCTGCAATATTTTAATCTTTTCAAAGACGTCAGGAAACTGCGTAACCACTCTGGCCCGGGCATCACGAGGAACACCATCTGCCCCAGGCGGAGAGTAGAAAGTAGCTCCGGCATCAACTTGTTTTTGGTAGACCATGGTAACTACGTTATCATGCTTCATCGCAAAAACAGAATTGGCCAGCTTAATGCTGGCCTCATTTAGAATTTTTAGTGGAAAAAGATATCCGGAAGTAGAAGACGCATCGGTGAAGGCAAAGTTTTTACCATTCAAATCGGCCAGGCCATTAATCCCACTATCCGTACGTACAATTATTTGCCCCTTGTACACTTTTTCGCCATAGCGAACGACCGTTAGTCGGGCCTTTGCTCCATACTTTTGATTGGCCAATAAATACCCAAAGGAGTTCATTACGGCCACATCAGCGCGCTTTGAACCAAAGGCCTCCACTACTGCAATATAACTGGCCGGGACCGCTGTCTTAAAAAAAAGTCCAGTCTCTTTTTCCATAAATTTCATAAATTCTTGAGAATTAGAAGTTATGGTCTCTGAATCAACTGAGGGCGTAAAATAAAACTTAACAGGATTATCTTTTGTCCCCAACTCCGCCTCCTTCACACAAGAAGCAAAGATCAACATTAATGCTGGAAAAAAAATGACTGCGAACTTACTTTTTATAATTTTCATAGAACTGATTTCCTTTTTAAAATTATTCGACCTCATCAACATTTACTGGAACTACTAGGGTCTGTCCTATACCACCCGATATATCTATAAGATCGTTTGCAAAGGCAGCTGCATTTTCATTTGCTAAAGTATCACCAAACTGAAATGGAGCACCTCCATGGTCACAATTTAATGTTGGAGCATATCTTATATTCGAACTATCGGCAGTAAAAATCCCATTCACACTATCAAATGATATAAGTTGCCTTTGTGCCAATAGTTGCCCCTTCCCAGTTTTATCCTGAACAAAAGCGGCCCCCTGCGGCCCGGCCCAATTACAGTACATTATGTTGATCTCACCTAATGCCAATTCAGCAGCATCTGGGCCATATCCGTAGTAGGCCTCCCCTTCCAAATTACCCGACACTTCTTCCAAGGAGATATTTAGAGCACGAGTAGCATTATCTGGCATCCCCGCCTGCCAAGCAAAACGAAATTCTCCCGCACCATTTGAAGGATTTAAATTAAGCAACGCGTAGTTATAATTACCGCCCCAACCGTAGGTAGACGCTGCCTTGCTTTCTGTCAAATATGGCACTTGCAAGTAAAGAGCGGGTGCCGTAACTTTTTTGGTAGCATCAACCGTAAAATCGGTAGTGCTAACAAAAGGATCCGTCTCCTCTCCTGCCCCACAAAAATGTCCACTATTTAATTCTACCCTTAAACTTGTAGCGGCCGTTTTTTCATAAGCAATAGACATTGCCTCCTTCATTCCCGAAACCTCATTACACCACATCAAGGTGGCCTCGCTGTCAGTGCTTATGGTATAGGAAAATTTCCCACGATAAGTCGAATTATCTTCCGAGGTGGGAATATGCTTTAGTCGAACAAAAATTGCTTTCCCAGAAGCAGTTCCAACAATAGTTGTCACATAAATCGGATCATCCCCACTATCATTTTCTCGGGCCACCACCGCAGAAGTAACCACTACTCCCGATTCATTCGCATCAAAAACAGCATTAACTTCCGCCGTTAAATCTATGCTTGCTCCAACTTCTGGCAAGGCAATCTCATTAACTCCCGCAATACAAAACATTGAAGCGGTAGTTAGCATCATTGAATCAATTTGCGTGGAAATATTCGTCATTCTCTTATTCAGCTGTGCCGCCGCACAGGCCTCATTTTTTTCTGCATCTAGCGCGGTCCAAAGTCCAAAATCGCCTGGAGGCAACTCTCCATTCTCGGTACCAGGAGCACTAGTTCCTTCAATATAATCAGGATGCAACTCATACACAATTGTTGGGCCATAGCAGGAAGCATCATTGGTTCCATAGTTTAAATCCAGTGTAAAATTACAATCAGAAGTAGATGTTCCCGACAATATATTTTGAAAAACCTCTACTTTTTCTTCATAACTCATATCGGCCGTATCAGTGGCCGAAGGGGCAACTTCTTTTGAAATTACCGCGCGAATGAACTTCTCCAAAGGCGAAAAAAGTTTACGTGCTTCTGCCGTCGCGGCAGTAGGCGAAGAAATCGCTAAATCCACTGGAAAGCCCACACTGGTTGTCAAATCATCGTTGACAGGATCATCACCAGTAGAGGCCTTGTCAGAACCACATCCGGACAATAAATTCATTTGCAGGAAAAGAACAAATAGAAATAAAACACTAATTTTCATTACTACACTCCTTGTATTTGTTGCTTAAAACTATAAAATCCTCTCTCCGCCAACATCGCCTTGGGCCAATATCACGCGATGCTGGTAGGGAATAATTATATTATTTTCCTTAAATGCCGCCAAAATATCCATGTACATCCTATTGCGGCCATCTAAAAAATTTTCCGTCTCTACCCAAAATGAAAATTGAATGTCTACATGATCACTGCTTATGCCATTGATCATAAAAAGCGGCCGTTGCTCATCTAGGCAATCTAGGCTATTTTCGGCCACCGTTAACAACACCGCTTCCACCTTTTTTAAATCTTCATTTTTGCTTATAGGAATTTTAGCATCAATTCTTCTGATGGGGAAATATGTGTTATTAAAAATTTGCGTTTTCATCAAATTTTCGTTGGGAATCCTGATCAAAATATTATTAAACGTTCTAATACGAGTGGAAAAAAGATCTATGGAAACAACAATACCATCCACATCATAGACTGAGATATGGTCTCCAACAGAAAAGGGTTTTTCCGCTAACAAAAAAAGTCCACTTATTAAATTAGATGCGGATGTTTGCGAAGCAAATCCTAATGCTACGGTAAAAACACCGGCCGCCCCCAAAAGAACCTTTAAATCAATTCCAAATTTTCTAAGCCCATAGATCACCACCACCCCATTAAAAAAATATTTAATCCCTTTCCTGATTAGGATTTGATGCGCCGATAACTTATTTGACTTAATTACGATATCGAATAGTTTCAAGAGTAGGTTTACGACAAGTAGACCAAAAAAAATAATTAAAAAACCTTCCAGTAAATTTTGATACCTGCCAGAGTCACTCATAAACGCAAGTAGCTCTTTCCAGACAGTGGATATACTCGATAATTTATCTGCTTCCATCATAATTTAATCACCCTAGCCAATTATCTGCGCCAAAGTTTTTTCAAAAATTCCTTTTTCATGCTTTTTCTGACTGGCCATTACCAATTGCAGTGGCCCAAAATCTTCATCTTTAGGCCGCTCAAACCAAACATGGATATCTTTGTTTTCTCGATCCTTTTTTATAGTGACATGATCCGTAACAAAAAAATTGTTTTGATTTTTGTAAAGATTTAAGTAAGGAATGGCCAATTTAACTCGCTCTAATTTTAGAGGCACTCCTGTATTATTAATTATTTTTATTTTTGTCATAAAACGATAATGGTACACCAAGACCTCATTAAATTTTAGCTGCCCTTTGGTCTTAGCGGCATAACAAATTTCTCCTGACGTAGGATCATCTCCAAACCAGGTTCCTTTTAATCGTACAATGGGTATAGTAAAAATAGTCTTATTTAAATCGCGACAAGTCGCGTGCAACCATAGGCCAGTTGTCACATATAATGTTGAGACATCATGTTCTAAAACAAAAAATGGTTTTTCTGGCCTTACAATAACTGAACGATTTGGCATGGCCGGGGCAAAAATTATTTTGTTACAACGATTGCGAATTCCATAACGAACACTCTCTCCCTCCTCCGGCATAGGCCCAAGGTAGGGAATCTGAGTTTGCACATCTCGATCTTCGTGATCACTAGAGTACTTATAAAGCAGATCAAACTCTCGCTCAAGAGAACAGACCCACAACTTCAGAGGGCCAATTTTCCAATGAGCACACCCCGCTCCAGAGAGATCGTACTCTTTCCAAATATCAGCATCACTAAAAATTATATTTTCCATTCTCGCGATACCTAATTTTTATGCCAATATGTGCGCTTTAAATAGATCAGCAGTGAAATCATAGTAGTGATGATTATAAGCCAGACAATGGGATAACTCCATTTTAAATCCAACTCCGGCATAAATTTAAAATTCATTCCATATACACCAACAATGAAAGTAGGCGGAATAAAAATAGTAGAAAAAATGGTGAGAAAGGTCATAACCTTATTGGTTCGAAAACCCACATAGCTTGAGTAGATATTTAAAATATCCGACAAGATTTGTCGATAACTGATCACCGTTTCCGCCAATTGAAAAAGATGGTCATGCACATCTTCAAAATATTTAATATTCTTCTGATCAAGGCCTTCAATTTTCCCTCGCACAATAGTCGAAAGATAATCTTTGACTGGTAAGATGGCCTTTTGAATATATAAAAATTCTACTTTTAAACTGTTAATCTCTTCCAGTATATTATCACTAACCTCCCGAGTCACTCTAGACTGCAGTAGTTCAACACTCCCTCCCAGACGCTCAACAATGTAATAGTAGCTGTCCACTACTGAATCAATCATGGAGTAAAAAAGATAGTCCGCTCCCATCTTTCTTATTCTGCCCAAATTTTCATTTATTCGCTTTTTTATGGGATTAAAAACAGCACTCTCACGTTCTATTGCTGATAATACAAAATTTTCTCCTAAAAAAATGGCCAAATGCTTGGTGCGCAATTCGTTGCTATTTTCTTTGATAAAAGAGAATATTTTGACAATAAAAAAAAGTGCCTGATCCAACTCTTCCATCTTAGGATAATGATCAGTATTTAAAACATCTTCCAAGTAAAGATAGTCAATCTTCAAATAACTTTTTATCTCTTCAAAAAGGGCCAAATTATCAAATCCCTCGATGTGAATCCAATGGACATTTTTAGGCGAAAAATCATTAAAATTGATTTTGGATAGTGAAGATAACTCTTCGACCTGCACGGCCTGTTCAGAATATTTAGTAAATATAACCTTGGAATTTTTCCCTAACGTTTGATCTAATTTGGCCAAGGCCTCCGGGCCTAGTCTGGCCGAAGCATGCTTGGCCTTAACAAACTTGGCCATGCACTGCTCCTTTCTGCTGTGATCTACACCTGATTTTTAAAACACTCTTTGCAAAGTTCCTGCTCCGGAGCAAGAAATAACTCTCGATTAGCAATCTGCTTTCCGCACTTAGCACACGTCCCATAAGAACCATCCTTAATCCTTCCTAGCGCTCGTTCAATTATTTGTAGGCGCTCATCAATGTTATGCAATTTTTTTCTTATCGTATTTTCATCTCTCAAAGGCCTTGCATAATCACACCAGTCAGGATTGTATTCAGCGTAGGCCTGATCTAACAAGAATTTCTTCTTTTGCTCCAACACCGACTGTCTTAATTCAATCAATTGCCTTTTACCTCTCTCGCTCTCAACCTCTCTTGACCGAGCATGCTCCACTATTTTATCCATATAGTGCTCCTATTTTGTCTTTTTACTCAATCATAATAATTTACCTAATTATTGCCGTTTATCAAAATTTTTTTTCTGTCATTTACCATCAATCTTGAAAAATAGTTGAACCCTAGGGATGGTATTTCTCCCAATTATATAATATTATCACTCCAATATTTATAACTTATGCTCAAACGCAAGGAGTCTTATCAATGAAAGGTTTGATGATTTTGCTTTTTTTGTTATCATCCATTTCACTATCTTTTTTGACAGTTGCGCAAGAGGAGTTTGATGAAGTTGATTACTCCACTCCTGCGCAAACCGTTTGTGACAGTAACGGGGAAAATTGTGTACAAGATGCAGCAACTTACGAAACAGATCAGGCAGATCCGGCCGGAATCCCCCCCACCATCAACGTCTATGAAGATGGCGACAGCACCGAAGATTAATCATATAATGGATGAATTATCACACTCCCGATAATTCTCGAATAACCACCGAGGCGGCGAACGCTCCAAACATTGGTGGCATGTAGGAAATCGTCCCTACGGTTGTTTTCTTATTACTTAATCCTTCTGTCTTAATAAATTTACTCTTATCTACCTCTTCCGCAGAAAAAATAGTAAGCACTCCCGAATCAATCTTTTGCTGTCGCAACATTTTGCGAACCTTCTGGGCCAGAGGACAGCGGTAGGTTTTAGAAATATCCACCACCTCAATTTTAGAGGGATCAAACTTACCTCCCGCCCCCATAGAACTAATTAATTTTATTCCTCGCTTCAAACATCCAGTGATCAATTGAACTTTAGGGGTAAGTGTGTCAATGGCATCAACAACATAATCATAGTGCCTCTCATCTAAAAGTTTATCCACCTCCTCATCTAGCAAATAGATTTTTTTGGCCATTATATCCAATTCTGGATTAATATCCTTTAAGCGTTTGGCCAGAACCTCCACTTTGGCCTCTCCCGTGGTAGATTCTAGTGCAATTATCTGTCGATTCCGATTATCAATACTCACCACATCACTGTCTACGATAGTAATGGTCCCAATTCCAGCGCGACAGATAAATTCCGCGGCCATTCCACCAACACCACCTACCCCCACAATAAGAACACTCTTATGCCTCAACGCCTGATAGCTCTCTTCGCCCAACAATATGGCCGTACGATCATACCACCTCACCATATTATTTTCTCCTTTTTCCCTTTCTCTTCCATCTGAGCGCCAAAAACTCGTTTAAAATTAGAAAAAATGACCTCTTGCAACTCGTTTACAGAGATGGCCAAAATGGCCGCCGCTTGCCGATAAATCGCCTCAATGGAGTAACTTTCTTGCTCATCACTTTCCAAAAAAAGATAATCTAATGGCATGGCCGATAATGTTCGAGAGGCCGGCATGGCCAAATTAAAAAGGGATGCTCCAAAAGATAGGTAAATACCGGCCCGCCATAACTTCTCTCCCTCTTCAGCACTGGAATTAAATCCATGAATAATCCAAGCAGGTACCTCCGCAAAATTTCTTTTGTAGTATAAAATATCGGATAGTGCCCGCACCGCATGAATAATCACTGGCCGTTTATGCGCAATACTTAGCCTAAGTTGTTGCACAAAAATCTGTTTTTGCGTATCAACACTATGCTGATGTCGCTTTTGTCTATCTATTCCAATCTCTCCAATCGCCCAAATATGCCGCTGCTCCATAGCGCAGGCCACCTTATCTATCGCCTGTTCCACCTGATTATCTTTGGCCAATCTTGCTACTTCCCACGGATGTATTCCCAGCGAATAGCGATCCTGGCCTTCTTGCCCCAAATTATATTCCCCTTCCAACTTTAAATTAACCAAACGAAAAGTACTCATATCCGTCGGAAGGCCCGGATGATGAGAGTGAATGTTTATAAAGGCCGTAGGCCCAATTGCTTCCATATTGAGTTACTACTCTACCTTTGATCTAAAAAAATGTAGACCTATTTTTTATGTTTTGTTTTTACCAAATTTAATATACAAAATAGTAATGAAAATAGCATTCACCTACAATCTCAAAACAGACAATTCCGAAGATCAGGCAGAATTTGACACCAAACAGACCGTTGATGCTCTAAGCGAAGCGATGAGCAATCTCGGCCACCAAGTGGAACATGTCGAAGTAAGCGGCCCTCCATCACAAGTAATGGCAAAACTGGAATCTCTCAATCCCGATTTAGTTTTTAATACCGCAGAAGGAAAATATGGCCGCTATCGAGAGGCCTTTTATCCTGGGCTTTTTGAACAATTAGGCCTTCCCTTCACTGGCTCAGATGCCTACCTCTGTAATCTAACTTTGGATAAAGATCTGACTAAAAAGGTAGTGGCCGAACTTGGAGTCCCTGTTCCAACTTCTCAACAAGTTACTAGAATAGGCCAACTCAATGAAAAAAATATTCGCTTCCCTGTTATTCTAAAACCAAATTTTGAAGGAAGCTCTAAAGGTATCACCCAGGAATCTATCGCCGAAAATCTCGACGAGCTCAAAGAGAAGCTAAAAGTAACTTTAAAAAAATATCCCGCAGGTATTTTAGTTGAAGAGTTTGTTGTTGGTAAGGATATAACAATTGGTTTTGTTAACGGTATTAATAATGATAACAAAGGTGTTTTAGTTCCTACCGAATATCATTTTGCTGCTGAGTATAGTGCTGGTAAAAAGTATCAAATCTACGACTACCATCTAAAAAACAGCGAAGCTGATAAGGTGTCGTTGCGAACTCCCGCCGAACTAGACCCTAAAACCACTCAAGAGCTAATCAAATATGCTCAAAAAATATTCACGCAACTAGATATTAAAGACATTGGCCGCGTGGATTTTCGAGTCACCCCGGATAATCGCATCTACTTTATTGAAATTAACGCTCTTCCCAGCCTAGAACCGGGGGCCGGCATCTACCAAGCAGCGGCCCTTTTTGGCCATACTAAAATCGAAGATGTTTTAGATGCCATCATCAATAGCGCCTCTAAAAGATTTAATATTCGGCCGCAAAAATCTTTGAAGAAAAATTTAAAAAAACTACGAATTGGTTTTTCTTACAATGAAAAACGCATCATCCCCCAAAGCAATCCGCTTACAGACATTGAGGCCGAATATGATGCTCCAAAAACACTTGATGCTATCCGCTCTGCCATTGCTTCTTATGGCCATGAAGTGGTAGATCTTGAAGCAACTCCCGAGCTACCCGCCAAATTGATTAGTGCCAATATCGATCTCGTTTTTAACATCGCCGAAGGGATCAAGGGACGCTACCGTGAATCCCAAGTACCTGCACTGCTAGATTTAATGGGAATTGAATACACCGGTTCCGATGCCTCGACCATGGCACTTACTTTAGATAAAGGATTGGCCAAACGCATAGTCCGCGAAGCTGGAGTTAAGACTCCCAATTTTTTACTCTTCATAACTGGTAAAGAGCCACTTCCTAAAGATTTTAAATTCCCGGTAGTAATTAAACCCGTCGCAGAAGGTAGCTCCAAAGGTTTAAATGACAAAAGTGTAGTGCATAATGAAAAAGATTTAAGAGAAGAGGCCTCGGCCATCATCGCTCGCTATAAGCAAGGGGCCTTGGCCGAAGAATATCTGCCAGGAAGAGAGTTTACCGTCGCAGTAATTGGTGAAAAAAGGCCACAGATATTACCTCCGATGGAGATTGTTTTTACTCCCGAAGCTGGAAACTTTCCTATTTATTCTTACCACCATAAACTGGATGTAAATAGCGAAGTAAAATATGATGTTCCGGCCAAAATCGACGAAAAACTACGCAATCAATTAGAGCAAAATGCTCGCAAGGTTTTTAATATTTTAGATTGCCGAGATATTGCGCGTATAGATTTTCGTCTAGATGCCGAAGGCAATGTTAATTTTGTTGAATGCAATCCGCTGCCTGGACTAACGCCTGGCTGGTCGGATTTATGTCTGATTGCCGAATCAACTGGAATGACCTATCGCGAATTAATTGGAGAGATTATTGCTCCGGCCATTCGTCGCTATAAGCAAAAAATGAAAACACTCTTACACAAAGACAAAAACGATGCCCAACAGTCTGTTGAATAAAAAAAATCGCGCACGTAACTTAGGAATTAAAATTGGCCGCTATCCTACTGGTAAGTACAATGCCATCACCGATATAAAAGGGGTTCGGGTTGGACATACCACCATAATTCAAGGCGCCCACAGTGAAGGATCAACGGAAAAAACAATTCGCACTGGTGTCACTGCCATTTTACCTAGCGACGATGAAGTTTTTAATGAGAGTGTATCCGCCGGCGCTTTCATTTTAAATGGTGCCGGAGAAGTCTCAGGCCTTACACAAGTACAAGAATGGGATTTAATCGAAACACCTATTTTACTTACAAACACTCTCTCGGTAGGAACCTGCTCTGACGCCGCCGTTCAATACATGATGCAAAGATATCCAGGAATTGGCAGCATCCAAGACGTAGTTATTCCGCTAGTGGGCGAATGTGATGACTCTTGGCTAAATGATATTGCGGGCCAACATGTGCAAGTAGAACATGTCTATCAAGCAATTGATAGCGCCCAGGGCGGCCCCGTTTTAGAAGGTTGCGTTGGCGGCGGAACTGGCATGATTACTTGTGACTTCAAGGCCGGTATCGGAACTTCCTCTCGCCGCCTTCCTCAGAGTGATGGCGGTTATACGGTTGGGGTTTTAGTCATGAGCAATTTTGGGCAAATTGAAAATTTACTAATTAAAGGAATTCCCGTTGGAGAAATTCTGGCCAAGGATTATTCACATTTAAGTAAACGTCGAGACAATTATGGAAGTATCATTGCCGTAGTTGCCACCGATGCGCCACTAATGGGCCATCAGCTTGATCGTTTGGCCAAGCGTGCGGCCTTAGGAATCGGCCGCTGTGGCTCATTTGCTGCACATGGTTCAGGCGAAATTATTTTGGCCTTCTCCACCGGAAATAAAGTTCAACGCAATACCAACAAAATGTTTTATAAGATGAAAATTCTGCTTAATAAACGCATGGATCCTCTTTATGAAGCAGTCATTGAGGCCACCGAAGAGGCCATCGTCAACTCACTTTTTATGGCCGAAGATATGGAAGGTATTGGCGGCCACTTTGCCCCCGCCCTGCCGGCCAATAAAGTTCGCGATATTATGCTATCCTATGAAAATATGAAAAAGTCTTTATAAACAAACTACTGTGCTAGCGTGGTAGTGCGTTACTTTAACCTCGGCCAACTTCAATCATCGATCCACAACATAATATTTTTTGAATATATAATTGCTCCCCGATCTACTACTGCTTGCGAGGTTAAATCACTCATAAAGCTATGCGTGATAAGACTTGGCGTTTCTTCTGTAAGAAAATAAGAATCGGTAATAAGCGAAGCATTTTTCTGGCCGGCCAAACAATCCGTCATGTGCACCAACTGCGTAAAGTATAGACGATCGGAAACATTGCTAACTATTGCTAAATTACTAAGCCTCTCTGTCTGCCCTAATATCTGAGAAGATAAAATGGGATTAATACCTTCACTTTTTCTATCATAGGCGACCTCTTTTGTGCGATCAAAATCAGCGATATAAAAATGCTCACTATCTCCTTTTTTTACATAGCCCATCAAATCACCATAATTACCCAAAACATCAACTCCAGCATTATTAAAGTAGTCAATTTTTCCATTTTTAAACCTTATGGCAAATTCATCGTTACTGCTATATTCCTCTCTATCAAAACAACTTAGATATTTTTCTCTCGGGCCAGTATATATTCGCCAAAACGTATTACAAGAGAGAAACTCCTCAAAAACAAGCTCTTCTTCCGAAGAAATTTTCAAAACCTTATTAGCAACGGTCTCCTCATTAATAGGATACACTATTGTTAAAATTTGTTCATTTGGCCAAAAGTCTGTAATGGTGGCCGTCGATAAGTTTGCAAGCGGATATGACATATTCCCCTTTATTTTTTCCACCGCTAAAATAGATGGGCCATCATTACCTGATAAATTGAAAAGATAGTGATGGGAAAAATTTAAAAGATCCTGCGCAAAATCTCTAACTATAAAGTTCACAGGTGTTACCACAATCTCTTTACCCTTAAACTCAATCAGCAATTCTTTGGCCATATCATCATTTCGCACTATCCAAAACAGATCCTCATTCACTTTATTTTTTAAGGCCTTTGTTAGTTTGGTAGCATTAAGTGTTTGCACCCATGAGAGCGTACAATCTCTCTTGCTCTCTTCACAATTTATAAAAAAGATATCAATGGATGGATTTATCTCATCTGGGCCACTACGCAATACTAGATTCTCTTTCGTGGCCCACGAGATCTCAACTCCGTCCCCCATTTTTCCCAGCGGCCTCCACTGCATCTCTTGATAGTGCATGTAATAAAGATCCTGAGTTTGTCCATCACTTATCCCTAAAACAAAAGGAGAATCCCGGCGATAAAGAAGTCTCGTCACTCCAGTTGGATTGGCCACTTCGCTCCCATCCTCCAGATTAACAAAAGTTTTTTGCTGGATAATTGCAAATTTATATTTACTTATAAAAACATCTAGTCCAGTTCCGAAATTTAGTGATAAAACCGCATGGGAAAATTTTTTCGCATGCTCTCCCCAGCGTTGATTAAGCGGTGAGCGTGGATCAGAAACGAACCATACTGAACTATTTAGAATTTCCCAAAGATTGCCCTTTGGTGTAGAAATGGCCTCCAGTGAATTTTTTAGCTCCAGACACTTCTGGCCTCGCTCTTTTGCACACACACCACTAACATAAGAAAAACTTTTGGCAATTTTTCTATCCGCCACAAAAGTGTTATATTTCATCCAAGCAGCATCACCTACTCGACAAGCGGTGCGCAGACAGGCCCCCTCTCGTTGCATAGAAGAAATCAACTCTGTACGTTCTTTTAAGGCACTTTGTGATTGCTCATTGATATTTTCAACTACGTCCGAGACTCGCAAGGCCCAGCGCTGTCCAACACTAACACGAGGATCGGAGGAAAAAAGCCCTGCGGTCCAAATGGCCATAATTTCTTCTAATGACTTTTTCACTCCATCAACTACTATATAGTTGTTAGCAAAAAATTCATTAACCAAAGAAGAAAATCCCAGAGAATAGGCAAGGTTATAAACGGCTGTATAGCGCTGTCCAATTTGTGCATCTCTACTGGGAGTACTATGCCCTTCCCAATTAGCAGAACCAGGAGAACACTCCTCTCTCTGGCATAATTCAAACCCTTCCTGCACAATTTGCACCCGTGATTCTAAAGCTGCCTTCAATGCCTCGGCCCCCTTTCTAACAGCAACTTCCGGCCGAAAACTGGGAACAATAACTTTATAAATGGCAATGGCAAAATTTTCTTCATCTCCCATAAAATCTGGATCATATTGTTCTAGAGAGTAATACGGCATAGTATTGGACTGCTTCAAACTAATGCGTCCACTGCTCTTCTCTGGCCAGCGAAATTGCAGCAGGCCGCCTTCTTTAGGTTCTTTAATTTGCTCCTCATCAAGAAAACCTTCAACGTATAACGCTCGTATCATTCGCGGGGTAGTAGAAGAGTAAAGTTGAATGGGGATTTCGCTGCCATCAGAATCTTCTCCATATAGCCTGCCCACCACTCTGGTATGGCCTGATTTTCCATGAATACGCAGATGGAAAATTCCTGGAATAATTGATTCAAAAGAGATTTTCAAGGGAAAGGCATCACCCAAAACAGTGTGAGTATAAGTATTGTCCAAAATGTAATCAAGAGCATTTAAAAAAAGCTGATCTTTATACCAGAGAGTATCTCTTCGCAAATTAGACCAAGACTGCTTGAAAGATTCATTCGAAAAAAGAACTTCCGATCCTCCCAAAGTATTTGCCGCCGGCAGGCCATTTATACGCGCAAAAATCCAGCGCAAAGATACCGCAGCATCGGCACAATCGGTTTTAATATTATATTTTTTGAAAAAATCAGAATCTAAGTTGGCCACTATCCATTCTGAAAATTTTGTTTCCCACTCAATATTCCAGTTATTAGTAATCTCCCATAATTTAACACCTTTTAATTCGGTATAAACCTGATCGGCCAAACGAATTGGGCGCCTTTTAGCACTAAAATAAAGGTAATTGGTGTTGATGTAGTCTAGGGCCTGTGTCTTATCCGCAAACTCTTTAGAAAAAATTCGCTCCTGCAACTGGCCATTTTTTTGTTCAAAGATCTCTACTCTCCATTGGCCTTCTTCCAAATATGCTACCAAATATTGTTTTGACTCTGCTCCATAATAATAACGTTTAATCAATGTTTCAGAAGAATCACTGCCAAAAAGTGATAGATTTAAGGTAAAAAATAACAGAAAAAAGAAAAACTTCATAAAATCCCCCTACAGATTTATTGTAGAGGGATTATGCTTTATAATGATTCCCGTGTAAATAGCATCTTAGGCAAAAAACCTTAAGCTATTGGCAATTTCTAAAAATATAATCACCAAGATATTTCTCACCAACATAGACAGTGCCACCATCACAATGAGAACCATAGCGGCCAGTCATCTCTCCATTTCTACAGGTTGTTAGATTTTTCACCTTATATATGAAGCGCAAATCACTACCATTAAATTCCATCGACACCTCATAGATTCCGCCAATATACTCCCCGGAAGAAAGCTGGCGATAACCATCAGTTTTCCAATTTGGATTGCGCAAATCATAGATGGAATTAACCGGTTGCTCGTTCCCCATATGAAAAACTAAATTGCCAGAATAAACCCGATAAGGCGCTTTTAAATTATTCCTTAGGTAATTAACTACGTTACGATCATGCACAACCAACTGAACTATTTCTGGCCGTTCGATATTGCGATCCACCACCGCCAATCCATTATCACAACTTAGAATTTTTTCCCATCGATCATTGTCCCACCATTCCGCAGAAGCAATTGATGCAAATATTGCTAGTAAAAGAAAAATTATCATTTTGTTCATAGATTCCTCCGGTTAAAAACAATTGAGATACTATAAAAAACAGATTCAAATTAGTAGGAACCTATCACAACTCTGTATGCCCGGAAATTTAATTAGCCGAAATTGTAAAAAAGTAAGAGTGTTACCGAAAATAGAAAACTCTGCATTAAGTCGGATGTTTTTGAAGGGTGAAATAAAATGTTGTCCCGCTTCCTCGTCCCTTACTCTCTGCCCAAATTTTGCCACCATGTGCTTCCACAATATTCTTGCAAATCGCCAGCCCGAGGCCATGTGAAGATAGATCATCTTTTAATTTGCTATCTGCCTTATAAAAGTCATCGAAAATCTTCTCCTTATCTGCGTCATCAAGTCCAATCCCATTATCTTCTATAAAAAAAAGATAATCCTGTTTGTTTTCGACGTAAGAGATAACAGAAATCTTAATCTCTCCATTTTGGGCCGTAAATTTAACGGCATTACTTATTAAGTTATAAAAAATTTCAGTAATCCCAATTTCATCACCCAATATGTACGTTTCTGGAGCAACATATATGGACATTTTAACGGCCTTTTCATCCAAGATTTTTTGGTAGGAAATCAAAATCATCTTAATTATTTCAAACACATCTATCTTGCTATAATTTAACTTATATTGAGAAACATCAAACCTGGCCATATTCATTATGTTTTTGGCCAAACCCTTCATAAAATCAACACTCTGATTGCAAACGCCCACCATTTCAACAAGCTCTTTGTTGGGGCCTAACTTTTTAATTTCCTCTTGAATTTCTGGCAGTAATACTGAAAGCGGGGTAAGTGGAGTCTTTAAATCATGGCCTAATCGACCAATCATCTTATTTTTCTCTCCCAATAAGCGAACAATCTTCCGGCCACGATCTTCTAATTTATTAGTAAAATCACGCAACCTTATGTAGAAAAAAATGAAAAAAATAATTAGGACCGTTGGGACAGAAATCACTACCCAATTTAGCTTATAAATGGCCTCTTCATACTTATGAAAGTCATTGGAAACATCAACATATATTTCTAACGCTCCAAAAAATTTTCCGCCCAAATCAAGCGACGGATAGTAAACTTCTACAACATCATATTGCATTTCATCTGCCTCTAAATCCTTTTCATGTTTATGAATGAATTTGGAATAGAGCTTTCCTTTTTCCATAATTTGCACAAAATTTCTATTTGGATGAGTTTTTCCGATTTTTTCTTGCTCCGACGAAAAAATAATTTTTCCTGTCTGATCGAAAATATTTATCTTTTTTATACGCAATAGAGCAACTATTTGTTTGATCTCCAAAACTACTAAGTCACGATCGTAGGTCCTGGCATCAAAAATCTTTTGCGGTGAAAATTTATCAAATAAAATCTTGGCCTCTTTACTAACTTCATGCTCTATTTGTTGTATAAAGATGGCCCGAAAATGGGGATGGGCATAAAATAGGTTTATGGCCGGTGGCAAAAGGGGCCCCAAAGCGGCCAAGAATAAAATGATTTTATATTTACGCAATCCATCTTTCATATACAGAGAAGTATATCGGCAACTAACCTGCCGGTAAATTTAATTTTGCCTTGTTTTATTAATATCTCCTTGCTACCGTTCCACATCATCTTTTTCAGGAGCAAGCTACATGAAAACTTTCTTGATCTTGTCATTTTTTTCTACTGTTTTTTTCTGTCAAGCGCTATTTTCCGCTCTACCATCTCCGGAGCCTGTTAGTAAAAACATAACTAGCGGAGCACCCAACGCCAAAAAGGGAGGAACTCTTACTTATGAGGCCTATGAACCCAATCACATTAACCCCATAAATTTCGATCAGGCCGGCTCTATCGAAATCTTAACCAACTGGCTTTTTGAATCCCTTCTTGATACCGATTTAAAATCTGGGAACAATATCCCTTGTATCGCAGAAAAATGGGCCATCTCCAAAGATGGTTTGGAATTTGTCTTCTGGATTAATCCAAACGCCAAGTGGTTTGATGGAAAGGCCATAACCACAGAGGATGTCAAGTTCTCTTTTGAAGTTTATTCAATGGAAGGTGCAAACTCCCCCGTTCGTAAGTCACAAGCAGAGGAATTTTCCAAAATTGAGATCATCGATAGTCATACCATTAAGTTTACCGCCAAAAAGAGACTTTTTAGTAATTTTGAATTTCTTGCTAGCAGCATTATTATGCCCAAACATCTCTACTATTACACTGACCCCGAAAAGTTAGCACGCAACGAATATACTAGATTACCCAAAGGCTCTGGCCCCTACATTATTCAATCATGGGAAAAGGGCGATCAGGCGGTAATGACGAAAAACCCTAACTGGTGGGGGGCCTCTCTAGCGCAAAATCAAGGGGCGTACAACTTTGATAAAATTATTATCAAATATGTACGAGATCCCCAAATTGCTTTTGAACGCCTTAAGAAGGGAGATCTAGATTACATGCCAATTCGCATTGGAAATACAGAATTGTGGCGACAAACTAAAAGCGATAAGTCCTTTACTAGCGGAGAAATTAAGGCACTAGCGGTGCAATCTCGACTACAGCAAGGTTATGGCCTTATTGGATTTAATACCCAAAATGCTATTTTTAAAGATAAGGCCGTGCGGATGGCGCTACTTAGAGCAGTTAATCGTGATGAGATTATTGAAAAAAGTTTAGATGGACTAGCGCAAATTCCCATGGGGCCACTTTTTAGCGTTGATAATTTTAATGGAAAATTTAAAACACTAAATTACGATCCAGCGACGGCCAGCAAAGAGTTAAATGCGCTGGGGTGGAAAGATAGCGACGGTGATTATATTTTAGATAAGGGCGGCAAACCATTTAGCTTCACCGTACTAGTGCCTAATGCCAGAATAGAAAAGGAGATGCTTTTCATTCAAAACTACTGGAAAAATATTGGGATCAACGCCAACATTAAAATAATGGAGTATAGCAGTTGGCGACAACTGCAAGATGAGCGCCGATTTGATGCAATCGCTAATGGAAAAAGCCGCACTTTAAAACCATGGAGTGTCGATCCCTATTCTGAGTGGCATTCGGATAATCTACCTAACGGACTGAAAAATTATTATGGATATAGTAATCCGAAGGTTGATCAGTTAATCATTAGTGCCCGTCAAGAGTTCGATGCCAAAAAGCGCAAGAAAATTTTAGATGAGGTCAATGACATCATTGCCGATGAGCACATTCTTTTGCAGTACTCCGAAAGTAAATATTCTCTGCATGGAATCAATAGCAAAATTGTACTACCTAATGTCGATGGTAAAAACTGGTACCCCTATGACCTAGGAATGAAGTATTGGTATCGTAAATAAATAAGAGAACGGACAAAAACATGAGTAAAAAAAAATGTTATGTGGTTTATCATGGTAGCTGCCCAGATGGTTTTGGGGCGGCCTGGGCGTTTTGGCAAAACTTAAAAGATGATGCGACATATATTGCGTCCTTTCACGGTAAACCCGCTCCTGATTTTGCCCCTAACTCAAAAATCTATATCGTCGATTTTTCTTATGATAAAAAAACACTATTAACGCTAGCACAGCAGAACGAAGTAGTTCTGCTAGATCATCATAAAACGGCACAGGCCGATTTAGAAGGACTCCCCTTTGCCACCTTTGATATGAATAAGTCTGGTGCAGTATTGGCCTGGGAATATCTCCACCCAGAAAAAAAACTTCCTCTTTTGTTACAATATGTACAAGATCGTGACCTCTGGCAATTTAAACTACCCTACTCAAAAGAGCTGCATGTCTATATTGGAACGGCCAAATATGATTTTGCTGACTGGGAACGTTTATATCAAGAATTTGAGTTCGCGCTAGATGACGCCATAGAGAAGGGGAAGTTACTCTTAGCTTACGATCAGCAAAATGTTGATTCTATTTGTCGTCAGGCCAAACTTGTAGATTTTGAAGGATACCAAGTTCCCTCGGTTAACACTCCTTTGTTAAATTCAGATGTAGGTAATAAACTTCTAGAACTCTATCCTGCCGCTAAATTCTCTATTACCTGGTATATGGATCGAGATAGCGAGATAAAAATTTCACTGCGCTCTAATAGCGATTTTGATGTCTCGGCCATTGCAAAAAAATATGGAGGCGGTGGCCATTTTTCAGCGGCCGGTTGTCGCGTAAACAAGATCCCCTAAAAAAATGGGCCACAAATTTCTCTGATCATTTGCTAAATTTTAAAAATTGTATTACAAATTTGATATATTTTTTTATTAACTATAAACTAATTGAGAAAATCAATGGCCACAATGCGAACAAAATATGCACAGTGTGAATTTGGTGCCATGGCGTATTGGGATAATAAGTTAGATAATGATGCTCCGGCCCTATTATTTCTCCACGGCATCTCTTCCTCTAAGTCGGTATATCAAAAACAGATGGAATCTTCTCTATTGGCCAATCGTTTTCGACTAGTGGCCTGCGATCTTCCTGGACACGGAGAATCGGATTGGGCCGAATCTGATAAAAATGCCTACACCATGCTCTTTTACACTAAAGCGTTACTAGAATTTTTAGAAGAGCTGGCATGCAAAAAAATTATTTTGATTGGCCATAATCTGGCAGGACACATTATTGCAGAGGCCCTTTCTAAGCTTACCGCCCATACCAAGATCAAGGCCATCATCATTACGGGCATGGCACCCATTGGCCGGCCTACCCCGATGATCGCCGATGCCTTTTTGCCTATGGAAAAAGAGGGCCCTAACCACTTACCAATTTTTATGAATGGCCCTATTACCAAAGAACAGTTAGAAATCTGGTCACACCATGTCTTTGCTGGAAGCAATCTTTCAACATATCAACAAAGCTTTATCAGTGATGTTAAAAAAAGCGACCCCAAAGCGCGAGTACGTTTTGGCCAAGAATGGAGTAGCAGTAGACTTAGTGATGAAGTAAAAATTTTTCAAAAGTCTAACATCCCCTTGCTTTTCATACAAGGAACAGAAGATTCTCTTATCAATCCGCAAATTACCTCCTCCTTCAAATTACATAATATGTGGAAAGATAAAATTGAAACAATCGCTTCATGCGGACATACTCCTCATCTTGAATCTTCTGAGGAATTTAATAGTTTAATCGCCCAATTTGTTGTAGATATTTCTTAAATTATAAACGGACAACAAGAGGGGGATGTATGAATTTCTTAGATAGAGAATTTTTTAACTTCCACAGCAATAAAAGCATTGAAGAGCGGGCCGCGATCTTTAACCGCCACGGCCGCATTTTCGACATGATTTTCTCTCAACAATTCAATCGTCCCACGCTAGAGCGTCTTTTTGAAATAACCAATGCCCTTCGTCACATCTCTAAGTCTAAAGAGGGATGTGATTTTTTGAAAGGACTTCTCTCACATAAAAAGGCCATGCTCTATTTCGCCCAACCCTCTTCTCGAACCTTTTTATCCTTCCAGAATGCTTGTCATATTTTAGGAATGGCCACCTCTGAGATTCGTGATACTAGCGTCTCTTCAGAAGTTAAGGGCGAAAGTTTTGATGATGGCCTACGTACTTTTTCTTCCTATGCTGATCTAATTATTATGCGTCATAAGCAGGCCAACTCCGCAGAGCGAGCTGCATGGCTGCTAAACAGCTACTCCAAACGGCCAGTACCGATTTTAAACGGCGGAGCAGGCAGTGATCAACATCCGACTCAAGCACTTTTGGACATCTATACGTTACATAAATCTTTTGAAAAAAGCGGTGGCATAGATGGT
Source organism: Bdellovibrionales bacterium RIFOXYD12_FULL_39_22 (assembly GCA_001770205.1). Taxonomy (GTDB): domain Bacteria; phylum Bdellovibrionota; class Bacteriovoracia; order Bacteriovoracales; family Bacteriovoracaceae; genus YD12-FULL-39-22. The sequence goes on from MEQL01000008.1 coordinate 32,373, forward strand.
AAAACAGTGCTCTTTTGCGGGGATCTCAAGCGAGGAAGAACTGTCCGCTCATTGGCCTATTTGTTGAAAAATTTTGAAAATATTAAAATGATTTTTGCTGCACCTAAATTTTTTCAAATGAATGAGGACGTGTTGCAATTTTTAGAAAACCACAACATGCCATACACCATAGAGACTGAGTCATTAAAAAATGTTCTAGGACAGGCCGATGCTATTTATATGACGCGAATTCAAGATGAGCATGACACGGCAACTGGAGAGTCTGCCTGCGTAGATATTGAGCAGTTTAAACTTAAAATTGCCGACATGAATTTTGTAAAACCTAACGCAGCAATTATGCATCCCTTTCCACGCCGCGATGAAATCGATGTAGAAATTGACTCTGATCCTCGTGCCAAATATTGGCGACAAGAACGCAATGGAATGTGGACGAGGGCCGCCCTTATCGCCTACGTTTTTGAAGTGGAAAATAAAATTTTAAATCACACTACTACTTGATGAATCAAAATCTACTACTCCATCAAATTTTTGAGGCCACTGCAAAAAAATATCCGCAGCAGATAGCGTTAGATATTCCCCCTCTCTCCACTCGTCCACGCATCTGTCTTACCTATAAGGAACTCGATCGCATGGCCAATTATTTGGCCGGCCAAATTGCCCCATTTGTGAAAGCAAATAGTGAAACGGTAATCGCACTTTTACTTGAACGCAATTCGCACCACCTTTTTGTAGCACAACTGGCGGCCTTAAAGGCCGGGGCGGCATATTGCTCTATTGATAGTTCTTTTCCTGCTGAGCGGATTAGCTTTATTTTGGACGATTCTAAAACACCTCTCATCTTGACTACTGAGTCTCTTCGACAATTACTACCTAATGGTTATCACACCATAGATGTGGCAAATGCTTTAACAAATATTGCAAATGATAAAACTTATGACTTTGTAACACCGACATGGGTTCTTGCGAATAATTTGGCATATATTATCTACACTTCTGGTACCACCGGAAAACCCAAAGGCGTGGCCTGCGAACATCGCAATATTGTAAATCTTATACAGGCCGATGTAGATTATTTTAAACTATCTTCATCAGAGAGAATTTCTCAAAACTCTTCTACCTCCTATGATTCTTCACTAGAAGAAATATGGATGGCCTGGGCCATTGGGGCCACGGTGGTAGTGGCCACCGATGAAATTGTTCGTTCTGGCCCTGATTTCGGTGCCTGGCTTAAAAAAGAAAAAATTACCGTTATCTGTCCACCTCCCACTCTTTTAAAAATGAAAGTGGCCACAAATCCTAAAGTGGATTTGCCCGATTTAAAACTAGTGTACGTTGGAGGTGAAGCGCTTCCACGAGAAATTGCCGATCTGTGGGGAAGGGATCTTTGGCTAGAAAATGGTTATGGCCCCACCGAATGTACGGTTACTGTAACTCGCACCAGAATTTTTCCTCAGCAGGCCATCTCTATTGGCCGGCCGGTAAAAAATAACTTTGCCTTAATTTTAGATGAAAAATTAAATGAGTTAAAAATTGGAGAGATCGGAGAACTTTGTATCGGCGGAGCACAACTAACTCGCGGTTATCTACATCGACCGGAACTTACTAACGAGAAATTTATAACTCATCCCCTCCATGGCCGAATTTATCGCACCGGAGATTTGGCCTCTAAAAATGCTGATGATGAGATCTTTTATCATGGCCGCGCTGATTCACAAGTTAAGTTACGCGGATATCGTATCGAACTAGGTGATATTGAATCAGCTATTTCTACTTGTGAAAATGTTGCTGCCGCTGCCTGCAAAGTGCAAGAGAGCAGGGCCGGACAGCGTTTGATTGCCTATTTGGTGTCAAAAGATAATTGCGCCGTTGATTTGGAAAAGATCAAAAGCACTCTTGAAAAAAACCTTCCCAAATATATGATCCCCTCTCTCTTTATGCAACTGTCTAAACTTCCACTTTTGGCCACTAGCGGTAAACTCGATCGCAAGGCCCTTCCCGATCCAGAAGAAAATACGAATTTAGTAGATAGAAAAATAATCGCGCCATCCAATGAAATAGAGACAATTATTTTGCAAGCATGGCAGGCAACTCTTTTGTCCCAGACCAAAATTTCTACCTATGATAATTTTTTTGAAATTGGTGGTGATTCTCTAGGAGCGGCAATTACTATTTCTCATCTGCGCAAAAATCCTCAAACTTCCTCTATCACCGTACGCGATCTCTATCAACATCCAACAATTGCGGCGCTAGCGGCCTCGGCAATCTTAAACTCCTCACCTTCCGATCATTCTAACTTGCCCCCTTTTGATTTTTCTGTCAAAAAAGATGAAAGTAGTGATTGGGCATTGCTTGTTACCGTTGCCCAAATTGCCTGGATTTTGGCCGGTATTATGATGGCCGCCATCGTTGGCCACTTTTTTTTAATTTATCTTTTTCCCATCATGCTGGCCAAGCTGGGGGCCGTCTTGTTATTTTTCTTAATACCACTGATGGCGCCACCGCTGTTTTTATTATATGCTACTTCTTCAATCTTGTTTGCGATCGTTATCAAAAAACTTTTGATTGGGAAATATCGCTCTGGAAAACATCCCGTTTGGGGACTTTTCTATTTGCGCCACTGGATTGTTCAACAAAGCGTAAAATTAGTTCCAATAGGCACTTTCGAAGGGACAGAACTTCTAAATTTCTTTCTGCGCATGATGGGTGCCAAAATTGGCAAGAATGTTTTTTTTGCCAAAGGGGCCGATGTTATCCTCGGTGCCTGGGACTTACTAGAAATTGGAAACAATGTTTCTATAGGTAGAGATGCGGCAGTTCGCACCGTTAGTTTTAACAATGGCTCAATGTTGTTTGGGAAGGTAAAAATTGGCAACAACTGCACTATTGAAACACGGGCATCTATTTCGCTTGATTGTCACATGGAAGATGACTCCTATCTCACTCATCTTTCCATGATTCCGCCAGGAACCACCCTTTTACGAGGAGAAAAATGGGAAGGGGTTCCCGCAAAAAGAATTGGTCTAGCACCTCCAGCACAAGTGGCCACTGATTATGATCATGAAATGTCTGCCTGTCGTTATGCGTGGGCAATGATTTTGGCCCGAGCAATTATGAGTTTAATCACCTCTCTTCCTGTCAGTTTTAGTGTACTAGGCATAATGCTCTACTTTAATATAAATACCGAGGTAGTCACTCGCTGGTTTACCTCCAGTAAACTAGATGATATTTATCTCTTTGAACTTTCTACACTAGCAGTATTGGCCAGTTTGTTAGCACTCCCCATGCAAGCTCTCTACTCAAGACTTTTGGGCAAAATTATCCCCGGTAATTACTCTCTACATGGAACAACTTTTATAAAAATATGGCTAAAAGATCGTTTAGTGGAATTGGCCGGCAATCGTTTGAGTGGTGCACTTTACTGGCCCTATTGGTTGCGACTGGCCGGAATGAAGGTGGGCAAAAATTGTGAGATAAGCACCATCATCGATGTTACTCCTGAATTAATTGATATTGGAGACGAAGTTTTCTTTGCTGACGGAATCTACTTAGGAGGCCCCACTATTCATCGCGGGGTTGCGACTATTGATGAGGTGCACTTAAGCAAAAATAGTTTCATCGGCAATCACGCTATTATTCCTTCTGGAACCAAGTTACCCTCAGATATTTTACTTGGAATTTGTACAGTGGCAGATGAAGAAAAAGTAAAACAGGGAACCTCATGGTTTGGCCACCCATCTTTTGAATTACCTCGCCGTGAAGTGGTACAGTGCGATCGCAGCTTGACTCATCGGCCCTCGTGGGATCGATTTATAACTCGCCTTTTCTGGGAAACGCTACGATTTTTTTTACCGGTAATCCCAACACTAACTTTTATTTTATGGAGTAAGTTGGCCTATCACTTTTCCACCACTCAATCGAGCATTATCTATTTTTCATCTACCTTACATCTTATCACCATCGGATTATTTACCTTTATGGCCTCCTTAATCTTTGTCCTTAAATGGGTTTTACTGGGCAAAGTTCGTCCTGGCCAACATCCACTCTGGTCTTGCTGGTGCTCTCGTTGGGATTTTCTTTACGTCGCATGGGCGGCCTATGCTCAAAGAATTTTAGTATTTTTCGAAGGAACATTGTTGCTCTCTTGGTGGTTGCGAGCGATGGGTGCCACCGTAGGCAAACGAGTTATTTTGGGTGCAGGATTTGCCCAGGTAGTTGATCCCGATATGTTAAATTTTGAAGATTACGCAACTGTACTCTGTATGTTTCAGGCCCATACCTTCGAAGACCGTGTTTTAAAAATTGCCCCCATCCATATCAAGGCGGGCAGTTCACTTGGCAATGCCTCGGTATTATTGTATGGCGCAGAAATTGGCCAACAGGCACATGTCTGCGACAATAGTGTAGTAATGAAGCATGAGTATTTAGTTCCAGGCCAAAGATACATAGGCTGCCCCACGCAGAATGTAAAAAAAATAGACGGCCAATATTTTTACGCCAACAGCAGTGGGCAGCAATAGTTATAGGGGAACAATTTTTGATGATTAGTCCTCCTTTTTGAAAACAACCTTTTTGCTATCTATCTATCTGAAAAAAGAGTTGCGTCGTAAATAGAAACCTATCGCTTAGCAGAAGATAAAAAATTAATCAGCGCAGGGTGATATTATATACACATTACCCTAGTATTATCCTCAAGCTAGTAATGGAATGTGACGATAGGTAATATATGGCGCGAAGATGTTCAATAATTTTCCTTCAACTACTTTTGCTACTTGCAACGCTTATCTTTGCTGTTAGTTGTAAAGAAGCGGCAAAATACGAGGTGGCGGAAATTTTTCCATGGAATGGAGAGGTCGTCTTTTCTGCTCCTCCACCTTCACAAGTCAAGGCCGGAGATGCCATTTTGTCGACAATCACCATTCAAGATGAAAAAGGCGTTATTATCACTGACTCCGATGACGAACTTATCATTCGCTGTATTGATTCTTCGACGCTGCAAGATCTGGCCATTTGCCAAGGGCCTCGCACAGTGCGGGCCGCTAGTGGTGTGGTGAAACTTCAATTTATCATCAAAGAAGTAATAAGTGGCGTTTTGCTAGAAGTTACTCCTAGTAAAATGGAAAAAGCAAAAGTTCTATCAACGCCATTTGATATTGTTCCTAACGATCCCGTTAAGCTAAAATTTATTCAACCTCCTACAGAACAGCAGGCAGATGTTATCTTCAGTCCGGCCGTCTCAGTTGGTGTCTATGATGCATACGACAATCTCGTGGACGTTGATGACGCTAAAATGAAAATTTCCTTTTCCAGTGATGGCACTCCGGCCGGCTGCGAAGCGGCCGTAATATCCGGAAGTGAAAAATTGTCAGTAGATGGAATTGCTACTTTTGAGGAATTAAAAATTGATCTGCGCTGTGATGGTTACAAGGTGTTTGTGCGAGAAATCGAAAACTATCTCTCGGGCCTGGCCATCGATACTAGCACCACCTTCAATATCCCGCACGGTGTACCCGACCACATTAGCTTTTCTGGCCAACCTGCCGACGAAACGCCCTCTGATCAAGCAATCTCTGGGATCAAAGTTGCTCTTCGAGACTCTGCTGAAAACATCGTCACTTTGTTTTCAGGATCATTCACCATGAACATTGATACCGATCCAACAGGGAATTCTATTTTATCAGGAACCAGAGTAAAAAAGGCCACTCGTGGCGAGGCCATTTTTTCTGATCTAAAAATTGATAATATGGCGGAAGGTTTTAAACTAATTGCCACCGGATATAATGAAACCATGAATGCAGTTAGTGATAGCTTTAACATCATTGCTGGTTCACCATATAAGCTAGCATTTGCCAACTCGCCTACCAGTGATGTGCAAGCAGGAAGTGTAATTGCGGAACAAATTGCAGTTAAGATTTTGGATGTAAATGGCAATCCGGCCAGTGCTACTAACGCCATCACCATAGCTTTCCCTAATAACACTCCGTCTGGAACTCTTACCTCCACCGCAGTGGCCGGAACGGCCTTCTTCTCTGGGATTTCACTAACTCGTGCTAGTGCTACTCAAACCATCACTGCCAGCGCAACTGGCCTAGTTTCAAAAACCTCCTCACCTTTTGAAATCTATCACCGCGCAGGCCCACTACATATTGAATTTTCCACCACCAATTTAGGTACGGCATATTTAGGAAATCCGGTGGCATCTTTTTCTATTCGACTGCATGATCAATATCACAATCCGGCCATCTATCTTAACAGCTCCGCCACCGTCTCTCTCATTTCTCAACCTGATCCTCCCCCATCGCAACTTTCGTGGACAACGTCCTTTGTCGATGGGGAAGCACGCTTTGGAAATATCTACATTGATAAACCGTTTGAGTATTATACTTTTGCCGCCACTACCACCGAGGCTTCTTCCACTTCTACTTCTGTCACTCGTGGGCCTTTACGCATTCGGCCGGGAACTGCCACCAAAATCGCCATCGCCACAGCGCCATCTCCCACGGAAATCGCCGGAGAGACAATATCTTCCATTAAGATTGAAGCACGCGACTCTAGCAATTTTTTAAATACAACAACCACAGGAACAATTAACGTGCGTATTAAGGCCGGCACTGGAAATTCTGGAACTTTATTAGGGACTACCTCCCGTGCTCTGGCCGGTGGTGCGGCCACTTTTAGTGATTTAAAAATTAATCAGGCCTCTTGGCAAGTTGAAGGTGCCTCCCCATACACCTTAGAATTTTACGATTCTGCCACTCTCTACGCGGTAATCAATACTTCTTTGGAGATTAAACACAGTAGCGCAGACCATATAGACTTTATAACCACGGCCAGTGACATTACCGCTGGAGTAGAAATTTCTCCTCAAATTGCGATCCAGGATCTATATCACAACCTAGTATCAAGCGGTACCTCGGCAACTGCCAACATCTCGCTGGCACTTGTTAGTAGCACGGCCAGTGCTTCTTTGGAGGGCACGGCCGAAGCAATGGCCAGTGCCGGCCTTGCTAACTTTTTGGGCCAAAATATTACCATTTTAAAAAGCGCACTAACCAACACTCTAGTGGCCACTTGCGAGCTTTGTACCAATCACAGCGCCAGCAGTAATAGCTTTAGCGTCTACCCTGCTACTGCTAGCAAGATAGTCATCGAATCGGCCATTGGCAGCGCCTATAGTACCCCATCCACTTTCAATAATGCGACTTTGACAGCGGGTGATACGATAACTCTTTACGCCATCTCTCGCGACAGCAATGATAACTATGTGGCCAGCGTAAATGCTAATTGGGGACTAACTTCTATAAATGGATCATTGAGTACAAGCACTGGAACAAGTACCAGTTTTACCGCTAAGTGGTATGGGACTACCACAATTGAAGCAGACTATGGTGCATTGGAAGATAGCACAGGTATTATCAGTGTAAATCCTGGCGCGGCCACACACGTAACTATTGAAACGGCCCCAGCGGCCAATGGTACGGCCACCAATCCACTGCCGGCCAGCACCACCATGCACTTTGATGATTCGCTGACTTTGTATGCTGCGGCCAGAGATAATTTTGAAAACTATGTCTCCTCTTTGTCAGTTAATTGGTCTTTGACAGCTCAAGATGTTGGCGGCCTAAATCCTCTTTCGGCCTCTAATCAAACAACCCTTACCGCGCTGTCTGCGGGGACCTCTTCGATAGTGGCCAGCGGAACTTTAGGTAGTGTCACTAGTAGTGCCATTGTGGTGGCCGCTCCTACACAGATTTATCGCTCAGTAGGCAGTACTGGTGAAGTAGCAAATGGTTCAATCGCTTCGATAGCATTAGCTATTAGCAACTCGCAGGCCTTCGCCACAACCTCTCTTCCAGAAGGCATCTCTCCTGGAGACGTTTTAGTTTTTGATTCTGATGATGACGCAGAAGTAGATAGTCTAGCAATTATTGAGGCCATTTCTGACAATACCTCTTTGGCCTTATCCACTGCAGACGGAGCGGAGATAGCTTCAGAGCTTAGTATGAATTCCTCTGAAAGTTGGTCTATTTATCGCGCCTACACCTCTCTAGCACAGGCAGAACGAGGTGCCGAAAATAGCGCAATAGCTACGGCCCTTGCAGCAGCGGCCGCGCTGGCCAACTTTGATACTTTCAACGATGCTACAGCGCAAGACTTAGTGGCCAGTTATCAGGAATGGAATTTGTTGTGTCAAGATAACTCCTCACTAGTGGACACTACCCCACTTGTAGTTGCTGGCTGGACAACTGGCCCTTATCATCACCTAAAAATTAGCTCTCCGCAAAAAAATTATACTCTGCAGGCCACCACCCGGATAGAGACAAACTATAGTGAAATGCGCGGACTGAAGTTAGAAGTCGACTCTACTGGGCCGGCCATCATCTACAGCAGCAGCACTCCCTCTGGTGAAATTACTTTTGTCGGCAATATTCTCTCCTCTAAAACCAGTGGATCGCTGGCCTTGGGATTGACAATTGAAACCGAGCAGGTGGTGGCAAGAATTAACAATAATATTTTTTATAATATTGTAGGAAGTGGAGTTGCGATAAATACCAGCTCGACAGAAAATGATAGTTTTGTCCACCTTGCAAATAACACCCTTTTTGATGTTGGAGCACTCGGAAATAGTGTGGCCCAATCAGACTACGTACAGTTGGCCACTTCTTATAACCTTTTAGTAAATAGCGGAGGCCTTGATGCCGATAGTGAAAATTCTAACGTCAGCTCTGCAGACAGTTCAATTTTTGTTGATGCGGCCAATAAAGATTTTCACCTAGATCCTTCGGCCAACGCGGCCATTGATATCATTCCCATCAACGTAGTAACCGCTAATCCATCAATCGACTACCTGCAAGACATCGATGGAGAAAATCGTCCATCCAATACTGGAGCTTTGTGGGATGTCGGCGCCGATGAGATAGTTGAGTAAAAACCTATAGCGAGAATAGACAGCAAATCAAAAAACTTCTTTTTTTCATACCGTATAATTGTTATCATTTGAGTATGCATTTTTTTTCCATCCACTTCATTACTGCCTTGACGATAATAATTTTAATTTCTCCATCAGCGAATGGTTCTATCAAAGAATCTATCGAAATATATAACAATGAAAAATTGTCCAGCGTAGAAAAAAATCGACGCATAACTTTAGAACTAATCAAAGCGCATTTTTACTATTCGGCCACCACCTTTGCTAAAGAATATTTATCCGAGACTCTCTCCATTGATCCTGAATTCGAAGAGACTTTACAATTTTTACTACTCTCCACCGGAATGGATTCTTTTGCCAATATTGATCTAGAGGCCATGCAAAAATTAAACTCTCCCACCATCAACTTAATCGTTAGCTACCGCCTGTTTAATAAAAAACAATATCAACAGGCGGAAAAATATCTACAACTAATCCCCGAGCGGCACATTTTTTATCCTGAAGCAGAATTCATGAGGGGCGTTATTTTTGATGTAACAGATAAGTCCGAGGAGTCCTTAAAAAAATATGAGAGTTGTAAAAACTTCTCAAAAAAATGGATTGGCCGCGCCTATACCAGAGAACAGTCAAAGTTTTTTGAAAAACTAAATTATAGCTGCATTATTCATTTGGCCCGTGCGCACTATAAGAAAAAAAATTTCAAACTAGCACTAAAAACCTATCAACTTATTCCTAAACGTAACTATCAATGGCCCTATCTGTTAATCGAACAGGCCTGGGCCAACTACTACCTGCAAGATTATAATCGTGCCTTAGGTCTACTGGTTACCTATAGGGCCCCTCTGCTTGAAAGTTATATCTTACCGGGAGCGGATACTTTATCTGTACTTTCTTATTATCGCCTCTGCCTATGGAATGATGCGGCCGCCTTGATTGAACGCTACCAGCGCGAGTTTGCCCCCAAAAGTCAGGCCCTGCAAAATTTATTAAATAGTCAGAAAAATTCCGATAGCTATTTTTTTGATCTAATTACTAAAGAGATGAGTGTCGCTGCCAAAGAATTATACGTTAACAAACTGGCCATCCAAATTAGTAAAAAAATCAAGTTTCAAACCGACTACAAGGCCTATCAAAAAGCGCAAGTAGAATTAAATTTCGTGGCCAATAAAACTAATTCTGCTTTTTTTAGATTTATTAAAGAACGATTAGATGATGAGGTTAATTTTAGAAAAACGGCCCTCAATCATTTTGTAAAAAAACAACTTTTCCAATTTGTAAATGACATCCACAAATACGCTTATGAGATGTTTAGTATCAAATTAAATATAATGTCCAAGCGCCGTGACCTGGTCTATGAAGACAAAAAATTAATTTCTGATCGCAGTCGTGGTAGTTTTGAAAATCTGCATCGTGAATCCAATCAGTATTTTTGGGATTTTCGCGGTGAGTTTTTTGCCGATGAGTTAGGAGATTACTCTTTTGGATTGAAATCTAACTGTACGGCCATAGATAATGAAGAGGCAAGGCCTCGCCGAAGGCGGTAAATAGTCATGAAAATGAAGCTATTATTTTTCATTGTTTTATTTTGGGCCTCCGTGGCACAAGAAAGTGGCAATAACAGCAGTAACAAGCAGAAAATAATTTATAAATACAACACTCATGAAATGATTGATTTAGGTAATCTGGAAATTAAAGGAACTATTTTAGCTCCTGGGGATATCTCCGTTAAAGAACGCGCGCGAAAAACAGTTCAGCAAAAACTTCTAGATATGCCCGATTTTGACCGCGAGTCAGTCGAGGATGTGCAAAATCTCCGGTAACAAATAAAGGTGGTAGAGGTACGCCTTCCCCCAACACCTTTTACTTATGACGTTTTTCTATATCATCTTTAGATCTCAAAACATGTGATAAAGCGCCATTGACTACTCTGGAGCTCTCTTTAGAAAAAAGCTTGCCTCCAATTTTTAACTGCATGTTTTCCACATCTAAAATCTCTACCTGTTCCGGATCGTTCCAACTTGCGATAAAGTTCTCTTCAAAGTTACCAACCACTTCCTCATCAAAAATTTGCGCTCCAAACTCTCGAAAACTGCCTTGCAAGGTATCTGGGTTTAAGTTTGAAGATCCACCCAATAAAATCTTCCCATCCACTGAACAAATTTTGCGATGGTTTTCTTGGTGGTACTCTTGCGTTTTTCCATTAGGAAAAACGGCCGTAAGTCCATAGGTACGCCGAGCACGCAACTCTATCCCATGCTTGTATAGATCACTCATAAAGATGGTATTCGGTAGGCCATTCATACCAAAATTCCCATTATGATCAGCTATAATTAAAATTTGCAAATCAGGATTTTGCATCTTGCGCTTAATTAGAGCATCGTTGATATATTTATCGTAGATAAAAAGTTCTTCCATATAAATATGATCTTCCGCATGGGCAATCATCTCTAGCAAAATATTACGCGCATTTTTAATTCTCCCGTCAACATTCGCTTCTGCCAAACGAATAGTTTGATCGCCAACAAAAGGATAATTCGCACGTTTGATTTTAAACCACTCTAAAATGGCCTCTCGACGATCAAGATAGTGATCATTTCCCAATCCTACTTCTTTAAAATAAAACCAGGCCCGCTCTTTTTTATCCAAGGTCAAAGCAGCATCTAAATCATCATAGTAAGAGGCCTGCACTAAAGCAGCGCCAGGCCCTTCAACATAGATAGCATCATCGTAGTAGTACGCCCCACTATGATCGCTCCAGTTCTTAGAGCCAAAATAGGCCGCCGGATGATCGCCATTAGCATCGATGACAACTACTTTGCTATGATCAATTTTAGATTCATAGTAGGTACTACGTTTTTCCATAAATTTAAAAGTCTCTTCCGTTTTAGGAATAAGATTGGTGAGACCGAAGGGAATTCCGGGAGGATGTCTTTGAATATTTGCCTGGATCATCATCATACAGGCGGCCACCTCTGGTTCATTTTTAATCCGATCGCGAATATAGTGAAAAATTGGCAACATCTCTGGCCGCATATTGTAATCGGTGGCATAGTCATGCAATAAAAGTGTTTTGAAATTAGGATTTCTCTTATTTTTTAGCAGCGTTTGATCAATTAAATATTCGGCCAATGTGGCCCCCATAGTTCCACCAAAGAGAAAGATATCTATAAAAATAGACTCTTGAGCGGCATCAATCATTTCGCGAATTTTCATAAAAATAGGATCTTGTTGGAAAGCAATATGGCCTTCGGGATCTTCCGTTGTAGGCATTTTGATATAGGGAAGATCCATATCAAAAATTCCTCCATTAAAGATAACACGCTTATTAAGCCACTCAATACGTTCCATACTACGATCATTTTTACTAATAAGGTCTACTTTATTTCCAGGAATAAAACCAAAAGCGCTCAGCGAAAAATCTCCGGCCATTACCACATCATCAGGTAGTGCAAAAGAAATCAATTTTTCCTCGGCCAATTTCGCCACAAATTCCTCATCATTGGATGTCCTGGCCAGGCCCTCGGCCTTAAGTACAACCAGATCATACATGCGCGCATAGATACTATCTGTCGATAAATCATTTTTTCCAGAAATCACGCTCAGCGCCTCTTTGGCACTCTCTTTGAGTGAATCTGAATTAGTTGGAGAATCAATCACATCTCGCAAAATTGTTAGTCGATAAAGCATGTAATAGGCCAAAACTTGCTGTTCTTTTTGCACATCTTTTTTAATGGCACGCCAATATATGGCCGGCATCAAAATTCTCGTTGTAAGATAGGCATCTAGTTTTTCCACTAACTGTTCCACTTGTTTTCGTTTGGATTTATCCAGTCCTTCCACCATTTCAAAAAATGACTTTTCAAGAGAATATTCCTTCTGTCCAAAGAGCGCATCATAACTGTCGAGATAGACTCTCTGTGTTTTTATACGATCAGAGATATCAAACTGAGCAGTCAACGCCCAACTCTGTGATTGCACCGCAACGGCCAATATAACTAAAGTTAAAACTATTTTAATTCCATTTTTCATATAATACCTATCTTGGTTAATCAGTTACCTAAACTGTAAAAGCGAGACAAAAAGAGTTCTTCTACTAACTCTTTGTTAAAACTTGCAAGCAAAGCATTTTTAACTTTTGACTCAGATCCTCCCCCCAACCAGCTTTTGTTACCGTTATCTGTTAGTGCCGAAAGAGTCAGTTCTGAGATCTTGTGTTCAGAAAAAGAGTAAACTGCCTTAGAAAGTGCTAGTTTAAATTCTGGCCGATGTAATCCCTTTTTTATCTTTCCTGCCAACACCAGCTCGGAGGTTTTTAGACTTGCTAAACTAGAAGTTATAATTTTCTTAAAAAAAGAATCTGCAAAAAATTCATTGTCTAGCAACTCGCCGAAAGTTACTTCCATTTTATCCGGAGTTGGCGACATGTTTTTTGAATCAAATGTATTGTAAACATCCACCGTCATATAATGCTTACCATTTTTAACAGCGGCCACCAGAGAAGAAGAAGAAACTGCCATTTCCTCACTTTCATGTTTTATATTAAACGCTGGGCCATTAATTTTATAATATCTCCGAAAACGAATAAAACCTCTGGCCGCCATTTTCCCGGGAGACATAACTAATCTTCCATCTAAAAGATTCAACCACACGGTGATATTTCCACCTGCATATTGTATCGGCAGCTCCCGATCAGTGGGAGTATTTTCATATACTTTTTCCAAAATACTCTTTCTGGGCATCTTCATTTTCTCAAAAAATTTCCCCTTTTCAGACTCTCTTATCAGTTGATTGGAGAAAAACTCATTATCAAAAGTTGCCGCTAAATTTTTTTCGGGAACAAACGAGAGATCAATTTGAAAAGTCCCATCATATATTTTAAAGATGGCCAAAGTCTTAATAAAATTTTCTGTTAACTCTTTTACAAGTTCTTCTTTGAAAATTTTAAAAAGGGGAGTTTTTCCTTCCCCTTCAACTTCTGCGCTCTCCCCTGCTTCACTTGTCGCCTTCTCAATTTTCTTTGCAGCTTCACTTTCTTCTGCCTCTACAATTCCTAGAGTTCGAGCAAAAGCGGTGTGAAGGGCAGTCTGAGCACGCTCTTTTAAAAATGCATTATCCATATTAGTGGTAACTTTTAGCTGCATCTTATGTTCCACGCTTTTGTGGTAGCTATCCGTAACAAAATAATCAGCGGCAACTTTAGGATCGAGAAAGGTACTCTCCGAAGCAACTCCTCGCGAGGCAACATCCTTTCCCCAAAAACCCACCATTCCAGAAGGAGGTGATTTTTTAACTACCGCCACACTGCAACCAAAAATTATCAATACCCAAGCACTCAAAATAAGCTTCTTCATATATCTTCCTCTAATGGGCCACTCTTATTGTTCCCAGTCTACTTGATCGTACTTTGTTTCAAGCAACATCTGAAAATTGTAATCTAATTTTTCTCGGAGCATGCTTAAACGTTTTCCATCATGATAGATTAGTGTAGGAAAAAAAAGATCCCCTTCCACCGCCTTTTTAGCGACATGATCGGGACTTATGGTCTGGCGACCTAAGGCCTTATCTGTTGGCCATTGATATTCATCATCGTAAAAGACCACATATGCCAACTCCGAGCAAACAATTTTCTTATCTGTCTCCACATTGAAATTAAAGTCGTACTCTTTTCCAATTTGCTCAAAAGCATTGACTAAATACTCTTGCTTTTTTTCAACCGACAATTCTCTTGGCCTAATAACCCCCATATCGTCGATATCTAAAAAATGCTCCAAAGAGTTAATTTGCACCCCGGGACGAAGCGCCTCTACAATATTATGGCCAGATCTAATGGCCTCTTGAAAAGAAGGCCCACTATATCCGTGCATTTTAACAGCACTGGCGTAAATTTGAGGAAGCAAATCCCACACACCTAATGCCTGTAATTCTTCTTCCGTTCCCACCCAAACTGCCACATGGCCCCAATGGCCGGGAATAAATCTATCTGTTAGCCTAAAGGGAGTTTTTTCTAATAACACATCCAGTGGTTGCAACTTAGATTTAACATCGGCCCGCTCTTGTTCTGACATGTTAAAAAGCTTTCCTGAACGAGACTGCACCATTCCCACTGAATTACCAAACAGCTTACTGGCCTCATTCATACCTCCATCACGTATTTTGAAGAAACGATCTCGAATAAGATTTCCACCTGTTTCAACTTTATTCCACCACATTGTCCAACGACTAATTTTGCCAATTTCGGAATAAAAATAGCTGCTTTCGACAACAGCGTTTAGATATTCACTATCACCGTCTAACTCTTCTTTAGTCTTCTTCTCAAATGATCGTATCTCTTTGTAGAGGGTGATGGCCTTATCCACCATATCGTAATTACTAATATCATTGAAACTATCATTTACCTCTTTCAAATAATCTGGATACTCTCCGTTATCTTGGTTGATTATACGCCTAATTTTTTTCATTTTTTGATACTGCTGCAACACCAACAAATAGTTATCATAAAGTAGCAGCGCCGAAGAAAGTGCCATTTTAATATTTTTTACATAATCGGCCCCCTCTGGATCTGCAGGATTTATTTTCAAAGATATTCTAGAAGGCAAACTACTTCCGTCAATCATATCATCACTATACATTGGTTTACTTTTTTTATAAGTCGTTGGCCCATTTCTTATAATCTCCACTTTAGTGCTAGGCCTTACCACCCAATTATAAGCTTTAATTAAAGCAAAATGTGCTTCCCGAATCCGCTTATAACTTTCTGTTCCCTTTTCATGCATAATTACCAAATCTTTGTTGGTATAAACTGCTTGCTCTTCAATTCTTTTATGAAACTCCATCGCTTTCGTGCGCCAGACCAGAGTCTCTTCTACTAGCTCTTGATACTGGCCAAACTTCGTGGATAAATCTTGATTGGACTTATCAAAAGACTCCGAAGCATCATCGTCAACCGCCTCATCTGCCTCAACTGTTTTACTGTCATCTGTTGATGCCAAAGTACGATCCGAGGTATGAGAACATGACCAAGAAGAAAATAATAAAACAAACGATAATAAAAATAATAAAATGATTTTCATATAAGGGACCTCCTTCCACTTAAGACAACTATCGACAAATGAATATTTTTCTTTAACTTGCCGCTAATTGCCACGATAAAAAATGCCCTGTTTATCGCGATACTCTCTCGGGAAGAAAGTTGACGCTTCCGCTACCCTTAAGAAAATGACTGACATAATTACTAGGCATAATCCTACAAATCTTGAAGATATCAGTGAAATACAGTGAACTCTTTTCATATAAACAGAATAACTTAAAATATAAAGTTGCATTTGATCTGTTGTGTTCTATAACCAAAAAACTACTAATGCAAAATTAACAAGGTTAAGTCACATGATTAAGGTTGTTATACTTGAGGATGATGAAAGGGTTGTAAAACTTATAACGATGGGACTTACTACCGAATGTTATCAGGTTGCAAGCTTTACTTCCATTAATGATCTTACCGATATGCTGCAAGAGCAAAAGTTTGACGTTTTAATAATGGACAGAATGGTTGGAAAAACTGATGCAATTGGGTGGGTAAAAACAATCAAAAACCTTGCTCCCAGCATGAAGATTCTAATTCTTAGCGGCCTATCTGGCTCTATCAACCGAATAAGAGGTCTAGAATCAGGAGCGGACGATTATTTAGAAAAGCCGTTTCAATATCAAGAACTAAGCCTTCGGTTAAAAAATATTTTAAAAAAATATGGCCATATTTTTGAAACAGTAATTGAATACGAGGACATTATCATTGAACTTGATGGACAAAAAATGCAACGGGACGGAAAAAATATCACTTTAAGCCCGTATGAATTTAAACTAATGATACTTTTTATGAAAAAACCCAAAAAAATTCATTCCCGTGCAGAATTACTAGATAGTGTTTGGGGATATTCTAATGGAACAAGTTCTAATGTTGTCGATGTGGCCGTTGCAAAATTACGAAGAAAAATTAATTTTGAAAATCACGCACCACTAATTCATTCTCGAAGAGGAAGTGGTTATATTCTATCTGAAATTTCCGTCCACGATCGATACTCTCATCAACAAAACACTTCCCCTTTGTTATAAAAAACATTCTAAAATGAACAATACTTAATTTATCATTGGGTTTTATCATCCCCCAATATGCTAGTCTATGACGACGTTAGGTTTTTTATTTCCAATAAAAACTTCAAACAAGTGAGTATCAAGATGAATTACGGCCATCAAACACAAACTTCAAATAACAAACATAATGATGAGATTCATCATCACCGTTATATTTTACGAAATGTTGCTCACAAGGCAATGATTGAACACAAATTACTACTAGATTTTTCTCCGGAGGCCATTTCACAACTTGCTCTAATTGAGGCATCATCACCCTATCCAGAAAAATCAATTATTGATTTGCGCCAATTCCCATGGTGTTCAATCGATAATGATGACTCCATGGATTTGGATCAGCTTACTGTGGCGCAAATTAATTCTAACGAAAAAAACATAGTGAAAATATTAGTGGCCATTGCTGATGTTGACGCTTTTGTACGAAAAGGTTCACCTCTTGATAATCACGCCAAGGCAAATACCACCTCCATATATACGGCCGCAGAAGTTTTTCCGATGTTCCCAAACAAACTTTCAACAAATCTAACCTCATTAAACCCAGATCAAGATCATCAGGCCATAGTGATAGAAATGGACATTTCCCTAGAAGGAAAAATTACAAAAACAAACATCTACCAGGCCATGGTGCACAACTATGCAAAGCTAACATATAACAGCGTTGCCGCATGGTTAGAAGACAAAGGCCCGATTCCGGAGTCTGTAGGAAAAAACGTACATCTCTCCGCAAACATTATATTACAAGACAAGATCGCACAGCTTTTACGAGAAAATCGTCATAAGCTTGGTGCCTTAGATTTTGAAACGATTGAAGCACACCCAATCTTTCATGAAAATACTATTTCCTCTCTAGAAATAGAATTTAAAAATCGGGCCAAAGAACTAATTGAAGATTTTATGGTGGCCGCCAATAGTGTCTCTGCTAAATATTTAAAAAGTGCAGGTGTTCCATCTTTTCGCCGAGTAGTTCGTCACCCAAAAAGATGGGATCGGATTATAAGCGAGGCCGCAAAATATAAATATGAACTGCCAACCACCCCTAACGCTTCTTCTCTTGCGGCATTTTTAAATCGGCAAAAAATTCTTGATCCAATGAGATTTCCCGATCTTTCATTAACCATTATTAAACTTCTGGGTAAAGGAGAGTATGTAGTAGAGTTTCCGGAGGAAAAAGAAATTGGGCATTTTGGTCTGGCAGTTATGGACTACACCCATTCAACGGCCCCCAATAGACGTTTTCCAGATCTGATTACTCAACGCATGTTAAAAGGTATTTTAAAAAATGAGATCGTTGCATACAATAGTGATGAGTTAATTGAATTAGCACAGCATTGTACTGACAAGGAAGATGATGCAAATAAAGTAGAACGCCGAGTGGCAAAATCAGCTGGAGCACTTATACTCTCTTCAAAAATAGGAAAAACATTCAGTGCAATATGTACCGGTGCTGCCGAAAAAGGAACTTGGGTACGCATTATCAATCCACCGGTTGAAGGCAGAATGATGTATGGCCATGAGGGCATTGATGTTGGCGATAAATTACAAGTAACACTAATTCATACCGATGTAGAAAAGGGATTTATTGACTTTAAGCGTGCCTAGACAACACTTTTTGAAAAAAACAACGTTGAATGAACATCATTTCATTCAACGTTTGGTCTTTGCATAAAAAAAAGCGCTACTATAAACAACACGTTTACAATTAAATGACACTATCAAAGGGAGGTCGATTATGTTGTATGCTTCAGTTACATTTTTTTTAATTGGTTTATTTGCCTATATTTTAGGTGCTTATAACATTGCTGGGCTATCACTAGATATTGGGAAAATTGCGTTTTTTATTTTTATCGCATTATCTATATTAAGCTTTTTCATCAACCTAATTACCGGCAAAAAATCCAAAACAGATATAACAAATCTTTATTAAAATGATTCAATGAACATATTAGATGACAATCGTTTTTCAAAAGTTTCTTTCTTCATATTATTTCTTATAATAATTATTATTTCATATAAAATAGTTGCACCTTTTATTTTATCTATTGTCGCCGGCGCACTTTTAGCTCAACTTCTGCGGCCATTACAAAATTCATTAATCAAAAAAAATGTAAATCCAACACTCTCGGCATATCTTATTTTAATTTTTTTTATAATTCTAATGATCGTTCCTCTTTTCTTCTTTACCCAAATGTTAATAACTGAAACTGGTAGATTTACGCAATATATTTCTTCGACAGATATCTCGTTTAAATCAGTGCCTAAATTTTTAAAGGACTGGCCAATTTTTCACTCTTTCATTTCCAATCAATCTTCTCTGGACGCTCAAATAACAAGTGCTTTAAAATACTCTGCCGAAGTGGCCAGTAACGTTGTCTTATACTTGGCCACGAAACTTACCAGTTTTATGATCGACACTCTTTTTACTTTAGTCAGTTTTGTAGTTTTCCTTTTAAACGGCCCCCGAATTAAAATCTTTATTTCAAACTTAATCCCTCTACATGACTACATAAAAAAAGGTCTACTCGATTCTTCCAACAAAATTTCATCCATGGCCTTTATGGCATCTTTACTCGCAGCTGTAGCACAATCAATTATAGTATTTTTTAGTTTTTTACTTTTAGATATTCCCAACGCTTTTTTGGCATTTGGATCAACCTTCCTTTTTTCATTTACTCCAATTATTGGATCCGCTCCAGTATGGGTGGCCGGAATGATATATCTTACTTTAAAGGGTACCGCACAGCAGATTATTTTCATGATCACTATCGGAATAATATTAGGTGTTGTTGATAATTTAATCAGAGCATATTTATTGACTGGCCCAAAAGATAATCTCCATCCCTTTATTGGACTTCTTTCTATAATGGGTGGAATACAGGTTTTTGGCCTTCTCGGAATCCTGGTAGGTCCGATTGTGGCAGCGCTGTTACTTTCCATGTGTAGAGTTTGGCCATCTGTTTTAGAAAAGCAAAATATAACAAACCTCTATCTTCAACAAAAAAATAATACGGCCCGAATAAGAAAAATACGGCCATTTATAAATTTGAAAAACTCAAAACCTATTTTCGCAAAAGGGAATCAGACGAGAAATAAAGAATCAACAATTCATCAATGACAACATTTGATAGATTTACCACGATGGCAGATAAAAACCAAGGCCAATTCGAAATGCAAAATGATTGTGGTTATAATCTAGTAAATTCTCACCATAACCATGAAAAACTTGAAAAACTATGGCCGGAGCAATTATTTTTACAGTGGTTTTGCACCTAAATGTTAACTCCTGTCCGCCTAAAAGTGGGTTTGTGTAGGACGGCCCACCAGGATAAAGTCGCAGCATCAAATCGTTTGCGCCGAAAAACGTACCAGAAGAATTTATAATATTATTTAGTGCAATTTGTAATTCCCAGGCACCGCGGTATCTTGATAGGTCTTCATTGGTTAGGCCATAACCAAAGGGAATCCAACCTTTAATTGACCACTCCATTTTAATTTGTTCACCAATCTTTCTCGCCGAATGGTAAAGAATATAAGCACGATTCCATGCTCGTGATATTTCGCTATCTCGGCCATTGGATTCATGCTCAATAATTCCAATATTAATCCATTGGAAAGATTTTTTTTTAATATAAAAACGATAAAAAAGTTCTGGATTATAATTTAAATCTCGCATCGGTGACGATAATTTTGTGATATCCCACATCATAATTTGAGTATAGCCAAAGTAAAGATTAATAGGTTCTATAAACTGAATTTGAAAACTAAACTGTATTTTGGTATCTGGAGTTCCAACTAAAAAGTATATCAGCCTATATTGCTGCAAAGGAAGAAGAAGTAATTCTTCTTCCTTTGCGAAAGTTGTTGAGATAAAAAACAGCACTACGATAAACCAAGCTGCGTGGGGTAGATTAAAATTCATCTAATTCTACTGTGTAACAATTTGCGGTGTAATAACGATGTCAACCCTCCGATTTTCTGCTTTTCCCTGAACTGTCTTATTTGAAGAAAGTGGCATTTCATAACCACGTCCAACAGATAATACGCTGCTTTCATTTACCGCCCCAGTTGAAACAAGATAGGCTGAAACGATTTTAGATCGCGCTAAAGATAGTTTATGGTTTAATCGTGGGCCACCATCAGAGTCTGAATGGCCCTCAACTACCACTTTCGGATTTTGAAATTCCTTAAGCGCTTGAGTCACTTTAGATAAAAGTAAAAAATTAGAAGTTTGAAGCGCTGATTCGTTTGCTGGAAATTTAAGAGCACGAAGACGAATCACCACTTGATTTCCTTTCCGATATACTTCTGCTTCATTCTTTGTAAATACACTCCTGACCGCTTCAAATCGGCGATCCAAGTTTTCATCTGGATCATTGATTAACTGACTCTCCTGAAGCAAGGCCGTTTCTTCCGATATAATATTCTTGCCGACCTTGACGGCGCGAGTGATTTTCAAAAGATGATTTGCCGCAAGCATGGTATCTTCTGAACGCTTTTTGATTTCATCAGACTGGTGTCGATGAGTTATAATGAATGCTTCGGTTTCATCTGTTCTTTTTTCAGCAATGGCCAGACTTCGTTTAGCGTAATTTTTTGCTCCTTCCTCAACTGCCGCGGCGATTACTGCACGAGCAGAGCCAATATTTACTTGTATGATTGCATCCAGTTCAATTCCTAAATACTCTGCCTGCAATTTTCCACTATTTCCAGCGACACCACTTAAATCGTTTTTTTCTATCTTCGAAGTTACCTCCAATAATCTGGCATCTATTTTATTAAAATTATCTGGAAAGTGCTTAAATGCTCCAGCAATGATGGCAGATTGTCTGGCAGACATAACTTTTCCTATATTAACTCTTGTAACCGCAGCTCGTTTATTGGCATAATCCAATTGGGCACGTCCAACAGCAACTTCATGTAAAGTCTCCTTTGAACTCTTGCCTTTTTGTTGAGCAGAAATTGCCAGCGTCAATCGCTCCTCTGCCCGTTGATAGGACAATGGGGCCATGGCATTAATCTGATCCTTTTGTGCTTTTTGCATATCATGCATGAAACTTTGAATTTCTACGCTAGGATTGGCGGTATCCGCAAATTCATGAACCGGAAGAGATGTTGCACATCCACTTATTCCGCAAATGATGGCCATTATGGCCGCTAATTTTTTAATATTATTTATTAACATAAAATATCTCCCACTAAAGTATTTACTAACCCCAATATTTATAATGAATCACTATTGGGATAAAATTCACTACTTTGTTCAGGTTTTATAAGTACATCGATTCGTCGATTTTGTGCTCTTCCGTTTGAAGTTTTATTATCCGCCAATGGCCTTTGATAGTCGTATCCGATGGCCTTAGCATTAGTAATAAGGCCTTCTTGCGAGTTAGAAAGTAAATATTTTGTTACAGCTTGGGCCCTCTCTATTGAAAGTTTCTCGTTTAATGCTCTCCCCCCTCTTGAATCTGTATGCCCTTCAACAATCACGGAACTTCTTCCGAAGTTATGTATAATTCTTTGAACTTTGGCCAAAATCGCTACACTCTTGCTATTTAATACACCATTGCCAAGTGGGGAATTTAATCCTTTCAACCGAATAATAACGGTATTGCCCTGTTTATAAACTTCTGCTTCATCAACAGAAAAAGATGAACGCGCCTCTTCAAAACGTCTGGCAAAAACTTGCCTTGATTGTAAGTTTAGATTTTCAGCGACTAATACATTAATCGCATTATTTCCAATGGCAACTTCTTCTGGTGAAGCACTTTTACCTGCTTTTGTGTCACGGGTAATTTGCAACAAAAAGTTAGCACTTTTTAAGGTTTCATCAGCGCGCATATTTATGTTGTCGCTATCATCTCGATGCGCAGTAATATATGCATACGTATCCTGTACATTTTTTTCCGCAAGAGCAAGACTTTGGGGGGCAAAAACCTTGGCGCCCTCAATAACGGCCTGCTCTATAGTATCGTTTGCCTTTTTCAATCTTGCTTGTTTTATTGCACGAAGTTCTAGATCCATATAATTTAATTGCAGTTCGCTACGATTTTTTACCACACTTTCAGATTTATTTTTTTCAATGTCTTCAGTTTCATCTTTTAAAAGATTGTCAGCATGTTTAAAGTCTGCCGAAAAAAAAGTTTGGGCCCCAGACATAATTGCCTTTTGACGAGCAATCACAACATCACCAATCTTGGTCCGTGCAAGTTCTGCTAACTCGTTAGCGCGATTAAGATACGCTTGGCCTTTTGAAATGTAATACAGCGTCTCTGTCGGTTTCTCCTTTTGAGACAAAGATTTTTTTGCATCCTTTAAATAGTCTTCTGCTGTTTTAAAACTTTCTGGAGCTAAAACATTTACTTGTTCTTCTTTGGCCTGACCGATTCCGATGTT
Organism: Bdellovibrionales bacterium RIFOXYD12_FULL_39_22; assembly: GCA_001770205.1. Classification (GTDB taxonomy): domain Bacteria; phylum Bdellovibrionota; class Bacteriovoracia; order Bacteriovoracales; family Bacteriovoracaceae; genus YD12-FULL-39-22. Next base: position 55,834 of record MEQL01000008.1, read on the forward strand.
AAATTTTACTATTTCACTATCGGGATTTGCGCTGGCCGATAATTCATTAACTACGGGTTCGTGACTACATGACCAGACAATAAGCACGATTACGCCAAGGACTATTGTCTTTTTAATTCCATTTTTCAATTGTCGATTAAACATATATTTCTCCTGTGTTTTACTTTAGGATGAGAGTACTGCCCTTCACCGAACTGTAATTGTAGTTTCCCACATACGCCCTCCTCACGTATTGAGTTCCATGGCCATACCACAAATAACTATAGAGCAAATTTCTAACTCATCCGCTTAAGCTGATTTAAATTTTTACTGTAAGGCAATCGGAGACTAACATACGATCTAATTGAAAGACCCAACACCAAATGAAATAGTGTTCATCCTTATAATTTTGATTGAATATATTAAATCTTTCAACGAGTATCTTAAAAGATGAAATCGGGAGTTATCTATGAAAGATCCTTATGAAGTTTTAGGTGTTTTAAAAAAAGCATCGTTAGCTGATATTAAAAAAGCATATCGAAATCTCGCAAAAAAACATCACCCCGATCTTAATCCAAGAAGTAAAAAAGAATCCGAGAAAAAATTCAAAGAAATTATTCATGCTTATGAACTAATTGGAACTGCTGAGACAAAATTTAAGTTTGATCATGGGGAAACAGAAGAGCAACAAGTTAACGTTCGAAAACAATATGAAGAATTCATGCGAAATTCTCACCTAAATAAGCAGTCTCATGGCCATTATTCTTCTGATTTTGATTATGGCATTGATCCTAATGATTTCGAGCAAATGTTAAAAAGGTTCAGACCGCAAACAACTACAAGTGATTTTTTACACCAAGACGAATTATATGGCCTTGATGTTGAGTTCAAAGAGGCGGCACTTGGAGGCAAAAAAGTAATCACTCTGCCTAATGGCAAAAATCTCGAAGTGATAATACCTGCGGGAATCGTAGAGGGGCAAAAATTAAAGCTAAAGGGACTGGCAAGTACTGGTGGAAATGTCTTAGTTCAAATAAGCATTCGCCCAATGATAAATTTTAAAAGTGAGGGAAAAGATATTCATTCTGAACTTGCGATAAGCTTTTTTGAAGCAATATCTGGTGCGGAAATTAGCGTTCCTACTATTCGCGGCAGTGTGATGCTAAAAATCACCCCCGGGGTCAGTACAGGTTCAAAACTTCGCATTAGACAAAATGGAATTGGTGTCATTGGTTCGCGAGGTGATCATATTGTCACAATTAAAGTCACAATGCCAAAAAAAATTGACCCGCTCCTCGCGGATGCTATCATGGCAATTGAAAAAAAATTTTCTTATAATCCCAGAATAGCATTGTGATTCATAGGTGATCGGTATTTTTCATGTTGCGTGTCAACTAAGAGTTTGCCTGTGGAACAAAGCTGCTGAAGGGGCATTTAGAGTCGACGGCCAAGGTACCGACATGCCTTTCCTTAAGATATTATAAATTTTTTCATTTAATATAGATCCATTACTGTAGGATTCTTAAATTTCTTTTGCGGATTTTTTAGCACGTATTGCAGGGCGATTTTAATCTCGCG
>MEQL01000009.1 GCA_001770205.1 Bdellovibrionales bacterium RIFOXYD12_FULL_39_22
CAAGAAAAAGTTAAAATAAATTGGAAGTTTTCGCGAAGGAAGGCTCGGGTAAAGTTCAAGTACAAAACCGGCAAAAATTAAATTGTCGCAGTACTAGGTATATTAATGGAAGAGAATATTCAAAAACATTTTCTTCCTTGAGGGAGGCAATTACTTGGAAAAATGTTTTCCATCCCTCAATTCCTGAGAAAGTTATTGAGACCGCCCCTGTACCTAACCCAGTTCAACAAATTAGGACTCGGCAAAATGGTGAAGATTTAGGATACCGTTTTAGTGACATTTGGGATTTGTATAAAAAATTATATATTACGTCCTTAGAGAAATCTACGGCAGTAGGCCGTTTGTCTAAAGAAGGTTTTTTGTCTCCACTGTTTAATTTTAAAATGGTGGAGATTACGGCGGACTTGCTTGATAAATTTATTGCAAGACACAAGGCGGATGTCTCAGTAATGAAAAGTGGTCGTAGATATAATTTCAATGATGAGCTAAAATGTTTAAAGGCCATGTTGAATTGGTATCGAGAAAACTATGATCCCTTTTTTATAAATCCAGTATTAAAACGACACAAGACGGCAGGAGTAATTCGAAAAATAGAAAAGCGTGACAAAAAAATGTCGGCCGAAGAAGTATTAAAGTTTTTCGAACAACTTCCTCCATTTTGGAGGGACTTTGCAGAAACTCAATTTTATATGGCCGGTAGAGTTGGAGAAGTTGCAGGATTGCAGGTATCGAGTATTGATTTTCAACAGCGGGTTCTAACTGTAAAATACGTTATCGCATGGGCCAGAACATCTAAGCATTTTGATTATCTGAAGGATATGCCAAAGAATGGAGAAGAAAGATTTGTATTTTTAAATGAGAAACTTTTCGAAATTCTAACAAGAAGAGTAGCACACGCAAGCGGTGGCTATGTCTTTCACGATAATGGATCTCCATTATCCTATAGGCAGATTCAATATCAGTATAATCATGCATTAAAAAAGGCCGGACTATTTCCCAAATTTAGTTCAACCCATATTATGCGGCATTCAATGGGAACCATTACTAGAATGGTAACTGGTAGCATGGATTCAGCACAGGCGGTGACTGGCCACAAGGACATTAAAATGGCACAGCACTATTCATCAATGCCAACTGATATGAATAAGAATGCGGTAAACGATGTTAATCAATTTATGAGAAATCTAGAATTATCTGCAAAATAATGGAGCAGATCCAAAAAAAAGGCGCAGCTATCCGGTCACTTGGACCATGTGCCTCCCAATGAGGCATTTTTTTTGATTTTGAGGCAAATTTTTTTCAAAATAACGAAAATTACGCACAAAGTGCTCAGGTCAACCTCCTGAGCACTTTTTCTGACTCGAAAAAAAGTGGGCTGTAGACCTGAGCAAACCTGAGCACTTTGTGAAAAGGCAAAAAAAAAGCCTCTGTTTCCAGAGGCTTATCCAACAAGTGGTACACCCACGGGGATTCGAACCCCGGTTACCGCCGTGAAAAGGCGATGTCCTAGGCCGGGCTAGACGATGGGTGCATTTAAAATCAGTATAGATCCGGCAATCTATTAAACTGCTATCAAATTTCCCTTGAATGGTGATCCCGCTGCGACTTGAACGCAGGACCCCATCATTAAAAGTGATGTGCTCTAACCAACTGAGCTACGGGACCTTTTCAACATCAAAAGAAATGTGATGTGAAAAATTAAGTGTTTTTGTATTTAAAGTCAAATGGAAAATTATCGCTCTTAAAAAAACTTTTTTGGTTTTCTGCATTTGAGGTAACAAATTTTTAGTTTTTAATATTGGTGTTTGACTAATTATCTCGCTTCGCATTTAAAGACAGGGAAAAAATAGTAAAAGTAAGTAACAAACTTTCTTTGTTTTCTATGAAGAGGATGAAATTGTCAAAAGTAGATTTGTTAGCAAATATCAATGATATTGAAACATGTGGTGATGTCACAAAAAAGAGAACAGTATCCTTTTATACATTAGGATGTCGCCTAAATAAGGCGGAGACCGGTACTTTTACTAAGCAGTTTATTGATAATGGTTTCTCGGTGGTTGATTTTGAAGAATCTGCCGATGTTGTTTTAATTAATACCTGCGTGGTGACAGACAAGGCGGAGTCAGTTTGTAGAAATGTAATTCGTAGGGCGCGTAAAATATCTCCTGATGGTTATATCGTAGTGGTTGGTTGCTATGCGGAAATTGAAGGTCAGAATATCTCAAAAGATGTTGACCTAATAATAAAGGCAAGCGAAAAGCACAAAATTTTTTATTATCTAGATAAGTGCGAAGAGAAGCATTCTTTACTGCAAGTTTTTGGGCCAATCAAAGAGAAAGTGGCCACAGTCTCCGAAAATGCTCTAAATACTACTTTTTTCCATGCAGCATCTTCAATTGAAAATGGCAATACTCGGGCATTTTTAAAAATACAGGATGGCTGTAATTTTTTTTGCTCTTACTGCATTATTCCTTATGCCAGAGGCCGCTCGAGAGGAGCAGATATTGAAACCGTGTGTACTCAGGCCCGTGAATTGATATCTAGCGGATTCAAAGAGATCGTCTTAACAGGAATAAATATTGGGGATTATCGAAGTGTGGACGGCGATAAAATAAGTAGATTGCCACATTTGCTAAGAGCAGTGTTGTCTTTAAATGGCCTAGAACGATTGCGATTGTCATCGATTGAGCCAAATACAATTACAGATGAATTATTGGATGTTGTTTGCGATGCGCCTAACTTTATGAATCACTTCCATATTCCTCTGCAAAGTGGTGATGACGAGATATTGCGTTTAATGGGCCGGAAGTATACGTTGGTGGATTATACTAATGTTATTAAAAAAATTATAGACCGGATTCCTAACGTTACGATTGGAACGGATGTCATTGTTGGCCATCCTGGAGAAACTGAAGAGCATTTTGTTCAGACCAAGAACTTTCTTCAGGATATTGCCGTCTCTCATTTCCATATTTTCCCTTATTCGCTACGTAAAGGAACAAAGTCTGCACAAATGCCCAATCAAATAGAAAAACGGATAAAAAAGATGCGAGCACGAGAATTAATAGAGCTGGGCCATTTAAAGTTAAAGGCCCGTTTGATAGAAGAGGTTAGCGCGCAGCGAATTTTTCAGGTTTTATTTGAGCAACAAGTATCATCAGGAGTTTGGGAAGGATATACTTCAAATTATTTAAGAGTTCGCGTTCGGCCTAAGCAAGCATCAATTAGTTTAAAAAATGAAATTAGGGATGTGGTAATCATTTCAGTAGGAGAAGATTTGTACTTAGAGGGAGAGATTATCGCTGATAAATAGAACGGAAAAATATTAGGGGCCACTTTTTATACTCTTCATATTTATATTCTTCATATTTTGTTGGAATTATCCTATTCTTAATTTTGTTCCAATAAAATAACCAAGGAATTTTATAGTGAGTGTTGCGAATATGGCCGCAGATCCTAGGCCTTCTGAGGTTCTTGCAAAAAAAGATAAAAGCTCTTTTCAGAAATTAATGGGATCCTCTTTAAAGATGGCCTCGGCCACTTTCTTAAGTCGGATTTTAGGACTTATTCGGGACCAGGTTATGGCCAAAATGTTTGGCGCCTCTGGGCTTACGGACGCCTTTGTGGTTGCGTATCGGATTCCAAACCTACTTCGAGATCTGTTTGCGGAGGGAGCCTTCTCATCGGCCTTTGTCCCAACTTTTACAGAAGCAAGATTAAAAAGTCCAGAAACTGCCAGACGTCTACTGTGGTCATTATTTGTTATTTTAGCGGCCATCACTTCTATATTCACGTTACTAATAATAATCTTTGCTCCGGAAATAACGGCCATTTTTGCTCCGGAATTTAAAAGTGATCCAGAAAAATTTCAAATAACAGTTTCCTTAGTTAGAATTATGGCCCCATTTTTGGTATTTATTTCGCTGGCCGCCCTTTTTATGGGGGTTCTAAATTCCATAAAAATATTTTTTATACCTTCCTTGGCACCAGCATTTTTTAATGTAGTAATGATTTCTTCAATGCTCTTATTATCTCCATATCTTGTTTCTCATGGCCATAATCGAGTTTTTTCAATGGGAATTGGAGTGTTAGCAGGCGGTTTTGTACAATTACTGGTTCAATTGCCGCTAATATTTATAAAATCCTATGGACCGAAAGGGCCCTTGGAATTTGTATCCGATTACACTAAGCGCATTATTAATCGTCTGGGGATTGGAACTATTGGAATAGCGGCAACACATATTAACGTTTTGGTAACAACCATTATCGCGACTTCAACGGTAGTAGGGGCAGTCTCCTGGCTTAACTATGCCTTTAGACTTTTTCAACTTCCTATTGGAATTTTAAGTGTCTCCATTGCTGGATCGACACTGGTTCACTTTAGTGATGCTTGGAAAAAGAAAGATTTTGATCATAGTCGAGAGCTTTTAGCATCGAGCTATTTCCTTTCTCTGCTGGTAATTGCTCCAGCACTTGTTTTAATGTACGTGCTAAGCTTTCCAACTGTAAATATTATTTTTGAACGAGGAGCATTCATTAGACACGATACTGAAATGACAGCACTTGCCATGCAGTACTATGCTCTTGGCCTTCCATTTTATGGGTTATTCAAAATTTTTGTCCCCACATTTTATGTTTTTGACCGTCCTCAAATTCCTGTAGCAATATCCATAACCACAATAATTATTAACATTATTTTTTGCTTGTTACTTACCCCGGTATATGGTTTTAGAGTATTGGCCATTGGAACAACTTTATCTATGGCCATAAACTCTCTTGCCCAGGCCTTTTTTCTATCTAGGCAGATCAATTTATCACTTTCATTTTTTATAAATCGACGCGTTTTTAAAATTATTTTTGCGGGATTTATTGCCTATATGGTTTGTCGTCTATCTATCGATCGCTTTTTTTCGGCGGAATATGGCCTTTTTAGAAAAGTTCTGTTGTATTCTTCATGCGTAGTAGTTACAATAACTTCATATATTATCCCGTTGGCCTTGTTGGGCGAGTTTGGGCCACTAAAAAAACTAGTGTCCAAAAGGGTTGCATAGGCATAAAAAAGTTGATTTGTGGGCCTATTCGGGGAGTGGTTAGTATATATTGGGGATTACAAACGATGAAAACAGATTTTGAAACATTGAGAGCACTGGCATCATATACAATCAATTTGCTTTTGGATCACAAGATGATTGATTTTAATACGGAAATGCGGACTGAATTAATTGATTCTATGGCCACTGAGTACAACGTGTGCTTTTCCACTGACGATGATATTAAACAGCAGGCCATTGAGGATGTTGAAGATAAAATGGGAGATGTGTCACTTCCTGAGGATATTGCAGAATCTGAAATGTTTAATCATGCTCGCAAAGAAATAATAAAATCATTTAATGGTGAAAATATTGCAGGCCTTTATTTGGTTGAGTCGTTGCATCAAGTAGGCAATCGAATGACTGAATTTCTATTAAATAATGAATTAATCGATGATGTTTTCGGAACTGATGAAGAGATCGCTAATTTTTTGATCGGGAAAATTCGCAATTTCTCTATTAAGCGTGGTTAGTTTTTTTACTCCAAAATTTTCAAACGTTTTTGACAGTCGATATCAATTATACTTTTGGATTTAGGGTGCGGAAACTGTATTCTATATGCTAGCAGCTTAAGTCCTGACCTGTTTTTATTTCCTTGGCCATACTGAGGATCTCCAATTAATGGGTGGCCAATCAGGTTAAAATGCTGCCGGATTTGATGATAACGGCCACTGATGATTTCAATATCGACAAGTGTTTTTCCGTTGGCAATCTCCTGGACGGAATATTTTGTAATAGAATTTTTGCCATCAAGTGGCAGAGTAATTTCTGCTTTACTGCCAATTCCACTTTTAATTTCTCCTAAAACAATGGCGTGATAATATTTAAAAATATTATTATTTTTTGTTTGTGTTGAAAAATATGCTGCTGCTTGCTTGCTATGAGCAACAATCATCACCCCCTCAGTTTCGCGATCTAGTCGTTGTACGATAAATGGCGATTTTCCCAAGGTCTTTATGTAGTGAGACATAGAGCAGAGTTCTCCATATTTACTTTCCTGCGAAAGCATTCCAGTTGGTTTATACAAAACAGAGAAATCCTGTCCATCATAGAGGAGCTCTACTTTTTTATATAGGGAGATGGCCAAAGTGGGTAGGTTCGGATCATAGTAAAATTCTACTCGATCACCTTGGTGTAGTACTGTAGAGTTCCGTCTTATACATCCAAGTCCTTTTTTATTTCTAATCCACAGGCCGCCTGATTCTACAACTGCTTTAATTTTAATTTTGGAAAGAGTTGTTTTTTTGGCCAACCAATCAACGGCCTTTACCTCGTCTTTCTCTTTAAAAGTCTCTTTTAAAATAATTTTATTATTTTCGCTCATGGGTATTAATATGTGAAAAAAAAGGGCCCAAAAACTGGGCCCTCTCTGCTAATAATTTAATTTTAGGTTTTAATTAAACTACGGACGGCCACCACGGCCACCGCCTTTAAATCCCCCTCCGCCGCGATTAAAACCGCCGCGTCCACCGCCGCCGCCGCCACCGCCACCAGTGCGTGGCTCTTGTGGTTTGGCCTCATTAACTTTTATGTTTCGGCCTTCAACTTCTTTTTCATTTAATTGAGCGATAGCATTTTGTGCTTCTTCATCGCTACTCATTTCAATGAACCCGAAACCTTTGCTGCGTCCAGATTCTCTGTCGATAATCACTTTAGCTGATTGAACAGTTCCAAACTGTGCAAATAGTGACTCTAGTGACTGATCGTTGCTTGAGTATGGCAGATTGCCAACGTAAATCTTCTTTCCCATTTCCTTCCTCCAGGATGCTTTTCGAAACCAGAGGGCAGAAATCTATCTCCTCGGTATTCTACTAATCTTGTTAAACACTGGCAGGCCAACATGGCCAGCCGACTATTTAATCTTATAATTCATAATTAATATAAAAACAATACTTATCGTATTTTATTTTTTCTTGACCTTAAATTAGTTCGAAGGGAAGAATTAAAATATAGTTGAAAGATGCCAAGAAGGTTGTTTCGAGATTGATTAAGACGCTTTAAGAAGTGATTCCTGATGTGTATCCATAGTTTCAAAAAATTTTAACACGCGTATTATTCCAGGATCTTCAATATGAGGCGATTCTTCGTTCGGAATAAGTAGGTTTAACATGTTGATTTTTTCAAAAATGGAGTTTGTTTTAAGGAAAATCAGTTTTAGTTCAACATCACGAATTAAAAACATGGAGATATAGTCAACGATTTGATTGATGTTATTGATCTGTTTTAAGAAATTTTCTCGATCTAAAGAGTTAGATATACTCAAATTAATCCATTTATTAAAGATTCTGTTTAGACGTTCAATGCCGCTATTAATTAAAATACCTCCGTCGCCAATTTCTTCAAGAAAATGTCCTTCCCAGATAGGATAGGGAATATTTTGTAAAGGGGTGTTTAAAATGACTTTTCCTATTCCTTCAAGTGCAATGCGAATTCGGTCTTTATTGCTATCGTTGAGCAAAATAGGCCGCCCTATTGCGCAAATCTGTCCTTGCTTTATTTGTCCAGGACTTGGAAGGACGGAGAGGAACATTCCATTTTCGATAGAGGTAAGAACCATACTAATATATATCGGATCCGTTACATCTACAGGGAGAACAGTGTTTGGAAAGAACACAACATCTGGAATGGAAATAATCCCAAATTTTGGACGCACCATGTCAAATATGATAGCATATTATTTGATAGAATTAATAAAATAGTTTCTTTTGCAAAAACCATGTATAATATTAATGATTTAAGATGCGGATTTTTTATTTTTAAATATTATTTTTATTTATGGCCACGAGCGGCCACCATTTATGGAGAGCAAAGTATTAAAATTAACACCTGTACTATTTGAGCGAATCTGGGGGGGGCGTCGTTTGGGCCAACTTAAAGGAATGCCCAATGCATTATCTTTGGGGGAGAGTTGGGAGGTTTCCGTCCACCCAGAAGGAGTTTCGCAGGTAAGAGGGCAAGCGCTTAGTTCCGTAATTGACGGTAGACATTTGCCCTATCTGGTAAAATTTATTGATACAGAGAGTAATTTATCTGTTCAGGTTCATCCAGATAATGAATTTGCTCAAGAACATGAAGGAACCTCTGGAAAAACAGAGTGCTGGATTATTCTTGAGGCCGGACATGGTGCTGGTATTTACTTGGGAGTAAAAGATGGAGTTACGCGCCAGCGCTTTCATCGGGCGCTTCTTGAGCGCGAAGATATTTCGCTGCTGCTAAACTACTACCCTGTGGGAGTCGGAGATTTTTTTCTTGTGCCGGCAGGAATGCTGCATGCTATTGGGGCAAAGGTTTTTTTATTAGAGATTCAACAGTCTTCCGGAATCACCTACAGAGCATGGGATTGGAATCGGTTCGATCAAAATGGCCATCCGCGAAAGTTACACCAGGATAAGGCCATGCAGGTAATTAATTTCGATAAAGAATTTAATGGGCAATCTGCAATTAGTTATCAGAGAAATGTGTTTGGAGAAAAATGGATAAAGAGATTGGTTGAACATCCTGATTTTTCTGTTGATAGCCATACTCTGGTGCAGGGGGAAGAGCTTAGCTTAGAGTCCAATGAAACATCAGGAAGATATTCCTCTATTCTCTGCCTGTCCGGCCAGGTGACGATTCAGGGAGGAGCGTGTAATGAATGTTTGGCCACCTTTGAATCTTCGCTACTTATTCGAGGGAGATCTCACCCCCCATTTAGAATAAAACCATTATCAAGCACGGCAACTATTGTGGTAGTATATTGAGATTGAGATTGAGATTGAAGCATTTTAATAGGAACAATTTAATATGGGTGAACGGGTTCTTGGACGCTTAATATTTTGTTTTGTTTTGTTTATAAACTATTCGTGTCAGAAGTATTCAAGTTATAGTGTTCATAGTAGTGGAAGTAGCTTTGTTGCCATAGAGGATTCCTTCATTGTGGATGTGTCGGTGGTTAAATGGTCGGTGGGGGTTTTGCATAAAGATACGATTTCCAAGGGAATCAATCTCAAAATTAAAATGCCTATAATGGATTCATCAGATGTTAAGGAAATGGTAGCTGCTGGGAAGGTTGATTCGTGGCTGTTACGAGTGAGAAAAATGTCTTATTCGGGTTCATCAGAGATTGGATATGTAAAGATTCCTATTATAATTCCCGGGAGAACGTCGGAAATGGGTTTTAAGATAAAACAGCTAGATTATGTACAGCTCAACATCTATTATTCTTCTATAGCGGTATCATCACGTTTTGAGAGCTTACAATGCCCCCCTATCGATCAAAGTAAGGAAATTGGAACAATTACCTTGGAAGATAGCGTTCGAGAAATGAATAAGATAACTATCGGGGCCACAGACCAGGAAAGAGTTCCCGGTAAAATAGAACAGTATGGCTATAAGCCTATGGTTTTAAGTGGAGGAATGGAGTTGACCGGCCGTTATGCGGTAGATATCGCCCTACTTGATTCAAATCGCGGGAGCAGGGTTAGTAGTTATTTTGAATTACCTAGTGCGGTGGAAGTCTCTGGGGAGAGAGCAAAAATTTTAAAAGGTTGTTTTAATTTTAAAGTGCCAACAATTCGGCCCAATGATCCCGACCTGTACCAGAACTTTCGATTTAGATAGGGAAGATTGATTTTTTTACCTATTTCCACTGACATTCTATGGGGTAAATTATCTCGTGTCCTTTTTTGGAATGGATGGCAAGATAATCGTCGTAACTAGAAAAGTTATCTTGATTTTCGATATGGAATGAATATTTTAAATTATCATAAGTGATAACCTTGGTTATACCGCTAGCGTGGCGCTGAGTTCTAATTTTAGAAACGGAGGCGATGGCCCGGCCACCTTGATCTTCGATGTCATAGAAAGTTACGGAGTGCTCTTTTAAATGAAAGGCCTTATTAAGTCGTTCCACTGAACATATTAACTTCTGCTCAGAGGCCAAGGAGGTTAGCATCAGTAGGGAAGTGTAAGCGATAAGTACTAATAGTTTTTTCATAAGAGACCTCACCTTTTGGTTATTCCTTTGCCTTTTACTAAGCAACATGGATGCCAGAATTATCGAAGGTAGAGAGGCCTGTTTTTAGATGGATACATTTTGTCGGGTATTGAAAAGTGTGTATAAATTATCATCTGTCAAAAATATTTACAGTATGATGGCAGCATAGTACCGTTTGAGTACAAACCGTTTTTTTAAGAAATAATGTGGGGATACACAATGCGAGAATTTGGTGAATTAGAGCATAAACTATTTGAGTTAATCTCGATGGCCGCTACAGTTCAGGGATGTTCTAAATTCTTTGAAAACTGTGGAATCTTGACATCTGCAGAGGAAAAATTTCTTTCGCTGATTGGCCAGAGAGAGAGAGTTACTATTAGCGAGATAGCTACTGAGTTAAAAATGACAAAGTCGGCGGCATCGCAATTTGTGGATAAGCTAGTGGAAAAAAAATATGTTGAACGGAAAGTTGATACCGTTGATCGACGTAAGGCGTATTCATCCTTAACTATCCTTGGTCGAGAAATTTTTGAAAAAGGAAAAAACTGTAAGGATGATTTAATTATAAAATTTCGCCAGGAAGTAGGAGTGGACGAGCATAAATTTATTGGTGTTATGACGGTAATCATTGAGTGTTTACGAAAACATTACAAAGAGATTTCGGAGCGCCATTAATTCTTTTTTTGATACAAATTTTAGGAGAGGTTTATACACATGAAGACTCTTTTGGTTATTATCGCAGTGATTTTTATTTTCATCTCGTACTCATCAACTTATGCTGCAGATAGCGTGGCCTCGGTGGTAATCGCCAAAGGAGAAGTACAGGCACACTTAAACGGGAAAAGCACTGCCATCAAGGGCGGAGATAAAATTGTAGAGGGTACTCGCATTAAAACTGCTAGCAAGAGTTTTGTGAAGTTGCTCTTTAATGATAAGTCACAAATAAATGTGGGCCCCGAGAGTGAAATGCTTGTTAATCAATTTGAAAAGGGGAGGCCAGGTGTTTTGTCAGTATTAGGTGGACAGATTCGGGCACAGGTGGAGAAAGGTGGAGATAAAAACAAACTTTTTATTGGGACTAAAACGGCCTCTATGGGAGTTCGCGGCACGGATTTTTCGGTTATTTTTAATCCGCAAAATAATGTGTCTAATACTATTACTTACAGCGGAGAAGTTGTGGTGGCGGCCGGACAAAAAGATCTTTCTTGGCGGAGTTTGGATAAGGTTATGTCTCGTCCAGAGGTGGTGCGGATTAGAGAAGGGCAATTTTCAATGGTCAATCCGGCAGTTAGTACTAAGCCTACTATGGCGGTTAAATTGAGTCCGGCACAATTTAAAGTTTTAGCGCAAAATACAAATTTTGCGGAAAAAGATAAGAAGGAAAAATCTTCTGAGCGAGATGAGAAGAAAACAGTGATACGGAGTATGATTCCGGCCGGACTCAATTCTAGAGCGGCCATGACGGATAACAAGGGCCTAGACAAGATGTTGGGCGAAGAGTTGATTCAAGCAGTGAAAGAAGAAAAAAAAGAAGAAACTTCGGCCGCAGTTGCCAGTAATATGGCCGTGGTGGAGGTTCCACCCGCCGAAGGACTTTTTGATAAGGAGAGTGGCGCAATTGCGCCACCAGCTGGAGGATTTATTGACTTTGGTACGGGGCTATACATTCCACCACCACCTGGGAGCATGTTTGATGAAAATACCGGGGTCTATATTCCGCCAGCAACGCTGGGAAGTTTTGATATGGATACCGGTTCATATGTTAATCCGGAGGGATTTAAATTAGATGATAGTGGACAGTTCGTCGTGGATTCGGCCGCGGGGAATGAGGCGGGGAGTGCAATGGTGACAATAGAAAGTCTGCCTCCACCCATGTCTGTTATTTTGACAGAGAGTAACGTTGGTACGGAGGTATTCGCTAAAGAGGATGCTGGTATCACAGGAGAGGTGGATATAGGTATCGATACTTTTGATGAGGAAGAGGCCCAGACTGTTGCGGACGAGATTTTAGATCAATATAACAATACGATTCCGGAATTTTCCCCTGTCTCCATGGTGGAATTTAAAATTATTGTCCAGTAGCTAGGTTTTCTGGTCAAGGAGTAGAATTTGAGAGCTATTATTTTTACGATATTGCTTGCTATCGGTATTGTGCCAGCTAATTGGGCCGCTGAGACGACTAGGGAATATGAGCCCCTGGTAAAAAAGATATACGCCCTTTATGGACAAGGGGACTATTCTGGGACAATTGCCACTATTGATGAGCTATTGTCTAGAGTTGGTGATTGGGGGATTGCGCTATATCTTAAAGGCCGCTGCTATGTTAAATTGCAGCAGTTTGAGAAGGCCAATATTGCCTTTGGAAAGGGCCTTAAAACAAAAGTTTTTCCACAGGAATCATATTACGAATATGCTCAATCACTCTATACAGCAAATGAGTTAGTGGAGGGGAAGAAATTTTTTAATGAATCTATTAAGCGAAAAATAGAGGTGGCCCACTCCTACTACTATGTAGGAGATATTTTTCAAATTTTAAAAGATTACGATAATGCGGAGAAAAGCTTTAATAAAATATTGGGACTAGAAAATGCCGATGCGGAGATCAAGCAGGCAGCTGCCTACCGTATTGCCAAAATATCTCTTGAGAGAATGTTGCAAAAAAAAGAGATTAGCAAGGAGGCGCAGGAAAAAGAGGTAAATCAATTTATTATTCCAAAATTTAAAGATGCTATAGAGGTCAGCCCTAAAACTAATTTTGCTTTTGAAATTAACCGCGAAATTAAGGAAATTCAGGAAAAATACAAGCTAGTTTATGCGGATGGCCGGCCCAAAAAGGCGAAGGCCTATTCCTTAAAAATCTCGCAAATTATAGATTACGATACTAACGTTACACAGACGCCTGATGATAGTGGTTCTCAAATGGCCGTTGATAGCGCTTCTTTAGTTTCAAAAAGTGAAATTCTTGGGAAATATAGTATTGATTTTAGCGATGCACTGGTGATGGGGCCAGAACTGAAATTAACTTACGACCAATATCTCTCGGATACTCCGGAAGTATATCAGAATAACAGTTATTCCATTGGCCCTTCGTTGCGAACTCAATACAAGCATAAAGTATCCGACAAGGCTTCGTCGGCCATATTTGATATCGATTATAACTATTTTGCAAAAGATTATCAGCAGAATAAAACCTTGGCCTATTTCTCCGGGACGACCACTATTACCTTGGGAGAAAAAATTTCGTGGTTTGCAATTGGCCAAACTACGGGGAAGTTAAAATTTAAAACTTTTTCTGGCCACACTGCTTTGCTAGACTCTTCAACCGTCTCTTTTAATTTGACTCAGTTTTATACTTTACCAGATAAGCAAATGATGCTTTTTCTTTTTAATATTGATAGCACTACTGCCTCGGTAGAATCTAATAGTACGACGAGCTATATGCTAAGAGTAGACTATTTAGGATTACCCTTGGGAATCTTTGCATTAAAAGCAGATTTTGCGCTTGCCACCACCATGCTTGATACCGGGTTGCAATCGGCGGCCAGAGGAACCGAATTAACACTTTCTCCTTCGGCCAAAATAAGTAGAGTAGTATTTGAAAAAGGAGATCTTTTTTTGAGTTATGAATATTCTTCGAAATCATCGAAACAAGAGGATGTCTATGCCTACAGCAAGAATGTTATAAGCATGGGGATGAGTTATAATTTTTAACTGATAATGGTGGTTGCTATTGATTCACAAATATATTCAGACTATATAGAAATTGGATATTGTGCAAAATCACATGGGATAAAGGGTGGATTGACCTTCAGCTTTTTTAATGAAGATTCGGCCCTGTTGCGAGAAAACGTCAGTATTTTTTTGGTCCCTCAAAATAAAAAAAGTAATTTACCCATAGATGGGGCGAACTATCAGATTGAAAAGATCTCATATGGGAATAAGGTTATTGTATATTTGCAGGGGGTTGTAGATAAGACGGCCGCTGATGCTATGATACCTTTCTTGATTAAAATTAAGCGCGAATTACTCCCGAAATTAAATGATGGTGAGTATTATGTTGCAGAGATGGTCGGATTATCGGCATATGATTTTAATAGCAAAAAATATGTTGGTAAAATTGTTGATTATTATGAAAATGGTGCCCACTTAGTGTTTGTAATCAGGGGGGAGGGAGTATCTGGTGATCTTGAAATTCCTTTTACTGATGCATTTTTTCCACACGTAGATTTGGACAAAAAAGAGGTGATGGTGATAGTTCCAGAGTTTGTGGAGTAATTTAGTGATTGATACAGTAAAAAAATTTAAAATTTGGATTATAACTATTTTCCCCGAATATTTTAGGCCGCTCCTGGATTGTGGAGTGACGGCCAATGCACTAAATGGACCGAATGGCCTGGCCCTTGAGGTTAATTTAGTACCACTGGGAAATTATACTTTTCAAAAGTATAAAGGCATTGATGATACGCCATTTGGTGGTGGCCCTGGAATGATTGTGAGGGCAGATGTTTTAAAAAATGCGTTGGATTGTGGAGTAGTGAATGCTGGCAACTATGGAGGCAGTTATCGAGATAAGTTACACATAGTTTATACCTCTCCACGTGGTAAAGTTTGGAATCGTGACTATTGTAAAGAGTTCTCTGGACGTGTGTGGACAGAAAACGCTAGTAGAGATTTAGTTTTTATCTGCGGAAGATATGAAGGTGTTGACGAAAGATTTCTGCAAAAATATGTTGATGAGGAGATTTCCATAGGCGACTATGTGTTGACGGGAGGAGAGATTGCGGTCATGGCAATTTTAGATTCTGCCTTGCGCTACCTTCCGGGAGTATTGGGGAATCGGGAGAGTTCACAAAAAGACTCTTTTGAAGATTACTTGTTAGAAAATGGCCAATATACTAAACCGAGGGAGTTTGAAGGCGTTGTGGTTCCAGAAGTTTTGTTGTCTGGAAATCATAAAAAAATTGCTGAATATCATTTGGCAGAAAAGTTGGCATTAACTAAACAATATCGGCCAGATCTTTTTTTGAAGTTTAATAAATTATCTGGCAAGGCCACTCAAAAGGTTGGGAATAAAAGTGGAAAAGATTAATTCAAAACTTTATCTGGGACTAGTTCACTATCCCATTAACAATAAGCGTGGCAATACAGTTACTACTTCCGTTACCAATATGGATATTCATGATATTGCTAGAAGTTGCAAGAGTTTTGGGGTGGAGAAATATTTTATTATTACTCCGCTTAAAATTCAGCATGAACTAGTTTCTCGCATTTTGGGCCATTGGGAGGAAGATAAGGCGGCGGCCTATAATCCTGATCGGCAAAATGCATTATCTGTTGCACAGCTTAGTTTTTCTGTGGAGGAGGCGATAGCGGCCATTTCTGTGGCAAATGGAGGAACTCCACCGATTGTAGTTGTGACCGGAGCAAATTTTAGTAGTTTTGATGGGGCGGCATCTGATCTTCGACAGAAGATGGAGATTGACAAAGGCCCATATTTACTGCTATTTGGTACAGGCTGGGGACTGCATGCCTCTTTGATAAATCAAGCGGATTATAGGTTAAGGCCCATTACTGGCCCGGTTAGTGATAACTACAACCATCTATCTGTAAGATCGGCAGTGGCGATTTACCTGGATCGACTACGCGGAGGCCTCTGAGTCATAATATAATTGCTCTCTTTTTTTGTTAATTTAAGAGGGCCCTGTTAAGGAGAAGGTTATGAACCTTGTAGACATTGTCAATCGCGACCATTTAAATGCCAAAGTAAAAGAACTTCCAAATTTTAAACCAGGTGACACCATTTCAGTTTCGGTGCGAGTAACTGAGGGTGCTAAGACTAGAATTCAGTTGTTTCAAGGTGTCTGTATGGGCATCAAAAGACGTGATAAGATTAACGGCTCTTTTAGAGTGAGAAAAATTTCTGCGGGACTGGGAGTAGAGAGGGTTTTTCCTTTTCATTCACCTGCCGTAGAAAAAGTTGAGATTGTACAACAAGGTAGTCCACGAAAAGCTAAGCTTTACTACCTACGCGAAAGAGAAGGCAAGTCTGCACGTATTGCAATTGATTATGAAAAACGTGACTAGACTGATTTAATAGCTAGAGTGATGAGATAATAATTACTCAAAACGCCTCGGATCTTTTCGAGGCGTTTTTTTATGGGCCATATTTATGCTTAACGCTAATGTTGATCTCGAATACTTAGGCCAATTGAAAGCAAACTTCCCTAAATTTTTCTTGGCCGGAGCAGATGAGGTTGGCCGAGGGCCGTTGGCCGGTCAAGTAGTTGGTGCCTCAGCTTTACTTTTTTTAGAACAAGAATCTGCGGAAGAAGATCTTTCGCTGGTAGTAAAGGGGTTGCGCCAGATCGGGGTTACGGATTCAAAAAAATTGACCGATAAGAAGCGCAAAGAGATATTAAATCTTTTGGGTGTAGACATTCGACAACTTTCGATTGAACGAGCAATTATTATCTCTTTGAATAAAAAAATTAAAATTATTACTTGTTTGGATGAGGTTTCCGCAGAATGCATTGACCAAATTAATATTCTGAATGCAGCTATGCAGGCCATGAAGAACTCCTTTGTGAGATCTTGGCAGACGATTGGTGTAAATATACCAGGTATTTTATTGATAGATGGTAATCGTGCCTTTAAACTGGATTCGCCGGAAGCGAATTTGGTTTCGATAACACCGGTAGTAAAGGGAGATGCGAAGTCTGTCTTGATAGGCTTGGCATCTATTTTGGCCAAAGTATATCGGGATGAGATTTTTAAGGCATTAGATTTAAAATATCCGGGATATGATTTTGCACAAAATGCAGGCTATCCGACGGCAAAGCACCTAGGGGCAATTGCGAGTTTGGGGGTTACACCAATTCATCGAAAAACTTTTAGAGGAGTAAAAGAATATGTCGATGATGATGGAACGAGGCCTTGAACTAGAAATTTTTCATTCAAAAATAATACATCAAAAAGAGATTCCATTGCTTATTTCTCCTTCCTTGCTTCGAAGTTTAGGGTTAGGTCAGATCGATATCGCTAGTTTTGTTAGGGGGGCAGAGGGGGAATTTATTATAAAACTATATGAAGTTAAAAACAGTGTAGTGGTCAAGAGAGGACAGCGCTTGCGTCTGCAGTTGGCGGCAGAATTTTTGGCCAAAGTTTTTGATCTTAATGTTCAACTAATATATCTATTTGGTGCAAAAGAATTTTGCCAAACAGTGTAAGGTTTTTTATCCTATTACATGTATAATTAAAGACGAAAGAGTATTTAATACTCAGGAGTTTGTCATTAATCGCATATTTGCCATATTGTTTTTAGTTTTCTCGCTTTCCGTAGTGATTCCTTCTCGCGTTGAGGCAGAGATTGATCCGAAAATTTCTGCACTTTTGACTATGGCCGGGTACGGTACTGTTTGTGGAGCTTTATTAGGTCTAGCTTCTCAAATGGCATTTGATACCGGCGGCCGTTCTATTTCGCAGGGTGCATCGCTTGGCCTATATGCGGGAATGTTTTTTGGAGGTTATGTCGTAAGTAGCTATTATATGAAAAAAAATAGTGCTGGACGTCCCAAAGATATCTATGACCCAAACTTGAATCCCTATGACTCAGGAGGAGGGTATTATCAATCTTGGGATCCATACTTTGAAATGGAAAAACAGCATACTCCGGCAAGTGGAATTAATCCGCTTACAGGTGGAAAAAAGCGAATCTCGCCTGAATTTTATCTTAACCTTTTTAGATTTCAATTTTAAGCAAGTTACTCAACGTGCTATTTAGTTTTGAAAGGTCTGCTTTCTGTTTCCAATATTTTGATTTAAAAATTCTGTTTCATCATTTTCAAATTCTTTGACAATTAACTCCATCGCATCAAGATTAAATAGTTTAAAGACTTTTAAAAATTCACTTTTTACATTTTGCAGTTTAATTTGCTGTCGTTTGCTATTCATTGCTTTTATTGTTTCTACAAAAACTCCAATTCCCGATGAACCGACGAAATCTATATTATTCATATCTAAAGTGATAGTGGAATTTGGATTTTGAGATTTTAATGATTCTAATTCTGCGCGCAATGGAACTGTATTTTCAAAATTTAGTCCTCCTTCCATTTTTACGGTGATATCTCCTCGAGCGTCGATATTGATCTGTGCTTGCATAGACATATTTACTCCTTGGACCAATTAAGAGTTGGCCGATAGCGTTTGTTAATATTAGACCAACGGCACTGCGTATTATACTATCACTCAATGCTGAATTTTTGAGGGAGAGGAAACTTTTGCTTCTTTCTTTTAGGATATTTACACGCAGAGGAGATTTTTTTTGGCAAAACTTTATTTAATTTCAACTCCAATTGGCAATTTGGCCGACATAACTTATCGGGCAAAGGAGATTCTTGAGCAGAAAAGTTTGTTTTTTGCAGAGGATTCGCGGTCCTTAAAAAATCTTTTAACAAAACTGGGAATTGATTTTAGTAAAAAAGAGATCAACTCATATCACGATCATTCTGCGGACGTAAAAATAAAAGCAATAATAGAATATCTCAAGCGAGGAGATGATGTTTGTTATCTTTCTGAGGCCGGCAGTCCAATAATTTCTGATCCTGCGTATCCACTAGTGGCGGCCGTGATAGATAATGGACTGGAGATTGAAAGTATTCCTGGAACTAGTTCTGTGATTGTTGCCTTAGAAATGGCCGGACTTCCTGTTACCCCATTCTCTTATTATGGATTTTTATCACGAAGCCGGGAAGAGCAATCGGCCTTATTTCGAGAGTGGAATAATATAAATGGAACAAAAGTATTTTTTGAGGCCGGTGGCCGTTTAATTGAAACACTAGAACTTTTGAGCAAACAACTTCCTAGTGCAAATATTGTAGTGGCCAGAGAATTAACCAAAATGTTCCAATCAGTTTATCGTTTTAAAGCATCTGAGTTTGCACAGGTGAAAGATGAAATTGTTATAAAGGGAGAATTTGTAGTGCTGGTTCATAATAATATTTGTAAAAAACAAATTTTTACGCTGGAGCAAGAGGCCTTGACTAAATTGGCCACAGACTATTTAGAGGGGAGTGGAAAACGTAATAAAATTTTAAGTAAAATTTTTGCATTAATTTTAAATCGTTCACAAAATGAAATTTACTCAAAACTAACGTCTGGCCGAGAAGAATAATTATTTTTATAAACTGCCATAAATTATTTGCGTAGCATCAAGATGTAACATAGAATATTAAATGTACATTTGTTTGGCGCATTACTTGGAGCGTGTGATGCTTGTAAGAGTTGTCGGTTGCCATGGAGGGGTATCGCCAGAGTTTAAAGCGACCTCTTACCTGATAGATGGCAAATTATTGATTGACGCCGGTTCGGTTGCTACTGGGTTGCTGATTTCTGAGCAAGTGGCAATCCAGAACATTTTAATTTCCCACCCACATCTTGATCATATTAATGAAATGGCCTATCTTTGTGATAATTGCTTTGGACTAAAGGATTCCCCTTTCGAAGTTTATGCGGGAACTTCAGTTAAAGAGGCCATTCAAAAATATTTAATGAATGATGTTATTTGGCCAGATTTTTCTAAAATTCCCAGCATCACCAATCCGACCATTCGCTTTAATGATCTGATGGAAGAACAGGAATTAGTTTTAGGAGAATACAAAATTTTTCCGGTTAAAGTTAATCATCCTGGAAATGCATTTGGTTTCATAGTCGAAAAAAGAAATGTTGCACTACTATTTACTCAGGATACTGGCCCGACTCAACGTATTTGGGAGATTGCTAAACGCTATGATAAATTGCGAGGGGTGTTTACGGAATGTAGTTTCCCAAACCATTTGCAAAAGGTTGCCTTAAATAGTCAACACATGACCCCTAATGATTTAAAAATAGAGATTGCTAAAATGCCTCCAGATATTCAAATTTTTGTTGGCCATTTAAAGCCAAACTATCAAGATCAACTATTCAGAGAGATAAAAGATATTGGCTGCGACCGATTAAATGTTATGGGTACTGACGACACCAGTTACATTTTTTAGATGGCATAGCGATGACTTCCACCGCCAACTCACCTCAACTTAAATTTAACAAAGAGATGGAAAACATTATTTCTGACTGGCTGGATGATCATTGCAGCACGGAAAGATATAGTCCTGGATTAGAGAGAATTTCAAAATTCTTTGAACCTCTGGTTACTCAGATTGCAAAATCAAAAGTGAAAATCATTACAGTTGGTGGCACTAACGGTAAAGGGGAAACTGCGCACACCCTGGAATATCTTCTTACTAGTAGAAAACAAAATGTCGCACTATGGACATCTCCTCATATTTTGTCAATTACAGAAAGGTTTCGATTTAATGGTATTAATATTGATATCGATGAGCTGTTTGACCTTATGCGGGAAAATGGAGAGTTGCTGGCAAGCGCAAAGTTTAGCTATTACGAATTTTTATTCTATATTTTTTTGAAAAGGACACTATTATCACAAGAATTAGATTATATAATTTTCGAAGTAGGAATTGGTGGGCGTTTTGATGCGGTAAATTTGTTGGATGCGGATGTAGCAATTATTACCTCGATCTCTCGTGAACACCAAGAAATTCTAGGAAAAACGTATCGTCAAATTTTACATGAAAAACTTCCGATTGCTCGCCCCCAAAAAAAATTAATCACTTCACTTGAATTAAAATATTGCCAAGATTTGACTGCGACTTATTGTCAAATACGGCAAATTGACTGGATAGATCTTTTTGCTGGCGGAATTAGTGTACATTCAGATAATTTTTCTGCGCGCAATAAAAAATTGGCCCAATATGTTTATGAAACATCATTGGGATTGGGCCCCCCCCTTGTGGCCAACTATCCGGCATATAAAGGACGTTTTGAAAAAATTAGTTATGGCAAATGCGAAATGACATTTGTGGGCTCGCATAATATCGATGGAATGCGAAAATTGGCGCATTGGTTAGTAGAGCAAATTGATACAAACAGTTTCATTTATGACAGAATTATCATGGCGTTCTCACGGCGAGATAGTGATGATATAAGAGTAATGGTGGATACGCTTTGTAATATTCCCCACTACCATGGGAAAATTGTTTTGACGGTTTTTGAACATTACAAGGCCTTTTCTGCATGGGAGAAACTGGATTGGGCATTGGAATATTTCAACAGCAAAAAATTGCTTTTTATCCCTGATTGGCGAGGGCAACTGAAAGAGTGTCGAAACGAGTGTCGTACAATATTAATAACCGGATCTTACTATTTTGTTGGAGAAGTACAGAAAAATTCAATTGACTCATTATGAAACTACTCCGCCTTCTAATACTTGTTCTTTTCTCTGCGACGGCCCGTGAGTCCATCAACGTAGGGCCAGGTGATAAAATAAATATCATGTCAGATAAGGCCTACCGGATTAGCTCAACCGATTCATATGAAGCAGTGGGAAATGTTGTTATAACACTCAAAGATAAAGCGTTGTATGGAGAAAAAGCATCGTTGTCTATGTTAACGGGGGATGTTGTCGTTATGGGCAATGTTCGCTACGTATCTACCTTGGCCACCGTATATGGTTCGGAAATGTATTATAATATTCGCTCAAATAAGATGGAGATCGCCAATGGCCGGATTTTGTCTGACAACTATGTTGTGCTAGGAAAGACTCTGGCAAAAGTTGATGAGAACAACTATCAAGGGAAAGATGCTGAATATACTACTTGTAAGGATTGTCCTGAATCGTGGTCTATATTTGGAAAAGATGTTTATATAACAATGAACGAATATATTCGCATAACTCACGCATACTTCAAGATTAACGGGGTAATTGTTATGTATATTCCTTACATAATTTTACCCATAAAAAAAGAAAGAGAGAGTGGCCTTTTGTTTCCCAACCTTTCAGTTAATGGGAGTAATGGAGTAGTTTTTCAACAGCCATGGTTTTGGAATATCTCTCCGAGCAACGATATGACTATTACCCCATCTGCCTTTGGGAATCGAGGTTTAGGGATGGAGTGGCAGTATAGACAGGTTCTCGGTGATCGCAAATGGTTTGAGTTAAATTCACTGCAATTGTTTGATTCAATTTATCGCCCGGATATTGGAATTTCATCAGATGCCAAAGATACTGGGAGAAATGAGTTTCGTCATTTCTCAGATTATGAACATCATTTTTCCGTTGGCAATAATCTTAACCATCATATTTACTTCAATGATGGAAGTGATCTGGACATGGTGCGTGACTTTAATTTTTTTACCTCTCCTAAAATTAGAGGTAGTGAATTAGGGGGAGGTGGTTTTGTAGATTATCGCACTTCTATTATGAACATGTCATTAGAGAGCTATTTTAATCGCAATCAGTTAGTAAAAAAGAGCAAAACATTTGATGATGCCTATGTACAAATACTTCCTAAAGTCTCATTTAATATGGAACCATTTTCACTTATATCCACAAGATATTTAGGGCTTCATAAAATTAGTATGACTTTAAATGGAGATTTTACTAATTTTCGACAAAATCATACTAACGAAGGAGAGTTCATAAGAAATGCCCAGCGCTTTAATTTCCGGCCAGCAATGAACTGGTACATGGGGCACATGGGACCGATAGATATGAAAACTATGGCCACTTTGGACTATCAACATTACAGCTTTCCTAAGGAAGATGAAGATAATAATTTTACCAAAAGGGCCGTCCTGTATGAGACAGAACTTTTAGTCGAATTCGAAAAAATATTTGGAATTGCATTAAGCGAGGAGGTTCCTAGCGATAGTGTAGTACAAGAAGAAAGGTTAGAGGACGAATCGGATGTGGAGATGGCCAATAAGATAAAGGGAAACGAGTCACCAATAATTGGAACTTTGCCGGAAACAATGGATCAGTATGTAAACAAGATGGTAACGATAGCTAGTAATAGCTACAAACATATTCAACAATTTAAACTCAAACACTATTTTTTATCCGACACGGAGATGTATGGCAGTGATAGGTTTGAAAGACAGATAACAGATACTAGTACGTTGAACGGCCTTTTTGATAATGTCGACGAAGTTAAAGCAAAAGAGTTTCAGCTGTCAGCGATGGCCACTAGTAAAGAGATCCCTTTCAGTAATACTTTCGAGTTGCAGTGGAATAATTCTTTGATCAGGAAATCTCCAAAAAGATTTGATCCCAGAATTGATGGGACCTTTTTGACCAATAATTTTCGCTATAGCAAACTGGCGCATTTTGATTTATCACAGGGATTGGTCATGAATGCCAATGATGCTAGATGGCAGGATCGGCTAACTCGTTTGCGAGTGGGGGCGGGAATTTCTGTGCAAAACAATAGTATCGAGGCCACGGAATATTATTTTTATAATAATACGCATATATTTGTTTTAAAACTATCAAAGGATTTTACTGCGGGAAATATAGATTTGAATTTTCGATATAACTCCACTCAAAAATATTCCTCGGCCGTAAATGGATATCAGAAATTATTAGGAATAAGTGGCTCTCTTATGCCCATTGAAGTTTTAAAATTTACCTACGTTTATAATTACAATTTACAGAAAAAACAAAATACAGAAAAAGAATTTGCGGTAACTTATTCACCTTATAATAATTGTTGGAAATTGGAGTTTCGCAGAGAAAGTACTTTGAATGATTTAAAAACATCAGTTAATTTTTTAATCAACTATAATAACAATAGCTTTCAGTCGTTGCTATAGAGTTCTGGCCAGCCTTGCGAATAGTTTATATTTATGAGGTATTCAGTCGCCTATTTGGGCATTTTTTTGGCAGATATTTCCGATTTATCTTTTTTAGAATTTAAACGAGAAAGTTTGTATAATAGTGGCCATGAGTCTGGAGATAAAAATTGATGGTATTTATGATGAGAAGACCTTTAATCATCTGGCGGCCATGGGAATTTTAAATTTTGGTTTTGATTTTCGCCCGCTGAGTTTTAATTTTATTCCGCAGCATAAATTTCAAGAATTGATTAATTCAAAATTTTCTTCAAAGCGGAGATTTTTTCTCCATTTTGCCGATGAAAAAGATTTTATGATTTGGAAAATTGTTGATGATCTGACCAAGCTATATGTGCGCCTAAAAGATCTACAAGAAAAAGGAATAGAGTATCTGACGATGCAAAGTAATTTCTTTTTAGAGTTTTCTTATCTTAAAAATAACTTAGATTTTTATAATCAATTTAATCTTCCATTTTACCTCTATGTCGATGACACAAACGAAGGGGTTATCAGTGATTTAGAAAAATTTCACAGGCCTTCTCATTTAAAGGGAATTATTTTGAATTATAATTCGCTGATGCATCGCTATGATAATGGTACTGTCGAGGATATTAAAAAAGGTTTGCTCCCATTGTTATCTACAAAACGTGGGCGTACCCAGATAGAGATTGTTTTAGACGTTGATTGGGATGCGGAAATCTTTACATCATTACTAGAAATTTTTCCATTCCAGCGAGTTGCATTTAAGATCAATCCTAAGATTGAATTTTCCTATCGTAATGTCGATATAAATAGAGTAGAAAATCATCTAAAGAATTTTTCTCAAATGCTATAATAGTTTATGGCCGTGAATAGCTTAATAAAAAAAACAAGTGGTGGTGACAATTTTATGAAGATTTTATTAACCAATGATGACGGTGTTAATGCGCGAGGGATTAGAGTACTAAAAGAAAAATTATCCCAAATTGCAGAGGTAAAAATTGTGGCCCCAGACAGCGAACGCTCTGTCTGTGGCCATGGTTTAACTTTACGTGGGCCTCTCTTTATTAGTGAGGTTGAACAAAATATTTGGGGATGCTCTGGTTATCCTGCGGACTGTGTTTATTGGGCCCTAACGACTTTATACAATGGCCAACCTCCCGACCTTGTTATTTCAGGAATCAATCGTGGTGCAAATTTAGGCCAAGATACTTATTATTCTGGAACGGTGGCCGGAGCACGGGAGGCCACTTTTCATGGTGTAAGAGCAGTGGCCTTAAGCACTTCTATGCTAAGGTCACAAATTCACAACTATTCCCACCATCTTCACTACGAAGTGGCCGCTGACTATATGCTTTCACTAATTGAAAAAGGTGTTTGTGAGGAAATAACGACGAATCATTTTTTGAATATCAATGTACCAAATTGCGAACGCACACAAATTCAGGGTGTGGAATTGGCCACGGTGGGTTTTCGGAAATACTCTAACAGTGTTTCAACTAGAGTTGGCCCCAGCGAGCAGTCTTATTTTTGGATTACTGGGCAACTTTTAGGAGATGAGCAGATCCCCCAGTCTGATTGCGTAACTATCGAAAATAATAAGATTTCTGTAAGTTTAATTAATGTCATACCAAAAAGCTCCGATAATACTACTGGCCTCTCCAAAATAATTAATTGGAAGTAGCTAGAAATAATTCTGCTATCTTTTGGAGTAGGTTCGATCGGGGGATTAGTGTCTCATCACTTTATTCGTCTTTTGCTCTTAGGCCCACTTTTTTTTATTATCGCTTCTTGCGCTAATGTTCGGAGTGGCCATTATGTTGTTTTAGGAAAAAGTGATTCGATGGCCAAGCTATCCAGGGAGTTTGATGTCCCACAAAGAGAGTTAGAATTGGCCAATTGGGGGAAGAGTTTTTCTGAGGGGGAGTGGGTTTTTATCCCACTAAAAAGCGGCATATTACCTAATATTTTATCACGTCGAGGGCCGAATGGACTCTACTCTTTTATAGATAGTGGCGAATTCATTTGGCCGGTTCCTAGTAGTCAGCATATCACCTCTTCTTTTGGGCGCCGCTGGGGTAGAGAGCATAATGGAATTGATATAGCTGGCCGTGCCGGCAGCAATATAATATCGACCAGTGATGGTGTCGTAATTTATGCTGGCCGCGAGTACGCGGGCTTTGGCAATATGGTAGTCATTGCACACCGCTATGGCCTGTTTAGTATCTATGCGCATAATAAGGCCAACCTTGTGAGAAAGGGTATTAGAGTGCATAAAGGACAAGTTATTGCCACACTCGGCAGAACAGGTAAGGCCACTGGCCCACATCTTCATTTCGAAATAAGACGCGATGGCAATCCGCTCGATCCTATTGCAATCATCTCCAAACCAAGTGTAAACTCTTACGCAAAAAAGTAGGCATTCTACTTTTGGCAGAGGAGTTTTTTTGTGAAACACATTGTTGAAAGTAATGAAGTTTTTGATCTATATCAAAAGTCAGATTCCCAAACAAAAGTAAGAGGATTGATTTCAATTCCTCATGCGGGCATGGTGATTCCGGATGAGTTTAAAGAATTTCTAACCAAGTCGCTTGTAGACATAAACGAAGATGTTGATTTTAAAGTATACGATTTGATCGACAAAGATCGTCTTTTGGATTTTGGGGTAGTGATACTGGTTGCAAAAATTCATAGAGTTTGTGTTGATCTTAATCGTGCGGAAAATATTGCAGTACTAAATTGGAAGCAGAATACTTTTGGAAATAATCTGACCGTTAAAGAGGTTCCCAAAGATATAGAAGAAGATCTTTTGAAACGCTATTACCGCCCGTATTATAATAAACTTAAAGAGACACTTTTGTTCCATAGCGAAAGGTTGAAAGACCGGCCCTTTCCAGTTATTGATCTTCATAGCATGCCATCTAGACCTACTGCATATCATTTAAAAAATAATCCCCTGCAAAGTATGGTACGGCCAGATTTTTGCGTCTCGGATCTAGAAGGAAAAACATGTAGTGAGGATTTTAAAAATAAGGCCATGCACTTGTTACAAAGGCACGGCCATTCACCATCCCTCAATGATCCCTACAAGGGGGGATTTATAACAAAATATATAAATACTCTTCCCAGGATGAATAATATTCAGATTGAAATTAATCGTGCATGCTATATGGATGAACAGAACAAGGCCATTATTCACAATTTAGCAGCGCAAGTACGGACCACGCTGACAGAGATGGCCATGGATCTCTTTTCTGTTGATTAAGTTTTGATTGCAGCATCCATTATAAGATGAATCAATTGACGGTGTTTGTTTAAATTATTTTCGCTGCGGATATCTGACTCAAGTAGATGGGCCGTAAGTTTCGCATTGGCAAAGTAGGAAGAGATGATGCCAAGAATACCAATCAAGAGATTATCCGGATCGAGATCGTTATTTATTATTTTCTTTTGCTTGGCAAGTTGTAGGATTTTTTTGATTCGGCCAAATATTTTTGAGGTAATGTTTTCCCAAATGCCCGCCGAGAGGGTTTGATCCATTTCAATTTCATTCCAGGCCATCATGCGAACAAAATCATTATCCCTTGCAAGCATATTAAAAAATTCAATTGCAAGCTTATTTAGACAATCTTTGATCTCTATGGCCGAGGATAAAGAACTAATATCGGGAATTGTTAAGTTGAGAATTCCATAGAACTGGCCTAGTTTTTCGTTGTAGATGGACTGATATAGGGCCTCTTTGCTACCGAAATGGTGATAGATCATGCGTTTGTTTTGGCCACTATTTTCTACGATGTCACTAATGGAGGTTCCATAAAATCCTTTTTTAATAAAGAGATTTGCAGCGCTTATCTTTATGGAATCTTTAGTTAACTGGGAGTTTCTTACATTTGCTCTTTTCATAAAAAGATCCTCTGGTGTCGTTTTGGCATCTCTTGTTAAATAAAGTAACCATTCGGTTACTTTATTCTTGCCTTTTTACCATGTCGATGTTATATTGATTTAAAATGAT
This sequence comes from Bdellovibrionales bacterium RIFOXYD12_FULL_39_22, assembly GCA_001770205.1. Classification (GTDB taxonomy): domain Bacteria; phylum Bdellovibrionota; class Bacteriovoracia; order Bacteriovoracales; family Bacteriovoracaceae; genus YD12-FULL-39-22. The sequence continues at coordinate 27,782 of MEQL01000009.1, forward strand.
AGTAACCGCATGGTTACTAGTCAACTTGTTTTTCTCAAACAAGGAGTTTATATGCGATTTTCGCAAATTTCTGAATGGCCAAGTGGTGATGAGGTGAATAACGGTTAGAAGTAGTTACTTTTTATTTTATGACACCGTTATTTATTATCGACAAGAATTTCCCTCTATAAAATTTCTCCAAAAAGATTAAACTTTAGTTTGCGTTCATATAATCGAGAGTATTCTTTTACCTTTGGGTGTGTGATGGGAAAAGATTTGCTGAGTGAGATAATTAATCCAGATGATTTTAAATTAGTTAAGAGCACTGTGCTATTGCGTAATAATACTTCAGGCACAGAAATTGTGGATTCTGAACAGATTGCTATTATTGAAATTAGTAACACTAGTATAACGTTAAGATTGCCACAAAATAGTTGTCGCATTTCTCATTTTTTGGATCTTTTTATATTCCCTTACCCTATGAAAAAAACTATTTCGCGTCTGCCATTACAAGGAGGGATTAAAGGCTCCTTAGAAGTTATTGGTAGAGTGGTTGCTATAACTAGCATAGATAATTTGGATATTAATAAAAAAGAGAAAGAGGAAGGAAATTGTTTAACGTGTAATTGCGTAGAGATTGAATTGACTCAATTTGATGCGGCCAAATGGGAAAAATTTGTGACTCAATATGTAGAGATACAAGACAAAATAAATCGTTTGTCGGGGGCGAGGAATAGCTAGTGGCAGAGATTGAAGAAAAGCACAAAAAGTATTTTAAGTCGAAGAAGATGATGCTTTTTGAGCCTTCGACTTCTGTGCGAACAACTATTCGGCGATTGATGGTGGAGTTTGGCATAGAGAGTGGAAAGCAAGTTGTTGCCGCCGATTTCCACAGTGCGCTAGAAATTATAAAAAAAGATCGGCCGGATTATATATTCTCCTGTTTTGAGGCCAATCGAAAAAATTTTGTGGAGCTACTAGAAGCGCACCTAGAAGTAATCCCTAATCGTTTACATGGTGGTTTTTATGTATTGTCAGAGAAAAATTCTATGGCCATTGCTGCCATGGTCTTGGATTACGACATAGATGCTTTTTTTTCTCAGCCGATCACCTATGAGGCCGTTCGCAATTCAGTATTATTGTCGTTGACACACAAAGTGGATATGGATGCTTACATGAAATCGGTTGAAGATGGAAAAGAAAAATTTAGACTTGCTCAGTACAACACTGCCCAGCAAATGTTTGATTATGCTACAACTTTAAGCAAGGATGTATCGCTGGCCAATGCTTGGCTGGGAAATACTTATGTTAGGCTGAACAAATTGGAGGAGGCCAGGGCGGCCTATCGTAAGGGGTTGGAGAGTAATAATAAAAGTTATAATTGCATAAAAGGATTGATTGATTTGTCTATGCAAATGAAGCGCTATGAGGATGCATATACTTTTAGTAAAAAACTAATTGAAAATTATCCCGTCAATCCCAATAAAATTGCTGATCTGGTGCGCTTGTCGATTACGAATCATAAATATGAGGATGTGGTAAATTACTGCAAGATTTTTTCTGGACTAGAGGAGAAAACCGATGCCGTTAAGAAGCATTTGGCGGCCGGTCTAGCGGTGTGTGGCAAATATTTAATCGCCAAACAAGATAAAGAAAATGGGGTTAATGCCTTAATGGAGGCGGCCAAATTAAGTGATGGCAAAAGGGAAATTTTATACAGTGTTATAAAGAGTCTTTTACAGGTGGGGGCAAAAAATAAGGCGCAACAGGTTTTGGAGGAGTATTCTAATGATCAGACCGATGCTGCCGATTTTAGCATTATGGAGCTGGAAATAGTTTATGAGACAGAAGATCCTGGGAGGGCCTTTAATCTTGGTTCTTCGCTTTTAAAAAAGGGAATAAAAGATCATCGGGTTTTTGAGATTGTCATCAAAACCTCTCTTTCGCTTGGCCGAGATATGGGGGCCATTGAAAATATTACTTTTGATGCTATTAAAGCGCATCCGGATAAAAAAGAACTTTTCAATGGCCTACTCAGTAAGTGATTTCTCTAAACTTTAAAATTATTCATTTGGTGAAAGTTGAGATATTTGTAAATATCATTTTCTTTTCCTTGAATATTTGGCAAAGAGATTTCCAGATATTCACTAAGAGTTGGAATTTTTCCCAGAAGTGCCACTACCGCCGCTAACTCGCTTGATCCGAGATATACCTTGGCATCTTTTCCCATGCGATTATTAAAATTGCGAGTAGAGGTTGAAAACACAGTAACGCCATCATCTACGCGTGCCTGATTACCCATGCAGAGTGAACAGCCAGGAATTTCAATACGTGCTCCGGCCTCGGAGAAAACAGAGAAGAGTCCTTCTGTTTTTAACTGATCGCTATCCATTTTTGTTGGAGGACAGAGCCATAGTTTTGTTTTAGCAAAGCCTTTGCTTTTTAATACTGCGGCCGTTGCACGAAAATGGCCGATGTTGGTCATACATGAACCGATAAATACATCATGAACCTTATCTCCGGCCACCGCCGATAGTGGCCTTACATCATCTGGGTCGTTAGGACAGGCCAAAATAGGTTCTTTCATTTCATCAAGATTAATATCAATTACGGCCGCATATTCAGCGTTGTGATCGGCCTCCATCAGTTTGCCATTTTTTATCCAATCGTTAACATCATTAATGCGTTTTTGCAGAGTGCTTTTATCTTCGTAACCATTTTCAATCATGGCCTGCATGAGGGCAACATTGGAGTGTAAAAACTCTTCAATGGTGTCTCGGTTTAGTTTTATGGTCGCGGCCGCGGCCGAGCGCTCGGCAGAGGCATCAGTTAGTTCGAAGGCCTGTTCAACAGTAAGGTTTGGAAGGCCTTCCATTTCTAAAATGCGGCCCGCAAAAATATTTTTCTTATTCTCTTTGGCCACAGTTAGAAGGCCCTGCTTGATAGCTTGATAGGGAATCATATTAACGACATCGCGCAGAGTAATTCCACGTTGTAATTTACCCTTGAAGCGAACTAGTACGCTTTCTGGCATGTCAAGAGGCATTGAGCCAATGGCCGCGGCAAAGGCAACCAGTCCTGAACCTGCAGGAAAGGAAATACCAATGGGAAAACGAGTGTGAGAATCACCACCAGTTCCTACGGTGTCCGGAATCAGAAGTCGATTAAGCCAAGAGTGAATAACTCCATCTCCCGGACGAAGGGAAATACCACCACGTTTGCTGATAAAAGATGGAAGTGAATTGTGTGTTTTTACGTCAGATGGTTTTGGATAGGCGGCAGTATGACAAAATGATTGCATAACTAAGTCCGCATTAAATTTTAGACATGCCAATTCTACTAACTCGCTGGCAGTCATCGGGCCAGTGGTATCTTGCGAGCCAACAGAGGTCATTTTGGGAAGGCAGGCAGTTCCGGGAAGTACTCCTTTCATGCCACAGGCCTTTCCTACTATCTTTTGTGCCAGCGTATAGCCTTGGTTGGCAGATGGCGTTGGATTGTCGGGATTTGTAAAAATACCACTAGACTCTAGCGAGGATAGTTTTAAAGAAGAGCGGGCCATTTCGGTTAGTTGTTTTCCAATAATTAATGGAACCCGTCCTCCGGCCTTGTATTCATCAAGTAGAGTGACTGGTCGAATAGAAAATTTAGAAATAACTTTATCTTTTTCATCACAAATTTCCCCTTTAAGTGGATATATATTTACCACTTGTCCGGTTGTCAGCTTGGTTACGTCAACTTGAATAGGTAGGGCGCCAGAATCTTCGGCAGTGTTAAAGAAAATTGGCGCGATGGTGCTACCCAATATAACTCCGCCACTTTTTTTATTTGGAACATGCTTTATTTCTTCACCAATAAACCACAAAAGAGAATTGCAGGCAGATTTGCGAGAAGAGCCAGTACCAACAACATCTCCGACAAAACATACTGGGAGCTTATGTTTTTCATTTAATTTTTTTATATCAGCAGGGCCTTGAGGGAAGAGTGATCCTCCCATGGAGAGGGCATGAAGCGGAATATCTGCGCGAGTAAAGGCGTGAGAGGCCGGAGAAAAATCGTCAGTGTTGATTTCACCGTTTACTTTGTAAATTACGTTGGTAATTTTGTTTGGAATGGAGGGGCGAGAGGTAAACCATTCTGCATTGGCCCAGCTAGTAATAATTTCTTTGGCCAACTTGCTACCTGTTTTGGCCCAAGAATTTATCTCTTCAAAAATATTTACGGATAAGGGCATTTTTTTTAGTGCGTTAGCAGAAAGTTGGGCCAATTTATCATCTTTCCCTTTAACAATAGAAAGTAATGCTTCTAAATTGTACCCTCCAATCATGTGTCCTAAAAGCTCGATTGCCATTTCAGGAGAGATGATTTTGCACTTCTTATTATTATGAATAACCTCAAGCAAAAAATCTGCTTTGACTTTGGCGGCCGGATCGACTCCGGGATTTACGCGATTGGAGATAAGATCAAGTAGTTCGTTATCTTTGCCGCTAGGTATATTTTGTAAAAGTTCAACGACCTCCAACATTTGCTTATCAGTTAAGGCCAATGGCGGAATACCTTGTTTTTTGCGCTCTTCAACATGCTTATAATAGTTTTCAAAAAAATTAGACATGAAACACCCTACCTTTTGATTGTAATGATACTTTTTCTAGTTTTGGTTATTTGTAAAAATAGGTTAGCAATATACAAAATAGTTTATGCTTTTGAAAGAGAGTGGTGGGCTGTTTATTTATAAATATCCCTGTATTGAACGTATTCTGTCTTGGCAATCAGGATTATCGGGGAATTCTTCCAAAACATCCTTTAAATGTTTGGCATATCCGCACATGGCCGCAAATTTATCGGCCTCAAATTGTGCCTGCATAGGATCAATTATTTTGTATGAGTGATCAAGCGCCAGATGAGCAATTTCATGAAGTAAGATAGCAATGCCGCGATCTGGGGCGGCAGAGGTTAGTATTTTATAAAGGTCTGGGAAAATTATTATTATATGAGAATTCTCAATTGAGGAGAGGGCACAACTTAGACGGCCGCTGGCCTGGATAAAGAGTAATTTTTTTTTGTTGGCGGTTAGTTTTTGAAGAATATTTTGATCAATTTTCTCGACTAATGTCCAGAAGGATCGAGATAAATATTTATTGGATAAAATCCACTGGTGATGAGGAGAAAGTAGAAGTTCTTCAAAAAAGGCCTCGCTAGTAGTAGAGGTAGATAGTCGGGATTGATAGCGTTTATCTTTCGAAAGAAAAATGTAGTTTAAAATTTTTTTCCACATAAGAGAGACCTTTAATTACCAAAATGGCACTTATTAGATCGGAAATTTAAAAGGCATGTATCATTTTTTTTCTATAAATTTGAGGCCAGCGGTAACTTTTTCCGTACGTAATTAATTGGTGTAATACCTGTTAATATGAGAGTGGGGGCAAGTGATGGATTTGTTTATATGTGCGAGGATGAGATTTTATACAATGTCGATTATGACATTTATTATATTTTTATCATCTCCTCTTTTATCGGAAGAACGCTCAGAGTCTTTTTGGATTCAGGCCCATGATACTTACATTAAAGTGTTGGCCCCAGAGCAATACACTCCAGGGATTACAGTTATTATTTCAAATAAAACCTTGGCCAGACTACTGGGTAAAGTAGTTACTGCTTCTGGAAAAGTTTTACAGTTTGTCACTATTGACTCGGAAGAGAGTGTCTCCGTGAAAATTGATGCTATTAGCAAAGAGTCTGTTTTCTTTGTTCCTCTTGTTCCGGCCTTTCAGGAAGTTGAATTAAAGTTCGGGAAAAAAACCTATGAGATTCCTCCAAAAAGATAGAGTTGAAAAAACAATTATTGTTCTTTCTGATTTACATTTAGGTGCCGGTGCTATCGTTAGTGGAAGGCGGAATCATTTAGAGGAGTTTCATTACGATAAAGAGTTAGTTGATCTGTTTGAATACTATTCGACAGGAGACTATGGAAGTCGAGAGGTTGAATTGATATTAAATGGAGATGTTTTTGATTTTTTGGCCATTCCTTTTGTGAAATATTTCGATGATGAGTTTTGGAGTGAAAAGGCCTCTTTGGAAAAGTTTAAAATGGCCATTAATGCCCATCGAGAAGTTATCGAGGCGCTGGGCAAATTTGCAGGAGGTAAGAAAAAAAAGATAGTCTATATCATAGGTAATCATGATGCCGAGTTAGTTTTTGAGTCATTGCGAAATTATTTTTTTGAACAGCTTCCAGTTAAATCTCGGTCAAATGTAGAGGTTCTCTTGCGTCCCAGCGGTGAATATATTCCGGTGGCGGGAGTGTTAGTAAAGCATGGCCATGAATATGATATTTCTAATAATATCGATTTTAAAAAATCAATTATTGAGGATGAGGAAGGGGCGAAATATTTTTTACCTCCCTGGGGTTCTTATTTTGTTACGAGAATTTTAAATAAGTTTAAAGAGGAAAAAAGTGAGATAGATGCGGTTAGACCGATTAAGAAATTTTTAATTAATGGGTTAATTTATGATTCACTTTTTACTATAAGGTTCATTTTTTCCTCACTTTACTATTTTTTTATGATTCGTTTTTTATATGTTTTTAAACAGCAGAGAAATTTTAAAACAGTATGGGCATATTTGCGCGATGACTTTTTTGTTTTTAAAGATTATGAGGCCATCACTTACGATATTATAAAAAAAAATCCGGGAACCAACGTTTTAATTATGGGCCATACGCATATGCCGGCACATAAGGTTTATCCTGATGGAAAAGTTTTTATTAATACAGGGACGTGGGTGGATATGCACTACTTGGATTTTGAGCGAATTAGAGATGGAGGGTTATTAACCTACGCGCAGATTGATGTGTCGGATTCCAAAAATGAATCAGAAGAAATTCCAAGCGAAAAGCTTGATGGATTTAATATTTCGCTCAATGCTTGGAAAGGGCGGAATGAACTACCATTCGTTGAGTTTTGAAAAGAGAGAGGACATTACGGCCTCCCTCTTAAAGATTTGAGATTAGCCGAAGATAATTTTTCCCTTCCCTGCGGAACCCAATACGTTGTTATTTTTAGCAACAATCATGGCCTTGAGTTCATCACGGGCCGGGCCTAGATATTTTCTTGGATCAAATTCTTTCGGATTATCTTTAAATACTTTTCTTATAATGGCCGTCAATGCTAGGCGTCCATCTGAATCAATATTAATTTTACAAACTGCAGAACGGGCCGCCTTGCGTAACTGTTCTTCGGGAATGCCAATAGCATTTTCAATTTTTCCACCGGAACTATTTATCATATCTACATACTTTGCGACTACCGAGGAAGCTCCGTGCAAGACTATCGGAAATCCTGGAATGCGCTTTTCGACTTCTTCCAAAATATCAAAGCGAAGTGGTGGAGGAAGTAAGGTGCCGTCCGGGCCTTTCGTGCATTGTGCCGGCTTGAATTTGTTGGCACCATGCGAGGTACCGATAGAGATGGCCAGTGAGTCAACTCCGGTTTTTTTAACGAATTCTTCAACTTCTTCTGGCCGAGTATAGGTGGAGTGGGCGGCAACTACATCATCTTCAATCCCGGCCAATACTCCCAATTCGCCTTCGACAGTAACGTCGTGATCATGGGCATATTGCACAACTTTTTTGGTGAGCTCAACATTATCCTTGAAAGAGTGATGAGAACCATCAATCATTACCGAAGAAAATCCTGTGTCAATGCAAGATTTACAAAGTTCTAGGGTATCTCCATGATCAAGATGGAGAGCAAATTTTAGATGGGGATTTAACTCTTTTAAAAGTTCGGAAGCACCCTGTGCCATATAACGAAGTAAGGTTTGATTGGCATATTTTCTAGCACCGCTAGATACCTGCAAAATAAAAGGAGAATCTGACTCGGCACAGCCGGAGACGATGGCCTGTAGTTGTTCCATGTTGTTAAAGTTATATGCCGGAATGGCAAATTTACCAATAAACGCTTGGCGAAACATTTCCTTGGTGTTGACTAGTCCTAGATCCTTGTAACTAACTTTCATAAAATCCTCCTAATGAATTTATATTTCCAATAAAAAATTGAACCACGCTTTTAGGCCAGTGCCGTTTTTGGCACTGAGTTCGATAATTTTTGCTGTCGGGTTAATCTGTCGAATATATTTATGGGCAAGATCTAGTTCCCAATCCAGATGAGGAAGAAGATCTATTTTAGAGATCAAAATTAAATCGGCCTTGTTAAAAAGAACTGGATATTTAATTGGTTTATCTTCTCCTTCTGTCACCGAGAGCATGGCCACTCTTTTACCTTCTCCTAAATCAAAGGCCGCCGGACATACCAAGTTGCCAACATTTTCGATAATAAGAAGATCATCATTAGGAGAGACAAAAGATTCGAGTTCTTTTTGAATCATGGAGGCGTCAAGATGACAGGCGCTAACCGTATTGATTTGCTTTGCCCGTGCACCATGATCTTTTAGACGCTGATAGTCCTGGTCCGTTTGTTGGTCACCTACCAAAACAGAAACCTTTTTATATTTATTTAATTCTGTAAGTGTTTTTTCTAATAAAAAAGTTTTTCCTGCTCCAGGAGAACTCATAATATTTACGGAGGCAATATTGTTTTTTGTAAGCCAATTACGATTACTGGCCGCGATGTTATCATTTTTTGCCAAAATACTTTGTTCGGATAAAATAATTTTGCGGGTTGCGAGAAGGGGCGTTGTTGTCCCCATTTGTAAAAGGGATCGCTGATTACCTTCGTGACATCCACAATCTTTACACATCTTCCACCTCTAGATCTTTTATATAAAATTCCCTACCACTTATAACACTAACTTCTAACGAGTGACAATTGGGACAGTCCAAAAGAAATTCATCAAGGATTGACTCTTTTTTACAAGAAGTGCATCTTATTTTAATCGGAACATCTTCGAAGTAAAGTTTTGCTTGTTCCAGGATGCTATTTTTCACCACTTCATTTAAACAAAATGATAAGCTATCACTATCTACGCCAGAGAGTTTACCCACGGATATGGTTAATGAAATAACTTTTTTGAAATGCTCTCGTATTGCCAAATCATTGACTGTTTCAATCAGGGATTGGGCCAGTGCTAATTCATGCATGGAGTATCTCGGGTTTATTAATAAAAAAACAAAGGCCCTTCATTCGAAAGGCCTCTGTGATGTTAACAGTTAATTTTGAAAATTATAACAACTTTCTATTATCCAATTAACTTAAGGGCCGCTGACCCTTGAGAGTTAGCTTGCGCTAATACCGAGGTACCAGCTTGTGTCATAATGTTCAAACGAGTATTTTGTGCTGTCTCCGCAGCATAGTCAGTATCTCTGATTCGAGAATTTGCAGCATTCAAGTTTTCAGAAGACACTTGCAAGTTTTGAATGGTGGATGATAGTCGGTTCTGCACCGCACCTAATTCAGCTCGCTGGCCAGAGATTTTTTGAATTGCATCATCTAGTACTGCTAAGCTTCCTTGCGATTCTTCTTTGCTTGAAACACTTAAGCTTGCAACTCCCAATCCTTCCATGGTGGAGTTTGTGATTCCAGCGTTATAACGGATTCTATCTTGGAAAGAATCGTTATTAATGCCGATTTGGAAATCATAAGATTCTCCAGTTCCGTTCAGCAACTTCTTGCCGTTGAATTCGGTAACTTGAGAAATCCTTTCAATCTCTTGCTTCAAATTTTGATACTCTAAATTGGTAAATTGTCTCTCAGCATCTCCCACTGTGTCAGAGGCAGATTGGATGGACAATTCGCGTAATCTGATCAAGATGTTCGAAATTTCATTCATACCACCTTCTGCGGTCTGAATTAACGAAATACCATCGTTAGCATTTCGGCCAGCTTGAGTTACGCCTCGGATTTGTGCTTTCAATTTTTCACTGATTGCCAATCCGGCGGCATCATCGGCAGCGCGTACGATTCTGGTACCAGAAGATAGCTTCGATAGCGTTCTCTCCTGATCTGCGCTGTTGACGCCTAATGTTCGTTGTGCGGACAAAGACGTGACGTTGGTGTTAATACGTAAACCCATTGAAATCCTCCTTGTATTAGCGCCCCGTACTGGAACTAATCCCCGGTATAACCATGAGGATCAACAAGCTTACTGCTATTGCTTTGTTGGTTAATATTGCCGCTCCCAATCTTGGGTTCAGCAAAGAGTTCTTCGGAAGCAGAAAAAATACCTTGAGAAAAATTTTCCTAAAAAACCATTTTTTAAATTGAACAAATCTTCTCGGGAATTGTTTGTCAGAAAGTACCGTTATCCTTTTATTACCTCTGAAAATTAGCTCAAATTTTGTTGGAAAATAACGATAACATGCTATGGATTATAAACGGCCACTAATATACTTTTCTCCTCTTTCTCCTTCCGCAGAAAAACTTAAAAGTTTGACACGGGAGATATTAAGCAAAAAGGATCCAACGCAAGAAGAGATCGATGATGGTGCTGAGGTCGAAGATAAGAATTTTGAAATATATGAGGTAGTGGAAGGTGAAGAGATAAATCAACTGCTGCCAACTATTGGCCCTTCCTTGACGGTAGTATCCTCTCCTAAAAAATGTGCAATGCTACTCAAAAGTAACAGCAAGTATATAAAGAAATTTCAATCAAAGGTTTTACTTTTGAGTGTTAGTGAGATTCCTTCTGACGTAATGAATAAACTGATGAAGCTGGGATTGACGGAGCATATGGCGGAGCCGGTGAATCCCAAAACACTTTTATTCAAAATTAAATTTTTATTGAAGTCACTAAAATCGCTACAAAAAGAAGAGGAAAAAGAGAAGACACAGGCGGTAGTGTTTAAAAAATCAGATGATGAAAAGAAAAAGGAAGAAAACACGAGCGAAGTGTTGAGAGTAGAGAAGGGGATTTTGACAGAAAAGTCTGCTAGCGAAATTAATTTAGATAGTGGAATTAAAGGAGAGAAAAAAGTTGATCTCGGACTAGAAGAACCGGTGCCGGAGCTTTTGCAAAAATCATCACTAGATAATATGCTTCCTGCGGATAACAAACCTAGTATCAGTAAGAAAAGTAGTGATTTGCTCCCGGACAAAGCGTCGCCAATCAAAGATAAAAGCAACCTTAATCTTTTTGGTGAGGAGAACAAAGATAATTTTTTGGAAAAATACTACAAGGGTAAAAATAGTGACGATCTTAAGCTGGATATGGAGGCAAAAGCTAAGCAAACGGAAGTGGTTGCTGACGATGATCTTTTTTTGCGCAAATCAGATGTTAATATTGTAGCGGCCCAAAAAGAGTTGGATGAACTTAACGCCCAAGAGCTTGAAAGAGTTGCAGATGACGAGCTAGATCTGGGCCTTGTTGCTGCATCAAAAAAGAGAGGTGGTGGCGAAAATTTGGATTTGGATTTGGCCGCTGGAAAAAAAAGCAAACAAGATAAAATGGAAGAGTTAGATCTTTTGTCAAAAGCTGCCCACCCCGAATCGTTAAAGGGAGAGACGGATGAATCTTTGGGCCTAAAAAAAATAGCAGAAGTTAATTTATTGGGGGATGATTTTTCTGAAGATGATGCTATTCGCAATGCTAAGCAAGAGCTACTAAATTTAGACCTTACACCCGGGAAAAAACATTCCGCTGATAGGCCGACAGACTTAGATGATTTGGTAGAGAGTTCGGTTGAGAAAAAACAAAATGAGGCCGTTATTGAAATTGATCTATCACGTGCAAAAAAACTTAAGCAAGAACTAAGTGATGACGAAGAAAAAGCACGCTTAAAATTAAAAGAGCAAGAAGTTGAACTGTCGCTAGATCCGACCGGCCCCAAACCTAGTGCCGAAATAAGCGAGCTTGATCTTGGCCTTAAGAAGGCAGGCCTGTTAGATTTAGTGGATGCCCAGGAGTCTCAAGAAGATGATTTGCAAAAGAGGGCAAAGGCCGGTGAGATGATAATAGATCTGCAGGCAGCCAGAGAGAGAAAGGATGCCCAAGAAGTACTTGATATTGATGACGGCGTTATGGCCGCAGATAAAATAGAAATAAATACGGAAGGATTGCGACAGGATAAGAATAATCTAAAACTAGATTTAAATTCTGACTTAGAAATAGAGTCTGGCAGTAAGAAAAATAAAGAGCAATCACTAGAATTGGATTTGTTTGGGGATAAAAAGCTGGCGCGAAAAAACAAAAAAGATGAAGATGTAGAAATTACCTCGGAGATGGCAGGTGCCGTCAAACATGAGATTAGTTCTCGCGAGGATGAGTTATTGCGGGCCAAAAAAGTAAAAGATATTGAACTAGATTTGGACAGTAGTGGGAAAATAAAAAATCACGGAGTTGAACACATCTCCACATATTATGGATTAAAAAAGAAAGAGGGATTAGAGAAAGGTGCTGATTGGGATATTTTAAAAGAAGATAATGTGTTGAATGTTGAAAAGAGGAAGAGAAAAAAAGGTGGTGGATGGGAAGGCGAAGAGTCTGACTCTTCAGCGATGGCCGGACAGGCCATTGATTATAGAAAAATGAAACAGGAATTTGCTTTAGTTGGCCAGATTTTGGCCAAAGGTAAGGCCGATGTTGGCACTAATAAGTGGACTTCTGTTTCGCTAGAAGATCCAGAGGTGCAAGAGATGGTGGCCAAGCTTAATGCTCTTCAAGATGATCCGGCCAAAATGATAAAAGAGTTGGAGTTAGAGGAGGAAGATGAGGCACCGGTAATTGAACCAAAGTCAGAAGGATTAGAATTTATCATTAAAACTTATCTTCAATATACTCAGCCTAAATTAGATGTGAAAAATATTTTCAAAGATATTGCGAGGATTATTTGGAAAGAGCATGAGGGAGTGACTACTTTTTTGGTTAATGAGTTTACCAAAGATAAATATTTTGAAGAGTATGTTGGGTATTTAGAGTTAGATGTTCCTATGGATCAAGAAGAATGTCTGGAGACTTGGAATAAATTAAAAGAAGTCCGGACAAATTTATGGAGAATAACTAAATTGCCAACATGGTCAGATGATACATTTCAGTCACCCTCCAACGAGTTTGTCTATCCTTATTTTGAAGGTGATGGAAATATGGGAGTGGCCATTGTTGGTTTTAATAAACCATTTGAGCAAAAGTATGCCAAAACAATTGAGATTATTTTAGAGAGTGCCCGCGGAATTTTTTTAAATAAATTTCACGAGCAAGGAGGGGCGGGGGCATATTTGGGAATGATTAGAAAAGATTATGCTCAAGATGAAAATGGAGAGGGCGAAAAGCTTTGGAATAAACTTTTTGGGAAAAAGGCCAGTTAGTAAGTAATGGTGAATAAAAAATGAAAAAAAAGGACTATTTTGAAATAAGTTTAGAGATGTTGAAGGAGAAAAAGATTTTTCCTTTTCATCTGCATGTGTTCAATCCGCTTAATAAGCAATACTCTTCATATTTGCTGGCCAACAATCCGCTGACACAAAAAAAACGTGAGTTTTTGGAGTATATAATAAAAAACGGTGGAAAATTAGCAGTGGCCTTTGGACAAAAATCTACTTTTTTAGAGGAGACGGAGACAAAGGAAGAAGAGGTTCCATCTTTGAAAGATGCAGAACCTCATCCGCTAGAGAAGGCCCGCAAAATGTATCAGAAAATTTTAGAGGATAAAGATAAAATTAATGGGCCGTTTATTTTTCAAGAGGAGATGAATAAGGCCGTCGAGGCAGAGAATTTTGCAATTATTATTGAAAGAACACATGATGAAATAATGACGTTGCCAGTTAATTTGTCTTCCACTGTTAGCTTGGCAGTACATCTTACAGATTTGTTAATGACTGAAGATAATTACATAAATCGAGTGGTGGCGGTGGCCTATCAATTGGCCAAAGTTAGCGATATGCGGGATGAAGAAATTTTAGGCGATTTAGTGTGCGCGGCATTTTTACACCATGTTGGAATTTCACAACTGGATATCGCAGTATCGCGGAAGGCCTTTTATGCAATTCCCGATGAATTTAGAAAGGAATATAAAAAACATCAAGGCCTTGCTCATCATTTGATAAAAAAGAGTGGAGTTGAACTAAGCAAACGCTGTATAGATACCATTCTTGAGCATCACGAACGAAATGACGGCTCAGGATATCCGTTTCAAAAAATGGGTAATAAGATTACGCCGCTGGCCCTATTGTTAGGAGCTGTTTCTCATATTTTTGAATATGCTACTGGTAAAATCGATGGCAATACCAGATCGATCAAGTCTGTTTTGAGTAGTCTTAAAAATAAAACTTTTACCCCTGGACTTGAATTTGAGTTTGGCGATACAATATATAATAATTTAATATACTTAATGGAAAAAGAAATAACTAGTAATGCAGCATGATTTCTAGATAGGAGTTTTTTATGACGTTGAAGGCCGATATGAGAATTTTAGTGGTCGATGATATGGCGACAATGCGTAAAATTATAAAAAATATGTTAACGCAAATTGGCTTCACTAATATACAAGAGGCAGATGATGGATCAACTGCCTGGAAAAAAATGGAAGATGCCATTGCATCAGGGGCCCCGTACGAATTTATTGTTTCTGATTGGAACATGCCGCAGCTGAGTGGCCTTGATTTTTTGAAAAAAATTCGCTCAGTAGAAAGCTTAAAAAATCTTCCATTTTTGATGATTACTGCCGAAGCAGAACAAGGGAATGTCGTTATAGCGGTAAAGGCCGGAGTAAGTAATTTCATCGTTAAACCGTTTTCAGCACAAGTGTTGAAAGAAAAAATTGACAAAATATTTAATAAGTAATCTTTGCCTCCTGAGGATTTTACAATGACAATGCAAGATGATCCTGCAATGAAAGAGATCATAGATGATTTTTGCAAGGAGACTAATTCACTTTTTGTTCCTCTTCAAAAGACATTAGAAAATTTGGAGGCAGCTCCGACTAATACCAAAGAATTAGAAAGGTTTGGCCAGATGATTGATCGTATCATGGGAGCGGCAAAATCTATTGGAGCAACCGAGATTGCCACTTTTTGTGAATTAGGAAAGACCATCGGGTATAAAGCATCGCAGACAAAAGATGTTCCACTACTAAATGTGGTAGTGGCCATTTTATTTGATACGATTGATCTTTTATCGAAAATGATCGCTAAGTTGCAAACAGGAAATGCAACTCCACTTCGTGGACTTAATACTGATGCGTTTGTAACTAGATTGCGATGGTTGTCAGATAAATTTAAAAATATTGATAGAGCTTCTTGTATTGTGGAAGATCCAGATAGCAAGAAGAATCTTTCACAGGCCTCTATTGATGAGTTAATGAATAGCTTAGGCCTATAATAATTTGGGGATACTCATGAGTAATAATTTTATCGAGTTTTCTAAGCCTTTTATCGATGCGGCGAAAAATGTCTTCGAGACTATGGTTTTTACAAAGCTAGAACCTCAAAAACCTTTTATAAAAAAAGATAATGTTTCTCGCGGAGATGTTTCTGCTGTTTTAGGTATGAGTGGGGTTTTAAAAACTGGCGATAAGGGCCCGGTGGAATTTAAGGCCATGTTTGTTTTATCTTGGCCGTATGAGACATATTTCAAAGTGGCCAGTGCAATGCTTATGGCAACCTACACTACTTACTGCGAAGAGATATCTGATGCTGGCGGTGAGATATGCAACATGGTAACAGGAAATGCTAAGCGCGACTTAGCGGTTATGGGTTATAGTTCTAATATGTCTATTCCCTCAATGATTGAGGGGGCCGGGCATACCATCAAATATCCACCAGGGACAAAGATCATTGTTATCCCAATTACTTCTGCGCATGGCCCAATGTTTATGGAACTTTGCTACAAAGAGGAGTAGTTTATTTTTGCTTCAGCTAAGCTATTGCTTTGTGCTTGTCTCTCCACTGTATTTGCTTCGGAATTATCGGAATCAGAGGTGCGAAAAAATTTAGGTGATATTATCAAGGCACTGGATGATTATAAAATATCTATTTCTTCTCAAAAGAATGATTACCGGAACAAGGTAGATAACATTAAAAAGCGACTGTTAGAAATACCTATTTCAAGTTGTAAGATGAAACCAACTTCACTAAATCAAGTTGGATTTGGAATTAATTGCTACTTAGAGAATAAAAAAATTACACGGATTGGACTCAAAACTAAAAATGATAAAGATGAAATTGTTTTGGTAGAATATGAGATGTATGAAAATGGAGCATTGAAAAAATATTCGATGATTTCTGATAATGATATTAGCATTCGTGGATTTTATTTGGATGGCAGCAAGTCCCTAGAAGTTACTAAGGCCTTAAATGAAAAAATTAAAGAGTTGATCTATGACAAAAATGGACGCCTAATTAGCGCTTCTATTGTGGATCGTGTCAATTATAATACTAAAGAAGAGGTTTCGCTTAATAATCAACTTTATGCTGGCCTTCGGCCGTTGATTGAAAAACATATTTCCTGTCAAGATAAAACTTTCGATCGAGGGGCGTTTGATAAAGAATTAGGAGAGCTTTGTTTGCAAAAGGGGATCTCTGATTTGTTGTGTGGTTATTCTTTTGCTGCCAAATATACGCGTGAGGCCGAAGATATTATGGAAATTCCGATCGGTGATATTGGAGCGTTTGGCATGAATGCGCTACTGCGTTTATGTGACAAAGAGAGGATTTCATGGGCGTGTGGAGAGTTGTCCGCAGGTATTCGAAAATGGGACGGAACAGTAGTGCAGGATAAAGATGCTTCCAAGGTTGTTATTGATCATGTTGGGCAATCTTGTAATCTTGAACCTGGATTAGACATTCTTAATTTATTTAGCACCAATGATAATTCCGGAGATTTAATTGAAATGGCCCAGGAGTTGGCGCAATTACCATTAGAGGATGCTTGTCGCTTTGCTGGGGAGGACTCAGAGTATTGCTATCAACTTATGCTATACGAAAAAGAGGAATCTCGAAGTCTACCTATGGCAATTGGGCAGTGTAACAACAATAATCGATTAAGTTGTTTGGCGTTAAAAGATGGTCGATTTGGGCAGCAGGGAGAGGCGGCGTACAACAATATTTCCGATGAAGCTAAAAAATTAACAGAGGCATGGCAATTCAATGAAAGAGAAAGTATTCGGATGGAAGATGTCGCTAATTTTCAAGATGATAATCATTTCGTGGGAGACTTTTTTGACTATTTTAATTCTAGTGGTGGAGTTATAGACTATTGTGGAGAAGCAATTGAGCTTGCAAAAATTGATACTATTCAAGCAGATTTTGGACAGGACGATATCGGCGGGATGTTTGATGGCCTAACGCCGGAGGATTATGGCGTTGGTGATTTAGATTTTGCAGGGCCTGAAGATTAGAATCAAATCCTATTTGCTGGCCACAACTTTGAGTATTTTAAAGCGAAAAAACTGATTTAGAGGACAATCAATCTCTTTACAGTAGTAGCTATCATTATCCAAAAAATCTTGCCAGCGTGAAATCAAAATATCATTGAGTTCAAAGTCTATGCCTTTTTTAATTTTGGCACACTTATTTATGCAAAACAGATTTTTAAAATCAAAAAAATAATCTGCTCCTTTTTTAATTTTTTCTAATAGGTCAGTAAAAATATTATCTAAATTGGCCGGATCTTCTTTGGCCTTATCTATTTTTAAATAATCACTGATTTTGCTGGCCGCAGCAGAAGCGGCAGTTTCCTTTAAGTGTTTGGCGTATGCACGTAATTTGCACTCTGAGAGGAATTTACAAAAAAGATGTCCGCGCTCATCTAGCATAGAAACGGCCTGGTAGGTGTTGGGATCAAACTCAGCTGATGACTGAGGAGTTATAAATTTGCACTGGTTGTGGCAAAAAAGCTCTGCAGAAGAGAGGAGATCAAAAGAAGTTTCCGATGATTGTGTTTGGGCCAAGGAAATTTTTTGTGCTTTTATCAAATGGTAGTAAAAGTTCATTTGATAAGGAAGGCCACCTGTAGCTAGTAAGGTTTTATCGGTGGATCTGATTTTAAAAATAATTTCTTCATAATCTTTTAAATCTAAAATAGTGTTGGCGATGGAGTAATTGACAATACTGTCGTCTTTATCCCAAATATAGATAGTTTTTGCACATAAACTGGTAGTTGTAAGTTCCTCGGCAGAAAGTTTAAGGCGAGTAATTAAAAGATCAATTTTTTTTGTAGCAATTTCATTTTGAACGGAAGCAATATCGGAAACGGCGGTATAAGAATAGTCTAATTCTGTTAGGGCAAGATTTAAATTGTTAGTTGGATCGCTGGCATCTAAAAAAATCAGAGCGTTCTTTTGCATGGAGTTCCTACTTCTTTGCAATTATTTCTGCTTCCAATCCTTCTTCACTGATTTCAAAAGTAAACTCTTCAGCGCCACTCTCTTTGGTATCATGAACTAAACCAACAATGTCCTCAATAGAAAGTTCAGGATCGATATTATAATCGCCGCAAATACATGAGACAAGTTCATGAGCTACTTCATAATCTTTATCTGCTTTTAAATTTTTTATATTAAAGGTGATGATAAAGGAATCACTATCCAAATTCATGTCGACGTCTACTTTCATTTATCAAGCCTCCCGTTTTACTTACTATGCATTTGCCTGTTTGCGATCTAAATATTCCTGATAACTACTATCGTAAAGATAGACAGATCCTTTGTCTACCTCCAATACTTTATTTGTAAGTTGATGCAGAAAATATCGGTCATGGCTTACCATCATAATAGTTCCCTGATAACGCTTAAGAGAATCTAATAGTACCTCTCGTGATTTTATGTCTAGGTGGTTGGTTGGTTCGTCTAGAATTAGAAAATTAAACTTTGAGGTTAGTAGGTAAGCAAGAACAACGCGGGCCTTTTCTCCTCCAGAGAGATGTTTAATCTTTTTGAAAATTTCATCGCCACGAAATAAAAAAGCGGCCAACAGGTTACGTAAAAAAGCATCGGTATGGTGTGAAAGCTTTGCCTGCATCTCCTCAAAAATCGTCTTCTCAAAATCAAGAGATTCCAAAGTGTATTGCCCGAAGTAACCGACGGCGATACTAGGGCCAAGATTAGCACTTCCGGCGGTGGGCAGAATTTGTCCGGCGATTATTTTCATTAGGGTTGATTTACCGGCACCATTTACTCCCACTACTGCAATTTTTTCTTGTCGTCGTATTGTCGTGGTTAAATTCGAAAAAACATGATTAGCTCGCTTTTGAGAGTCGTACCAGGTTTTACTTAGGTTAGAAATTACGGCAACGTCATTACCACCACGGGGAATTTCTGGAAGTAAAATAGACATTTCTTCCTCTTCTGACACTAATTCAACGCGTTCAATTTTTTCTAATTTTTTAACCCGAGATTGGACTTGTGCGGCATGGGAAGCGCGTGCTTGAAAGCGAGCAATAAATTCCTCTTCTTTTTTTAACATATCCTGCTGACGATTAAATTGTGCCTCATTCTGTTTAAGACGAACTGCCCGTTCTTTGGTATAGAAGTCATAATTACCTGAGTAGATAGTAATTTTTCCGGCGGCAATTTCGATAGTTTTTTTGATAATGCGATTTAAAAACTCTCTATCGTGACTAGTCATTAAGATTGCGCCCTTAAAGCTCTGACACCATTTTTCTAACCATAAGATGGTTTCCATATCAAGATAGTTAGTAGGTTCATCCATTAAAATAAGATCTGGCATCACGATTAAAACTTTGGCCAAGGCGATGCGCATTTTCCGGCCACCACTAAAATTTTCTATTAGTTTATTATGATCTTCTGGAGTAATACCTAGGCCGGTTAAGATTTCTTGGGCCTCGCTTTCAATGGTGTATCCACCACGTCGTTCAAACTCAATCTGAGCATCTCCCATTTTTTCTAAAATTTCATTCATCTGTTGAGTGGCAAGAGTTGGATCACAAAGTAGTGCTTCATATTGGGATAGCGAATGTCGTAGTTGTGCAACAGCGCTATTGCCTTCAATTACTTCTTCTAATGCACTCCTTCCGTGCATCTCCCCAACTTCTTGTGAGAAATAAGCGATTTTAGTCTGGCCTAAAAAACTAACCTGCCCTTCATCGGGGCGTTCATCTCCAACAATAAGACGAAAAATAGTGGTTTTTCCAGTACCATTGGCGCCGACTAGGCCTATTTTTTCTCCTGGGTTTATTTGAAAACTGACATTGGAGAAGAGATTTTTTCCTCCTAATACTTTTGAAATGTTAGATAGATTGATCAAGAGGATTTCCTATTTTAAAATTTACGGAATTATCGAGAAGGTAGATTTAGCATGGCCAATATGATTTTTCACTTAAATTTAGTCATTATCAATTTTTAGCGGTAACAAAATAAGTCTAATCTGTTCCTGATCTTTGCAAAGTAGGGCGTAGGCATAATCATTGCGCGCTCCCCACATTACGGGATTTTTGGCAATACATTGTGAAGGAATTTCAAGGTTAAATTTCGCCGGAGAGACTAAGTCCTGATTTTCATCTATGGTGGTTATGTAAATATGTTTACTGTTAATTTGAGTTGAATCGATATAAAGCGCCGGACGAGTCTCTCCGAGAATGTTCACAGTTACCGGAGAGTATAATTCTTGAAAGATATTTCCAGGCAAAAAACTAAAGCGATTTATCGGCACGGAAGAGGTATGCTCTTTACCGTTTGAATTTAAACTGTGATATATAAGTTCATCTCGACTTTGCCAGAAAGAGTGATAAATATTTTCTTTTCTAAAACTGGCCAAGAATCCAACAAGATGATCACGTCTATAGCTTTGAACTTGTTGGAAGGGAAAGTTAAGAGAGCTATTTGCAAGATCTAGTGCTAGGTGGGTGGCAATGTCATCACGCTGAAAACCGATAAAAACAGTTAGCCCAGTTAAATCGATTGAACTCCGCGTAATATTTATCGTTGGATAAACATAGTTATTGGCCAGATCACCGAGAGAACTATCTAGTAGCTCGAACTTATATTTAGAAGAAGTGTTGATGGGAACTATATAGAAGTTTTGTGCTAAATTTTCCCCAGAGGAAAAGATGGCCCGCAGTATTCCCGCCTGATAGTCGCTCCGCGATTGGGGAAGAACGTAGTGTAAATATAGTTCTTCATCCCAGTCAGTATCTAGTTCTCTGGTGGCCATTTTTATAAATTTATAGTTGTCAAAAATTCTAGTTTTTAGAACGACACTACCATTATCTATTTCGGGGGCCAAATAGTAGATGTGAGGAATATTATTACGCGCATCTACCAGGAAGGAATTGGGATTTTTATCCAGAAGTGGAACCTTTCCTTTGGCCAAAAAGGCCGGAAGGGCAACTTTGCCAAGTTGTGCAGTAGTGAAAGGAATAAACCAGAGAGTTTTAAGATCAATGAAGACTGTTTCTGGCGTGAATTTCCAATGTGATAATTTTTCAGAAAAAAGTGGAGAGAGGTTATTATTGTAAAAGGAGTATAGCAAATATTGCTCCTTTTCTGTTTTGACTAACGAACCGACAAAGTAATCATCGTTTCCATCGTAGTTGATATCAACCTTGAGAATAGAAATTAGTTTTTTTGCGTTGGGAATTGAGATAGAGGGAGCTAGTTTAGCATAGCTGTCATTTTGTAAACGAAAAATGGCAATTTCCATACCTTCTGGTGAGTACTCCTCTAAGTAGTATTCCGGTGAAGTGGTATTAGAAAACTTATTGGTGATAGTGGATAAAAATTCACTTTTTTTGGCGCTGATCGGCAGTTGGAAGGTGACAAGATCATGATCAGCGGCCAGATCTAGCGTTCGTGTGATGGTTAGATGATTATAGTAAGTTCGCTTATTGTTACTGCTTGAGCTGATAGTAATTTCTGCGGCAACTTTATTAGAAATAGAGGTATTTGTAATTTGACCATTTACCTCTAAAGTCGTTACCTCTCCAGAAGAAAGAGAGTCAATGTTAAAGTTAGATTTGCTTAATATCAAATGTGGTGAATTGAGTTTAATGGATACAACAATATTTTTCTCAATTGCCCAATAGTTTTTAATAGGTAGCGTAAAGGAAAAATTGCCATTTGCTTTGGAATAATTAATGTATTGAGCATGTTTTAAAATAGGCCTTACCATCGGTTGGGCCGAAAGCGTTAAGGCTTGCTCTAGGTTGGGAAGTCCATCGATACTAAATTTTTTGCCGCTGGCCGCGGGAGAAGAGGAGAGCGCTAGACGGGCAAAAAGCTCAGAGTTGGTAGCATCCTCTAGAGATGCCTTCAAGACTCCCAGCATAGCAGAGATAAAAGGAGCGGCCTGACTTGTCCCACTTTTGATTTCATATCCTTCTACGGAAAATGCCAGCGGATTTAATTTCTCTGGGTAGGTGCTTAGAATATTATCTCCTGGGGCCAAAAGATCTACGCTACCTCCATAATTAGAAAAACGAGATATTTTTCCATCGTTACTAATAGAGCCGACACAGGCAACACCATCTAGCGCACAAGGGTATACTGGTTCGCTACTATTATTGTTTCCGGCGGCGGCAACGATGATTATTCCACTTGAGAGCGCTAGATTTATACTTTCATTTAAGTATTTTGTTTCTAAACTTTTTGGCCAGCCTAGACTTAGATTGATAATGTCAGCTTTCATTTTGATGGCATACAAAATACCTTTGGCCAGTCGGTCGGAGAGGGCCAACGTGGCCTTATTATTTTGATCTTTTTTATATAGAACTTTTACCGGAAGTACTTTTATATTTTTAGCAATACTGGTTATTCCGAGATTGTTGTTTGCTTCTGCCGCGATAATACCGGCCAGATGAGTTCCATGCCCATCATCATCATAAACTAGATTGTCGCCACCTTCCTTTTTGCTGGTAAAGTTCCAGCCCATACAGTCGCCGCTATAACCATTTTGGTCATTATCGGCGAGGGGATTAAAGGGAAGTTTGCCATTTTCACACTCTATATCATTTTTTAAAATATTGTTTTTTATATCTGAATGATCAATATCTATTCCACTATCTAAAATGGCCACAACGATTTTTTTATCACTATTTTTTCCCATCGTTGAAAATATTTTCTTAACACCGATATCTGTTTTTTCATCACCGGCCACCTGTTCATAGTGAATGTCGTCCACGTCATATTGTATAATTTGTCCATGATTGAAAAGTCCCCATTGGTAGATAGTTAAAGGATCGTTGCTGTAGTGAATATCGCTACTGCGGTTGGGAATGATAGAGAAAGGTTCAAATTCAAAAACCTCTTCAACATTCACCACTCCACTAATATTTCTAATTGTTCTAATATTATTTTGAGGGCCATTAGAAATTTTTAGATCAACATTGTAGAGTCGAGAGAAGTAGTCTGATTTAATATTGTCGAAAGAAGATATTTTGATGATATCGCTGTTGGCCTTTATGAGCTGCTGGATTTTTTCTGCGGATAGTTGTTTGTTGAATTCAACAATAAAGCGTGCAGATCTAGCGGATTCTTCAGCGGAGATGGCCATGCTACTTATGATGGTTGAGATTATTGTTATACTTAAGATTGAATTTATTAGTTTCATGCTAAAACCTCTCCAAAATCCAGTAGGCGTAAAATTCATTTTCATTCATTTCAATTTTGTTTTGCATATTGGATAAAGGCCCTAAGATATTTTTATCTCCAAACTCCCCGATTGAATTGGAGATATAAGGTCGATCACCGGCCTCTTCTTTTTCACGGAATCCTTGAACGTTGGCAAAAGCGTAGAGATTAGATTCTCCGCCCACTACTTCAACAATTCCGGCAAGCGGTAATTCACTGTTTAGAATTTTTAATATCTTCATTAAGCGATTAAGTGCCACTTGCGGATTGCAAGATAGCGCTGCCAGTTGATAATCATCTCGGTATTCCAGGTAATTATTATAATTAAGTCGTAGTTTATTTTCCCAGTTAGGCCCATCTAGATATTGTGTTTGGGATTCATCGCGATTAGCGTATTTGTACATTATTTTAAGTAGTTTTTCACTGGGTATTTTTAATAGAGCATTGATGCCAGCATTATAAATAAAGGTTTGGAATTTTATCTCGTATAATATTAATTTTTTAGTATGGAGAAAAACTTCATCATTTTGGAAAAAGCGGCCATGAAATTTGCGATTAATATCAGATATTATCTCGTTGGCCTGCTCTTTTTTGATAGACCAGCCACGCCAAGCTTCAGTAATGTTTATGAAGGGGCGATTGATGCTATCGCATTTTGCCCCGCGCATATTTTCGCTTTCAATTTCTCCCTCTACTTGCATTGTTTTCCCGTGAGAATTACCAAAGACAGAATTGCCGGCCTGTTCACTGGTGGAGGTCGATATGTTGACATCTTCGAGTTCTAAGAATTCATCTTTTATAGCATTTATGACGTCAGTGGCCATCTGTTCATAATGTTTTCCGGTGGAGTTTCCTTCCTTGATTCTTAAATAACGATTGGTTCCGCCACTAGGATGGGCAACTGTAAGCAAATCTTGGTCATTTTGTTTTGTCCAGCGCCAGAAAAAAAGTGACATTTTTTTTGAGCTTTGAGTAAAGGAATGATGTAGTTTATATGGAGAATTAAGCACAGAAACTAACTCAACAGAGTTTCCAGTTAAAAGTTCACGAAGCGCCGCAATTGCTAAAAAAATATCCGGGTTAACTTTTTCGTTACTATTGATGTTGAGATTATAAAAGTCTGTCTTGGCATTTCCCGCACCGCCCAACGCTTGAATATTGATTATGGGGATAATCCCTTTTAGTCCAATAGAGATTCCAACTTTACCAACATCCCCGAGACTTTTATAGATCTGAATGGTGGAGCTATCTTTTTTGTAGATATGTAAGCGAGATAAAACAGTCCCGTTGGCCATCAAAGAGGCGTGGGCCTTGATTTTCTCTGTAAATCCATATTGGGCAGTTAACATCGGTTGGATTCCAATTGAATCGGAAATGATGATAGATTCTCCGGTGGCAAAGGATTCATCAAAAATGGCAAAAATTTCTTCGAGTTTTTTCTTTCGCTCTTCTATATCTGGCATGTTTTGTACTTCATCTATGTTTGCAAAAATTTTGGCAAGATTGTTATTTAATCTTGGCACCATGATGTTTTTAAAGGGATACTTTAAGGCCTTTTTCATGCTCTTGATTGGCTGTAGGTGAGTGTAGGTGCGCATGATGCTGGCCTTGGCAGTACCACTTAGCGCCCAAGGTGCTGTTACCCCTGTAGTTCCTAAAAAGGCCCCGCCGGCAACAGAGAAACCAATGGTGTCGGCCAGCTGAACTTTATTATCTACTCCCATATAACTTCCAGAGACAATTTCTCGAGAAGCGATCAGGTCAAAAGTTCCCGTGGGAATGGCCCAGAAACCAAAGGATGTTTTTTCCATTTTCCCCGTTTTAAGAAAGTTTAAAAATTGTTTTTTTGCTAATTCATATTGCTTGTCATAAATGTCTTGCTGCAAATCCATGAGTTGGATTGCCTCATTTATTTGCACAAGAGCGTTGGAGATTATGTTGGAGATAAACTTAGATTTGATAAAGGCAAAAATTTCACTGGACGAAAGAGGAGATTCGGGATCTCCAAAGGCAAAACGTTCACTATGCCCTTCCCAATTTTCTTGCATCAATTTTCCTTCGACTAATTTCTCTCCGGCCGAGAGTTGTTGATTAATCGCTAGTGCGGGGGCCTTAATTTTAAAAAGTTCTATCAAACTATTTCGGCGAGAGATCATTTTCTCCGTAAGCAACAGCCTAACTTCTTCAGGTAAGTAAGCTTCTGCAGAAATGCTTATGAAATCATTGCGTGTTAATTTTGCTAGGCGATTTAGAATCCATTTGGCATCTTCAAACGAGGTAGAAAAACTATTTTCTTCTGATAGATCTAACTTAACTCCTTCACTAATAACTCGTCCAGCAGTCCAGGCAAAAAGATTTAAGCTCTCAGGGATATCTACAATAGCGTAGGGAATTTGTAGCGCATTTAATACTCGCCTTCCTTTAATAACGGAGTCGGGGATAAAGCCAATCGATAAGTTGTAAACGTAATCATCTGCTGGCATGACGATAACGTCTTGCATGGTGAGTGATTTTGCTCCCTCCGCTACTTCTTCAGTAATCCATCGTTTAGGATCGCCAAAGGTGGCCTCTGCCAAGCGAGACAAGAAGGCCTTGGTGCTAATGTCGTTGGAAAAATTTAAAGTTATTTTGGGAAGGTATTTTAGTGGAGTGGTGAAGTATCCCAATTTTGAAAGCAGAGCGCGATTTAGCAGGACGTTGTGGATTTTTTTATTGGCCATGATGGTAAAGGTTTGTGGACGGCCATTGATATTTTTTATTACATTAAAACGAAAATTTCCAGTGCGAGAAACTATAGGGGAAACGTATTCTACGCTGTCACCACTCTCTATTGCCAGTTGGCCGATCTCCTCGGGAAATCCGGCCTGTGCCCAAATTGCAGATTCTTCAGGATTTAATTTAGCTAAATCAAAGGAGTGATCGGCCAACACCTTTTTATGTAACTCCTGTGGCAGTTGAACTTTGCCATTATAAATCAAGTCCGTGGCCGGAGCATTGTTATATTTTAGTGGCACCAGGCCGGGGACGGTGGAGGCGGCGTAGGTGGCCAGTGCTGATATACTCAACGTAATAATAACAGTGAAAGATCGGATAAATTTTTGCGTTTTTTTTGATATTTTCACAAATACCTCTAAATAAGATTAAAGAGATCACTTGTGATGTTTTTAACATGCTTTTGCGCTGCGCGACATAAAAACCGACGCAGACTGTAAAAGCTATATAGCTTTAATGTTTAAAATAAAAAAAAGGGGCCTTTAATATAGTGTCAAAGGCCCCCTTCTAAATTGATAAAATAGTTAAGTATTAACTAGTTAACTAAGATTTTTTCAATAATCTTGTTCATATGTTCTGGAGAGACTTCATTGATGGCCGCAGCATCTTCAATTAGCTTGTTTAGATCTGTTTTATCTCCCTCTGCTGATTTTTGGAAACCATTTTTTAAGGACTCGATATTGGCCCCAAAAATTTCAAGTGCAAAGGAATTGGCATCCGCATCAGTCATACTTCTGGTTTTTGAAAGCTGTGACCACTCAGAAGTTAGTTTAGCAATATCAGTAGAACGCTTTTCACTTAATCCAAATTCGGCGGTTAAGTATTCGCTCATTTTGGAAACTTTTAATTCCTCTTCAATTCCACCGATTTTTTCTAGGTCTTTAGATTGCTCTCCCACATCTTCAAAGTAAACGTCACCATATCCATTGTTGCCTTTCCAGGCCTGGTTGCCATAGAAGTCAGTTCCGGCGCGGGCCACTTCAAAACTTTCCACATTATACCAGTCAAGTTCATCAACGTATTCACTCCAGCTCATGCCGGGAACATAATAGTATAGATTGTAGGCCATATAAGCATCTTGATAATCATCCCATACTACAATGTAATTGACTTGCTCAGTTCCATTTTTAACGACGTAAGAGTCATCGGCGTCCCAGGGCATGTTGCTATTTAGCATAGTAACAAAACTTGAGGCGTAAGCAACTTCTGAATAGCCATAGTACACATAACTATCACTATCATCACTACCGCCACCACCACCGCTACAAGCATAGATAAAAAGTGTCATTGAAAGCGAAATTAAAACTAATCCTCGATTCATCTTTTTCCCCCTGGTTAAAAAATATTTCTATGGTGTTTTGTTGCTCATAAACGTATCGCTGGAAGAAATCCATAGTTTGCGCTGTTATACGCTAACTGGTTTTTTTTTATATAATTATTTGAATATTTGAAAAGTTTACAAAAACTAAAGAGATGGATGGGCAGTAAAGTTCCGGCCCATGCCTGTTAGAACATGGGCCAGAAGCGTCGGTTAGAAAAAGATTAGTCTGCTAAAATTTTACTAACAATTTTATTCATGTGCTCAGGTGAAATTTCATTAATTTCTGCTGCTTGCTCAATCAATTTATCAAGATCTGTCTTGTCTCCTTCAATTGACTTTTGGAAACCATTTTTTAAAGTATCAATGCCAGTTCCAAATATTTCAACAGCAAAAGAATTGGCATCCGCATCAGTCATGCTTCTGGTTTTGGAAAGCTGTGACCACTCAGAAGTTAATCTGGCAATGTCGGTAGAGCGTTTTTCGCTTAATCCAAATTCAGCAGTTAGGTACTCGCTCATCTTGGAAACTTTAAGCTCTTCCTCAATTCCACCAATTTTTTCCAAGTCCTTAGATTGTTCTCCAACGTCTTCAAAGTAAACGTCGCCATACCCATTATTACCTTTCCAGGCCTGATTGCCATAGAAGTCAGTTCCGGCGCGCTCAACCTCAAAGGTCTCTACTCCATACCAGTCAAGTTCATCAACATATTCACTCCAGCTCATGCCGGGAACATAGTAGTATAGGTTGTATGCCATATATGCATCTTGGTAATCATCCCACACAACAATGTAATTGACTTGCTCAGTTCCATTTTTAACCACGTAAGAATCGTCTGCATCCAGTGGCATGTTGCTATTTAACATGCTAACAAAGCTTGAAGCGTAAGCGACATCGCTGTATCCATTGTAGGTGCTGCTGCTGTCGCTGCCCCCTCCGCCACCACCGCAAGAAAAGATGAAAAGTGTCATTGAAAGTGAAATTAAAATTAATCCTCGGTACATGTTCTCCCCCTTGTTGGAAAATGTATTATCGTTCCCTGTATAAATAATTACAGCGAAATCATGGGGTATTTCTATAAAAATAAGCTTACTTTACTAGGGGGAATTGTGATGAGTAGAACGTGTCATTTTGCACCTGTTCCGTTTGAGTAGGAACATAGGAAGAAAAAAATATTGTGGTGTAAAAATGGCCCTTAAAAAAAATTTGCCTAAAACTTTTCTTACAATGTTTTGTTTGCTTGAGCGATGAGGTGGTGCCAGCTTGCCACTGATACTAAAAATTGTAAGCGTAAATTTAATCAGCAATCTGCGAGATAGAGATAATAGATAGAAGCTACTCCTTGTTAAAATCGTTGTTCTCATTAATACTAGTACCTCATAGGTGATCGGTATTTTCATGTTGCGTATAGGTTATGAGTTGGTCTGAGGAACAAAGCTGTTAAGGGGACATT
>MEQL01000010.1 GCA_001770205.1 Bdellovibrionales bacterium RIFOXYD12_FULL_39_22
GGCAGGAGAACCAATGAAATATCTCATGTAGTATACGAACATAAAAACATGGCCGTAAAATCAGCTAG
This sequence comes from Bdellovibrionales bacterium RIFOXYD12_FULL_39_22, assembly GCA_001770205.1. Taxonomy (GTDB): domain Bacteria; phylum Bdellovibrionota; class Bacteriovoracia; order Bacteriovoracales; family Bacteriovoracaceae; genus YD12-FULL-39-22. Next base: position 69 of record MEQL01000010.1, read on the forward strand.
TTGTGGCCCAACTGTCAAACTCGGGTGGGAAGGCGAGCTTTTCTGAGCAAGATGAAGAAAACTGAGAAATTATAAATGGCCCACTTTTTTCTTTGCGGCTTGCTACAAAAAAATGCATTAATTTTTGAGATTATTCAGAGGAGAAGATTAAATTAGGCTGGCCCGTGGTGAAAAATACAGGTCATGGATAAAACTGCCATTATCTTATTCATTATTGGTTCTTCCTGCTAAAAAATTAAATGATTTATAGTCCAGATCATGGAAACAATATTTTTACAGTTCCTCTCTTCGGTGGATATATGAAACGAGTCATGCCTGTTTTGGAAAACTAAGAAGCTTCCAGTTATTTGTTTATAACCCGCACGATACTATTTTAATAGTATTGTAGATTTTAAGACAATATCCTGCAGCAGTGTCCAGTAAATTCCCAGAAGTAAAACAGGGATCGCTAACACTAGCGCAGTAAATCCCAACGCTTTGCTTTGAGTGGTTTCAGAAAAAGCTTGCGATGATTTTTCAAAGAACATGGCGCGCATAATGCGAGCGTAGTAGTAAAGAGAGATGGCAGAGTTAACTACCCCAATCAATGCTAAGATGTAATACCAAAAAGTGGCCTTCTTCATAATGGCAGCGAATAGATAAAACTTTCCAATAAAACCACCCAGCGGCGGAAGGCCTACTAACGAAAATAAAAAGATCGTTAACATAATTGCTAAAAAGGGAGCACGATCAATTAGTCCAGCAAAAGCACCAATCTCTTCGCTCCCAGTAACATCACGTACTGCAATGACGATGATAAAAGCGCCGAGGTTCATTAAAAGATAAATTGCCAAGTAGAACATAATGGCACTTATTCCTTCGGAAGAAAAAGCGGCCAAGGCCATCAACATATAGCCGGCATGAGCAATACTTGAGTAGGCCAACAGACGTTTAATATTACTTTGGGAAATCGCTACAAGATTTCCAAGGGTCATTGTGGCGGCGGCCATCACCCCAATAACAATTTGCCAAGAAAAAAAGTCAGCAGGGAAGGCCGTAAGCAAAAAGCGAATTAAGATAGCAAATCCGGCCGCTTTGGGGCCTACGGACAAAATGGCAGTAATCGGGGTTGGTGCTCCCTGATAAACATCTGGACACCACATATGAAATGGCACAGAAGCTATCTTATACGCAAAACCGGCCAGTACACCAATAAAGGCAATAGAGGCAATTGCTCTGGTGGCCACCGAATAATCTGAAGAAAGAAGATTAGTAATCTCAGATCCAATAACATTGAGATCTAAACTCCCAGTTAATCCGTAAAGATAAGATAGGCCAAAAAGCATAATTCCCGAAGCAGAAGCGCCGTAGATAACATATTTTAGTGCGGCCTCTGAAGATGCTTTATTTTGGCGTCGAAAGGCAGTCAAAATATAGGAAGTAGCAGACAAAAACTCCATTCCTAAAAAAATCATCAAAAGATTTGATGAACTAACCAGAACAAACATCGCTAGCACCATGCTAAGCAAAATTCCAAAATATTCACCGCCACTATAATCTTCTACCTCTTGCGATAGGTAAGAAAAAATAGCTCCCAAAAAAGCAGTAATTAAAAAGATGGCCTTGAAGTAGATTGCAAATTTATCTACCACAATCATGGAGGAAAATAGCGATACATTTGTTAGCGTTCCCATTCCACAATTTACAGTGGCCAGCGCATATCCCGCCGCGGCCACCACGGCCATGGTTAGTCCGGCCAGTAGGCAACGTTTCTTACCACTAACCAAAAGATCGGTGACAAAAACCAACATTAGGCCAATGATTAATACAAGCTCTGGCACAAAAAATTTTAAATCATTAAGTAACATATTGATCACCTTTACAACTTACTTTTTACTGAATGCCTCTCATCATCTCCACTAAAGCAATTAGCGACGTATTCATCAGCTTAAAAACTGGTAGCGGATAGAATCCAAAAAAGATAACCAAAACGCCTAGAGAGTAAAGCATTGAGCGCTCTCGCCAATCCATATCCCACAACTTGCTCCACTTCTCATTGAGCTTACCCAAAAACATGCGTTGAATGGTCCAAAGATAATAAGCGGCAGTTATTACCACCGAGGTGGCCGCAATAATAGTCATAATTCTAAATGTTCCAAAAGAACCAAGGAAAACTAAAAACTCTCCAATAAATCCGGCCAATCCAGGAAGGCCAAGACTGGCCATAAAAGCTAGTCCCATAATCCCTGTATATTCTGGCACCTGCTTGGCCAAACCACCAAAACCTTCAATATCTCTAGTATGGGCACGATCATAAATAACCCCGGCAACAAGGAACAGCATCGGGGAAACAAGTCCGTGACTGAACATTTGGAAAACTGCCCCCACCATACTTTGGGGAGTCATTGCCGCCATTCCCAAAAGAACAAATCCCATGTGGGATACTGAAGAATAGGCGATCATCTTCTTTAAATCTTTTTGCGCTAAACAAACAAAAGCAGCATAAACGATGTTGATGGTTCCAAAAATCGCAATACCTGTTGCCGCCCAAATAGCAGCATCTGGTAGCATTTGAAAGTTAAAGCGAAGCATTCCGTAAGTTCCCATCTTTAATAAAACCCCGGCCAGAATAACCGAAATAGGAGTAGGTGCCTCCACGTGAGCATCGGGCAACCAAGTATGAAATGGAAACATGGGAACTTTAATAGCAAATCCAATAAAGAGTCCAATAAACATAAGCTTAGAAAAGGCCACTCCTAAAATCGGAGCAGAATTAGCAAATAGGCCTGCTTGCCCCATGGCCGAAAGGGCCATGATATTAAAGGTATGTGGAACAGATGTTCCATCTACCAAAGTTGCTGGGCCCGAAGCAAAATAGATTCCAATCATACAAAGAAGCATTAAAACAGAACCGGCCAAAGTATAAAGGAAAAATTTAATTGCCGCATACTCCTTACGAGGGCCTCCCCAAATACCAATCAAAAAGTACATTGGTAACAACATGATTTCCCAAAAAATATAAAATAGGAAAAAATCCATAGCACAAAAGGTTCCCATCATTCCTGTTTCTAATAATAAAAACATTACCATGTAACCGGGAACATTTTTATCCGTAAAGTGGTGGCCATCAATTTTGGAAAGCCAAGGAACAGAAGCAATAATGGCAATCAAGGAAACCAGGCCGGTTAATAACACCATGGTAATTGAAATTCCATCCACTGCTAAAAAATATTCAATATTAAAATCTTTTATCCAAACAAAGTGATGGATAAATTGCAATCCTGTCGAATTGCCATCAAAACTAAGATACAGGGCCACTGACATCATGAACACTGCTAAAACGTTAAGTACTGCTATCGCTCTACTTAAATTATCCATAACTGTTTTGCTAAAACATTTACAGACATAATTAATTAACGATAAGCCGATAATTAAGGCCGCCCCGATCAGCGGTGAAAAAGTCATCCAGGAAAGTAGTGTCGAGTTAGTTTGCAAGTCCATAAAACCTCAGTTCCTTTTTTAGATATAATAAAAAATCAAAATAAACATAATCGCTAAAATTTAATATAATTAATTAAAATCAATCCAAACATTGCCACCACAGTAATATAAATGTAGCTACGAATTTTTCCATTCTGGATCAGTGATAAAATCGCTCCTCCAGAGACGACCATCCACCCGGTCCCATTAACTGCGCCGTCAACTACTCCAGAATCAACTCTTCCGTGGAAAAATCCCACTACCTTACCAACTGTTCCTACTAAATTGACCAAAGCATCGACGATTTTACGATCACACCAATCACAAAGTAGTCTAAACTGCATTACGCCCTTAATAATCGTAGCATCATACAATTCATCCACGTAGTACTTGTTAGAAACGACATCATGCACTTTACGCACTAATTGGTTCTTACTGGCCAAAATTTTGGCCGGAAGTGGATTTTTGTTATCTAGATATAACCAACGCGCTACTAGCCAACCTGCGGTGGCCAAGAAAACAGATAATCCCATCAAAATCCACTCCATAATATGTGGAAAATGAGCAGCAGTTATATAGTTAACTGATCCTTCAAATACTGGTTCTAACCAATGGTGTAAAAGATTTGGCAAGTGCCACAGGTGCGGAAGGCCTAAAAATCCCCCCACTACCGACAAAAATCCCAATATGGCCAAAACATAAGTCATATTATTTGGCGACTCATGCGGTGTATGAGCGTGTCCATAATGGCCATGATCTGCGTGATGATCCTCATGATGTCCGCCCCCCCCGCGATACTCTCCAGTAAAAGTCATGTAGTATGAACGATACATGTAAAAGGCCGTACCTAAGGCCGCAACCGCCCCCATCACCCAGATAAAAATCCCTCCACCTGGAAAGAGAAGATTGCCCGAACTAAAGGCCTTCCACAAAATTTCATCTTTGGAGTAAAAACCGGCAGCAAAAGGAAAACCAGCGATGGCCCAACAGGCCACTAAATAGGTAGTAGCAGTAATCGGCATATACTTTTTAAGTCCACCCATCTTACGCATATCTTGTTCGTGATGACATCCCATTATGACGCTTCCAGATCCCAAGAAGAGACAGGCCTTAAAAAAAGCATGCGTCATAAGGTGGAAAATTCCCACCCAATAAGCTCCCACACCAACGGCAATAAACATAAATCCCAACTGCGATACGGTGGAGTAGGCCAAAACTTTTTTAATATCGTATTGGAAAAATCCAATCGATGCAGCGAAGAGGGCCGTTAGGGCGCCCACAAAAGTCACCCAACTCATCAAGAAAGGATCAAGGGCAAAAATAAAATGCAACCTGGCCACCATATAAACACCGGCCGTAACCATGGTGGCAGCATGGATGAGTGCAGACACCGGGGTTGGGCCGGCCATTGCATCTGGCAACCAAACATAAAGCGGAATTTGCGCAGATTTTCCCATAGCGCCAACAAAAAGAAAAATTCCAATCAAAGTAATCAGACTAATCCCAAAAACTTTCCGATTTAAAAAACGCTCCTTAAACTCTTTATTTTCAAAACGCTCGGCCACATGGCGAAAAGTTACCGAAGCAACTTTGGCGGCCGCCATCTCGTGAGTTATTTCTGAGGCGGTAGAAAGATTGCTCCCCTCTATGTCTGCAAATTTTCCATCAACCCACTCTCCCTGCATTCCCCAGAAGAGCAACATCAATCCGATAACAAAACCAAAATCCCCTACGCGGTTAACCACGAAGGCCTTCATGCCAGCAACTGCATTTTTCTTCTCATGATACCAGAAACTAATCAGAAGATATGAGCAGAGTCCTACCCCTTCCCAACCAACAAACATCACTACGAAATTATCTCCCAATACCAGCACCAACATGGAAAACATAAACAAATTAAGATAAGAAAAAAAGCGCCAATAGCTGGGTTCTTCATGCATATAACCCACAGAATAAATATGAATCAATGTCCCAACAAAAGTCACCACCGAACACATTACCAGTGTCAATTGATCCATCACAAAGGAAAATTGGGCATCCAAAAATCCAATGGGCATCCAATCCCAAAGTGTTGCGATCAACACTCGTTCATTGGCCGGCAACGACAGCAACTTAAAAAAGGCCATCAGGGTAATTAGAAAAGAGATGGCCGGCATAATAATCGCCGGATAATGAACTGCAGCATGGCCAAACCTCTTCTGCATCTTATATCCGGCCAGCGCGTTATAGGCCGCTCCGATTAATGGTGCCAGCGGAATAATTGTGAGTAGCGGAAATTCAGTTGTCATTAATTATCCTCTCAATATAGATACTTCATCGACTTCAATATTTTTGTTAAAATTTCGGTATAGGGCAAAAACAATGGCCAAAGCAATAGTGACCCCAATGGCCGCCAATACTATTCCAAAGAGTGAAAAAATATATCCATCCACCTCTCCCCCGCGATAATGCGCAAAGGTGGCGAAATTGATATTAGCAGCATTAACAATAAGCTCGATTCCCATCAAAAGACCGATGGCATTACGCCGGCCCATTAAACAGTAAAGGCCCAAGCAAAACATTGCGGCGGCCAAAATTAAAAAATGTACAGCTCCAATAGTGGCCATTTTATAGACTCCTTCCCTGCTCTGACGTTGCAGACAGATTGGTGTTACCCGCTTTTTCGATATTCTCTTTTCTTGCAATTACAACTGCTCCGATTAAACCAACCAAAAGCAATACCGAAACAATCTCAAAGGGTAATAAATATTTTGTAAGTAAAGCATCACCAATACTATCAGTAATAGGGCCCAACTCCTGAGTCCCCGCAGAAACCTGCCAGGGTGCTTTTATAATTGTAAAAAAGAGTCCCACAAAAATCACTAAAACCGTTACAAAAGATAAAAACTGAGAACGCGAAGGATTAGAAGAGCTAGCGTTACTAATTTTATTGGTCAACATAATTGCAAACAAGATTAAAACGAGAATACCACCGACATACAAAACCAATTGAGCAATGGCCAAAAAATCAGCATCTAATAAGGCATAGATCACTACCACTCCGATAAAGGAGATCAACAGCGAAAAAGCGGAGTAAATGATATTCTTCGAAAAGGCCACCATCGCCGCTCCATACAGAGTGAAGAGTGCCGCACAATAAAACATTACAGTAAAGGCCATATTTCAATCCTCAGTTCTAATTCAACCTAGTTCTTACTTTTTAAATTTCTCTCCAATACATTTTTGCCAATTGATCCGCGGGCCCGAAGCTCTGGTTGCGGATCTTTAGGCCTAAAGGGCGTAACTTTTTCCCCTTTATCTACATAACTTAAAAGCAAATTATCGATGTTATCCGTTGCGTAAGCAAAAAGTGTCGTATGACGAATCGCTCCCGTCGGACAAGCATCTACGCACAACCCACAATACATACATTTTGCCGCATCAATGTCAAAGCGAGCAATAAAACGCTCTTTGGTTTCTGCATTGCGCTCCATATCGATGGAAATCGTATCAATCGGACAGGCCTTCTGACAGGCCAAACATCCAGTACAAATACGAGTCTCTACTTCTAAAATTCCTCGTGTACGTTCCGGTAATGTCTCTTCTAGTGGTTTTTCAATTTTATCTGGCCACTGAATAGTAATTGGCCGACGAAAAAGCCAACTAAAGGTTACGGCCATCCCCTCTAGGGTCGAGAGGGCGGCATTTTGAATATTTTTAAAATATTGTCCCAAAGTTAAATTTGTGCTGCTACTCATATTGGAAAGTCCCTTTCACCTTATGGCAATCGATATGGCGGATACCACATATCCTTGCCTGTCATCTTCTTATAATTATCGCGATCAATCATGTAATTAAAACGTATTCTATAAATGTAATAGGCCAGTAGCATAAATGCTCCAGCAAAAACTACAACTCGTAAAACCAAGCCTATCATTGAATTCCAATCAATCAACACCATCCACGTCATGGTTCCCAAAATACAGACAAAAGACCCAGGCACTAGATATTTCCAACAAAGATTCATCATCTGATCAAGACGCAAACGAGGCAATGTCCAACGCAACTGAATGACCACCACTACTAACGCTAACGTTTTAACCATAAAAATTGCCAACCCTAAAAGGATTATGCCCCAGGAAGAAGTACTTTCTTCCACCGAAATAAAAGGAACACGCCATCCACCTAAAAAACAAATTACAGCGATAGCACTCATAATCCATAAATTGGCCCACTCTGCAAAAAAGAAAACAACAAAGCGAAAACCGGAATATTCGGTGCAGTAACCGGCCACTAGTTCACTTTCGGCCTCCGGCAAGTCAAAAGGAGTTCTATTTCCTTCTGCTAGAGCGGAGACAAAGTAGATAAAGAAAGCAATAAAAGCAAAAGGACTGTGAAAAATAAACCAATCCCAAGGTAATCCACCTTGTGCACTAATAATTCCTTGCGTCGACAATGAGCCAGAAAGTAACACCACTACTAAGATAGAAAGGGCCAACGGAATTTCATAAGAGACGATTTGCGCGGCAGAGCGCAATCCTCCAAACATAGACCACTTGGAATTGGAGGCCCACCCTCCCAAAATAATTCCCACTACTACTAGTGCCGTTATAGAAATAATATAAAAAATACCAACATCCATATTGGCAGCAACAATATTAGCACCAAAGGGTAAAACCACAAAAGTGCCTAGCATTCCCGCAAAAACAAAATAAGGAGCAATTTTAAAAAGAAAGCGATCGGCCCCATTTGGAATCAAATCTTCCTTCATAATAAGTTTTAATCCATCTGCCACAAATTGAAAAAGTCCCTGTGGCCCAACACGATTAGGTCCAACGCGGGCCATAATTCGTCCAGCAATTCGTCGCTCCACGAAGCTGGCCAACCCAGCAAATAACGAGGCAAAGCCCAACATAACAAGCGCCGAGGCAATCGCCACAATTAGATAAATCAACCACGCCGACTCCTGGCCATTGATTGATACTGCATAGTTTTTTTCCAAATAATTTGCTAAGTACCACATCTTATCTATCCACCTCTGGAGCAACCACATCTAGACTGCCAATAATGGCAACCAGATCCGCGATCATTACCCCTTTTGATAAATGCTCTATAATCGACATGGCCGTAAACGATCCGGCCCTAATTTTTACTCTCAATGGTTTACTGGAACCATCGCTAACTACATAGTAGAAAAGTTCACCACGAGCAGATTCCACTCGGGCAATAGCTTCTCCCTTCGGCGGTTTGATCGTTTTGGGCACTTTGGCCATAATTTCGCCTTCCGGCATAGTAGCAAGTGCTTGCCGTAAAATTTTACATGATTCACGAATCTCCAAAATTCTAAGCACGAAGCGATCATAGCAGTCGCCAACAGTTCCACGAAATCCTTTGCCCACTGGAATTTTAAAATCAAATTTAGAATAAACAGAATACGGCACATCACGACGAATATCCCAATCAACACCGCTGGCACGCAAATTGGGCCCTACTAAATTATAGCTCATCGCCTCTTCTGCTGAAATCGGAGATACATTGGCCAAGCGCTGAACAAAGATTTCATTATTGGTTATCAGACGATCAAATTCATCGACCATGGGTTCGAAATGATCAATCCATTTAACAATTTTCTCTGCTAACTCTTTACCACAATCAAAGGCCACTCCGCCGATACGAATATAGTTATAAGTCAAACGCGCTCCACACAATTCTTCCATCAGATCATTGACAAATTCACGCTCTTTTAACCAATGAACAAACGGAGTAAAGGCCCCAATATCCATGGCCATTGCCCCGTTGGCCACTAAGTGGCTAGCAATTCGATTCAATTCTGTAGCAATTACTCGTAAATATTCTGCTCGCTCTGGCACTTGAATGGAGGCAAGCTTCTCCACCGCCATCGCAAAACCTTGGTTGGCCGACATGGCCGCTAAATAATCGACACGATCAGTGAAGGGAACAAAACCATTATATTCCACCGCCTCCCCTATTTTTTCAATACCACGATGGAGATACCCTACATGGGCCACCGCTTTATGCATCACTTCACCATCGGTGACCAAAAGAAAATTCAAAACTCCGTGGGTGGAAGGATGTTGCGGCCCCATGTTCACTAACATTTCATCAGCGACTGGTTGATACAACTGTTTTAGCTCGTGTAAATCTTTTAACTCTTGCTTAACCATTGCTATTTTCCGTTGTTGCACTCTGCCCTTCTGGGATCAGCGGATTTTTTCTTGTATGAGACATCCCGTGATATTCGGTTGGTGGAGTATAATCTTTACGCAGAGGATGGCCTTGCCAATCATCTGGTAACATAATTCGACGCAAATCAGGATGGTTTTTAAAATTCACTCCAAAAAGATCAAAGCACTCTCGTTCTTGCCAATCAGCAGTCTTCCACACACTCTCAACACTATCAATGACAGCATTATCGCGAGGAAGAGTAACCTTTAAAACTAAATCATGCTTTTTACTATATGATATCAAGTGGTAAACTAATTCCAAATGATCGCCCAAATCCACGGCCGTCATGCAGGTCAAAACTTGCATAGACAGCTCCTCATTATCACGACAAAACTGGCAAATTGCCTTCAGCTTTTCGGCATTAACAAAGGTTCCCGTTGCAAAATTTTCTAAAACCTCATTGGGAAATTTGCCTTTAATCAAATTAATCTGTGATTGTACATCCATATGATTATGCTCTCACTGTCCGAAGATATTTTTCTTTCATCATTTTTGCTTGCAACTTCACGACGGCATCGGCCAATGCTTCGGGCCTTGGCGGACAACCGGGGATATATAGATCCACTGGAATTACCTTATCAACACCTTTCAAAACAGAATAACTACTTTGAAATAACCCTCCACAATTTGCACAACTTCCCATGGAAATAACGTACCGAGGCTCGGCCATCTGCTCATACAAAAGTCGCACCCTCTCTGCCATTTTATAGGTAATCGTCCCAGCAACAATCATCAGATCTGCTTGTCTAGGAGTTGCGCGCGGAACCGCTCCAAATCTATCCAAATCCGTACGTGGCCCGCCAGTTTGCATTAGTTCAATACCGCAACAAGCGGAAGCAAAAAGCAAATACCAAATGGATGATTTGCGATTCCAATTGAGAAACTCTTCAGTAGTTGTTAGTAAGAATCCGTCCATTTTTCTTCCTTAGATAATGGTTCAAATTTAGTTTACGTCGTGATCAAATTTCTTCAACCAATCCAAATCGCCCTTTTTCCAGACGTAGATAAACCCCAAGAGGAGAATGACTATAAAGGTAGCAAGTTCCGCATAGGCCAGGCCAGCATGTCCCTGCTTAATCCAAGAAGAAAAAACCTTGGCCACCGGGAAGGTGAAAGAAATTTCCACATCAAAAATCACAAAGATCAAAGCTATAATGTAGAAACGCGGATTAAAGTTAAACCAAGCATCACCAATTGGACGCTCTCCGCACTCATAAACAGATCTTTTCTCTTGAGAGCTGCGAGAGGGACGCAAAAATCTTCCCAGCAGTAAGACTGCAAAAACAAAAAGAGCGGCAAGTGATAAAAAGACAATTACAGAGACAAAACTAAAACCATATTCCGTCATAGGTAAAACTTTGTTTTAAGAATGTTATTAATGCGAGTAAAATTATCGGATTAAAAAGTATTTGGCAACATTTTATTTTTAAAAAATTTTTTTTAATTTTTACCAAATCTATTCAACTGATCGGAAAAATCCTCCGCATACCATTCTGAAAAAAAATTGACTAAGTCATAGACAACCTTTTCCGATAAAATCTTGTCTCATATGTCCGGGGATATGCGAGGTATCTTATATATGAAATTTTACAAGTTTTCAGGCCTGTTGTTATTTCTTCTAATTCTCACCATCAGCGGAATCGACCTCATAACCATTCCAGCGGAATATTCCACGCCCCACTCTTCCTCGCGCGAAATTGCCAGCACCATCTCCGCCGAAGAAGATGCCGGCCCTAAATTTGTACGGACAGTAAGAGTCTTGGAGGCCGCCCCACTAGATAGCGGCGCAGCTCTTGCCTATTTTGATCAATCCCTGGCAGATATTTTAGGAATCTCACTACCACCCGGAAGTGTTGGCGATGCTGATTTTGAACGCGCAGTTCTGGAAAAATTTGGATTTGAAATACGTATCGGAAGTGAAGTGGAAAGCAAAAGTGCAGAACGCTTTAGTGCCGACGGAGCACCTAAAATCTTTGTGGAATACGACGACTTTGGCGGCTCTGGGCGGGCCGGATATATTTCTGTAGGAGATGATGTTTGGGTTAATGTAAAAGGGATTGGCCAAACTGGGGCCGGAAGGTCAACGGAAGTGGGCCCGCCTTCTTCTTCTTTTTCTAGCCATAAAGATGGCTCTGCTACGCTGGAAGAGGCAATTAAAGAGGCCATCTATGCCCGAATGAGTGATCTGGAATCAAAAAAAGGCGGAGGAAGAGTTTTGGCCATCATTACTACCGGGAGAGTGATTAAATATCCCGATGGCAACGAAGTTCCACTTGCACTGATTGTGCGCGCTCCGGTCCGCAGAATGGATCAGGGCGCAGAATCAATGGAAGCAATTGGCGAGAATATCGCCATGTTAAACAGCATCAAAGTTTTAAAAGGTGATTTTGTAAATCCATCCAATATGGGTGCTCATGGTGAAGTGGTGGATATGGGATGTATAACTTACGTTGGAGGATATTTAAACGGTGCCAGTTCCCAAGGACGAAGTTTATCTGGTGCAGGAAACCGTGGACAATCGCTCTTAAACGATGGCACCAATTTTATCGAAGGAAGTATCAACCATCGCTTCGGCCACTATCTACTTTTACAGCAAGGCATCCCCGAAGCAGATGCTAACTTGGTGAATGATGACGCACTGAAAGAGCGTTTTGGCCAAAGTCTAAAATCCATAATTGATTTGCAACAAGAATTTTTAATCGACTTTCAACACATTGATGAACATAATTTACAAGAAGTAGTGGATCTCTCTGGCCATTTTCAAAATATCGCCGCGGACTTTTTCCAAGGAGGATTTGAAGATCTGGAGGGATTCATTGCAGATAAAAGCGAATATCTTCTTAGTACTGCCTCGCATTCAGACTATAATAACTTAGATGAAATTGTAGAAAATTTTGTTCGCACAAATGTTTCACTCTTAGAGGCCTTACGCCTAAGAATGAAAACAACTAACCTTACAAGCTATTCAAAAAAGATAAGGGCAGTTGCCTCCTTTAAAAATCGCAAACACCCAGAACTTATCCGGCCCAATCTAGTTAACGCCACTGGCGAATTGGTTAAATCTTTTCTTAGAAACAAAAATCCTCAAAACGTACAAGAATTTATTGATAACACTATCCGCAATAATATTCTGGGAACCAGTGCCGTACTTGATAATGATTTTTTGATTCGGGCAAACGAACACAGCACTGAACTTTTTATACGGGCCTTTAAAGATAAAAATGGGGGCAACAAACTTTTTGCACAACCCAAACTACGTGGGGCCATGCCCGGAGAACAATTTTTCTTTCGCCTTACTACTGATGATTGGAAAAGTAGCAAGGACTTTGTTGGGAAATTCATCGAAACATCTCGCGGAAATTATTTTAAAATTGTGATCCCCCACGATGAAATGCCAGTTACTTGGGCACCAATTCAAATGACACCTTTTGTAAAAACTAATAAAGGAGAAATCGCCTGGTTAAAAAACGGATTTAATCTGCGAGGGCCTCCCCTTATGATCAATGAACGGTTACACTTATCGGCCAATTTTGAACGCAGTGCTGATGGTATGAGAAATTTTTTTGGTCTACCGATTTCCATGCAACCAGAGGATTTAGACGAAGGCAAATTTATAACGCCCAAAGAATTTCACAACGAGTGGTTTAAAAAACGGGTGGCCTATTATAAAAAGGCCATTTACCTTAGCGATGCTGACTATCTGTCGCACAAAAATATTTTAAAAGAATTTTCGCAGTTTTTGGCAATATCCTGGAGTGATATCAATTACAATAAACTTGTCAGCGCATTTGGGCCGCTGGCCTTGGTAGAACTACTTCTTATAAAACGCACCGACCCTATTACTTTAACCGGAGAGATTAAAGGCTTTCAGGCCGATATAATGCCTCCTGAAGTAAAAAAATTGCTGGCCTCTTTACTACAAAATTCTGGAAAAACAGAAAAATCCATTTTTGCTGAATTAGAAAATAGTTCTCAGCAAAAAATAAAAGAATTTGAAACGCAAACAGCGGCCAAATACCCAGGAATTGAAAAAAGAGAATCAATCCGACTCAAAGGCCGATTGCGCGCTCCTGACGCCATGGCCCCGGCAAATATTGATAAATCGCTTCAAGAAATTTTAAATTTTTTGAAGTATGACAAAAGCTACGATGAAGAAATTTATTATCTAACTCTATCTACTTTCAAACACAATATTGAGGCCATTAATAATCACCTTATAACCAAAGAAATTATCCGAGAACTGCAAAAACTTATGTTCAATAAAATCCTCCCTACTACCGATGGCCTCTCTATCTTAGATTTCATGCACTACAATGGCATGATGAAATTTATTGGCCTTTTAGAAATATTGAGTGACAGTAAATGGCATCGAGAGCTTTTATCCGTTCAAGATAAAAAATTTCAGGCCAATCCCAAAAACCGTAAGGAAGACTTTAATCGCCAATCTCTCTATTTAAAAAAATATAGTGGCCCAGTACAGGCCACGCCGCCTAGCAGTTGTCACGCTGCCGCTATAAACATTGTCACTTTTTAGCAAAAAGCACAAAAAGTGCTGGCAGTAATAGCAAATCTGCCAATAGTGCAAATAGCAGGGAGCAAATCACAAACATCCCGGCCTGAGCATACATGCGAAGATCAGAAAGTAAAAAGCAGGGAAAGCTCAAAATCAGAACCATCGTAGTGCCAATAAGCGGGCGAGATGTTTGCGAGAAGGCCTTTTTTAGGCCTTCTAATATCGACAGCTTCTCAAAACGAGTATATTTTTTTAGCGAATAAAGATAGTGAATGGTATCATCCACCGCAATTCCCATTGTGATACAAACCAGCATAGAAAGCGTACTCTCCACCGGAACTTTAAAAAAACCCATAACACCACCGATAAAAAGTAATGGCACAATATTAGGAAGTATTCCCAATATTGCCCAGCGGATAGAACCAAAAATGAAGGCAAACATAATAACTATCGATACAAAACCAGTACTGACCGAATTGATAATACTGCTAATTAAATTAGTATCAATGAATGAACGCAAGCTGGCATTTCCCATTATTTCTAAGGTAAAAAATTTACTATATTTTTCGTGGTGAATTTTTTTTATATTCTTAATAACCTCATCCACTGTTGACGAAGAAGGATCTTCTAAAAAAATAATCGAGCGCGCCATATTATTTGACGGATTATAAAAATCTTCAAAAATGTTCATTCCCATCATCATTTCATAAAGGCTATCCAGGCGAACTTTTTTTGTCTCTTCAGAAAATTTTGAGTCTTTAAGGCCATCCGCAAAGGTATTTGACAAATAATCATAGAATTTAGGGTGCGATTTGATATACGAAACTTTTCTATCTTTTTCCAAATCCGTTTCAAATTCTTTAAGCTTTTGATGATTAAATGGATCAGAGGCCTGGCCTTTATTGCTAAACTTAATTCCCAAATCGACAGTATCTAGAAATTTAAAAATAGAGGTAAACTTCTCAATGGTAATAGTCATCGGATGTGTTTCGTTGAACTTATCAAAAAAACGATCATCTATGCGTAACTGTCCAGTAAAATAGATAAGCAGTAGCGAAAAAAAAGAAAACGATATTGTCACTAACTTGGGCCTTCGAATGACAAAAGAAAACATCTTTTGAAACATAAAAGATGGTAGTCCTTCTGATAGATAGTGGTTGAATTTAAAAAATTTAACGGAAGGCGGAAGTACATAGAACGTTATCAAAAAACATAAAATAGATCCAACCGATGAGTAAAGGCCTATATGCGCAATGGGCACTAATTTATTCGACATCAAAGAGACAAATCCAATTACGGTAGAAGCACTTGTCCAAAAACAGGGAACAATTATTTCCTTTCTAACAAAAAGTAGTTTTTCCTCTAAATCTTGTATGTCGGATTCCACAAATAGGGTAAAAAAGTGAATTAGATCGGCAGTAGAAATAATTAGAACAAAAAAAATGGCAAATCCACTGTACGCACTCAATCCACCATTATGCCAAAAGATAAAATAGATCGTCAGAGAATACGCTAGCAGCATGGTAAAATAAAACCACAAAACAATTTTAAAAGAGCGAAACAAAAATAGTAACAATCCTCCCAGAAGCAACAACAAAAGTGGTGTAATTGTCTTTTGTGTGCGCATAGCATCTTCAAAAATATAATATTCTGCGATTTTGGTACCAAGAAGATGAAAGTTCCATCCAGGAATCTGCTCATGCAAATGCCCGACCTGTTTAATCAGATTTGCCACTGCAGTTCGCTCATTCTTTCCCATCACCTCTTTTTTAAAAAAACTTGTAATTAACAAGTGGCGGCCATCTGGAGAAATAAGGCGATATTTCCAAAAGTCCGTTTCCAATTGGGATTGTGCGACAGGAGAAATTATCCCATCATTTCCTAAAAAAGGGCCCATTTGAACAAAATTGCCTTTCACTTTTAAATACTCTGCATTTTTTATGCTGAAAAGGGTTTCGATGTCCCTATTATTTCCAAGCAGTTTGTTCACTTTTTTTAGGGTATCTAGTAGTGGAAGCAGATTAGAAGATCCGCTTTCTGACTGCTCCATAAGAATTGAAAACGCACGTTCATTACCAAAAATTTTATCATATTTTTCATAGTTCACCCTGATCGGGTGTCCCTCTTGTAATAAATCAGTCATTTTGAAAGGAAGACGAAACGAAGCAATATAAAGGGCCCCGCCTACAACTAAACTCCACCCGAACAAAAAAAGTGCCCGCTGCATGTAACTTCCCAACACCATGCCCATCTCTCCAAACACTGCAAGATTTGACCACTAAAAAAATTAAAAATAGTAGTATACAATTATCTAGCATATTTGGCCGTTAAATAGCAAAATTGTATTAACAAACTTTTTTCAGGGAGATTTTTGCATGAAGAGCAGATTTTTTTACTCGATTATTTTTTTCGCCCTCTTAGCAATTGGATTTGGAATCGGCCAATGGGCGGCAAATCCAGACAAATCTAATACCCGAGACGTGGCCAGTGGCCGCAAAATCTCTTCGGCCTCGGTAGAAGAGGATAATTTAATTTTTAAAATAAACGAGAAGATCTTGGCCATTCGCCACAAAGATGAAGTTATTCCTGCTATCAATGAAGTACTTGCTCTTTCTGAGAAAAATCCCGAAATGTATAATCTGGCCATTTATGCTGCACTACTTCGTCCAGTCAAAGTAATGGAAGGGTTTCTCTGGCGCATGCGCGATATTGTTGAAACTTGCGGCACCTGTCACGTTACCTCCCTAAATGCAATTAAAAGTTTTTATTTTCAAGATTACCTAGTTGGCCCTCACGTTATTGCCGTAATCAATTTTTTTGTTGAACCAAATATTAATGAAGAAAAATTTCAAACAGTATCTGAGTTACAAGATTTTACAAAAAATGAAATGATTCCTGAACTGGAACTGGCCGCGGGTAAATTAAAGGCCATTGCTGATAAGCTTCCAGAAGATTATGTTTTTGAATTTGATAACTATCTGCTAAGTGGTTTGGATGAAGAACAAAATTTTCGCTATATCTCGGATGGCAGACGATACAAAAAAGTCGTCAGAGGAAATCTAAAATATCTCATCGCACAAAAAGAGCGAGTGTTGGGACTACTCTACTTCGGAATAAACTATAACTTTGATGATGTAATGGCCTATATAAACAAGATCATTGAAAAAACGGCCATTAACAGCATTAAAAATAAATTATCCCTACCCTTTTTTAATAATCTAACCAAACACAATACACCTATTGAATTTTTAGATATTTTATCTTCGTCAAAATTTAATAAATTTGGAAGAAAACGCAGCGAGGTATTTACAGATGAAGAAATGCAAGCACATTTGCGAAAAGCGTTTGAACACCTAACTGCTGCCGCCAAATATCGTGCACAAGGATTGGAAGAATCATATCAGCAATCCGATATTTCAGTTGCCAAGGAATACCTCCTTAGGCCGACCATCTTTGAAGTTAACTATGAAGACTCTTTAGAAAATTTCAAACTCCGCTACAACATTTATAAAAAGGCCCTCGACACCGGAAAAGATACTACCGTAACCAGCAAAGCAACTGGAATGCAATTTAGAGTTAACCCCTCCGCTTTTTTTAAACTACACAATGACCTAAAAACCTTTCTCCCTGAGAGAAAATTTGCACAAACTAATCGCGGGGGATTCATGGCAAACGAACGTGGAGAGTTGATCCGGCACAAAATTTCTGGAGATAAAATCTGGAAGTGGAACTATAACTATGGCAAAGTGGTTTCATGGAAAGATCCAACTTTTGCCGGACTTCTTCCAGAAGCAACCAATGAAAACTTCTTCCAAGTATACCGTAGCATGCGTATGACCCCGGCCACGCGGAGAATGGCGCTTGTTTTACCGCTTCTGTAAAAAATCTATTTTCTCCCAATTACGAGGGCCTCTTTTAGTGGCCCTCGTAATTTTTAACCCTCCATGCGTTGCTGGCGACGATAGTGTTGCTAGTTTCATTTGGAACTTGAAAATCATACAAGATAGTTATGATCTAAAAATCTCAATGGTGTTTCCTTTCGAAATAGGTATAAATAATGTAATCGCCGGCCTAAAAGATTTAAAACTGCTATCTGATATTTCTGAAACCATTGTGGACGGATCTATCTCTCCGATTAAAGACGATGGATACCTGCAAACTTTGACACTTAAAAACTTAGGCATAAAAACCAAGTTAATTTCTAAATGCCAGGAAAAACGCGAAAGTACCTCTCATCTGTGGCAACGCCATTGCGATCTATTAACTGATCGGGCGGCGGGCAAAATGGCCATGATCTGGAAATTTGATGAAGTAATCTGTAAGCAGCAAAGCAATTTAGCTAACATAAATTGCCAATTTACTATCAAAGGCCAGGCCAAAGATTTAAAAATAATTGGAGTAACTTTGGCCACGGCCGCCGAAATTGCCCTCAAAGGAAAATATGAGGCACTTATAAATTTTAGCAGCATCTGGTACTATCTGCAGCAGGGGAGCCTCTCTTTTACCCAATCACAAGCGGTCTATAAAAGAACCAAGTTAAAAGAAAACTTAGACAAAATGTTCTCGAACGGAAAAACAAAACTAAAGACAGATGATTTTTTTATTTTTGAGTCCCATGACACTTTCACTTTAAAAACTATCTAAAATCTTATCGCTCCCCAGCGTAAAACCAGTTTGCTCTGCTAATTTTTGCATTTTTACTACGAGGTTTTTTGAGATCGGTCCAATGTGATAACTCTCTTTTAATTCTGATAAGGCCATAATCATCGTCTCTGCGAAACAGCCATAACATTCATGCTGCTTTAAGTAGATATTAAAAATTGCATCAATAGTAGAACGTCTTCCTTTGTACTCCGGACAAAGTGCAATCCCCCCTCTGATATACTTAATATCTGGCCGAGTATTTATAATATTTTGATCAACATTAAAAGGCACTCCTACATCAACAACAATGGCGCCATCTTTGAGATGCTCTGAAAATATTATCGGCCGCACGCTATTAGTTCCTGTAATTACCAAATCAGCGCTTTTAATATCGTTCATATCGCAACTAACTTTAAACACACTTTTAACTTCTTCTTGTTGTAAAAAATCTAAAAGAGTTTCTGGAAAATAATTTGGCAATGCCCTAAGCTTTTCTCTTAACACCATGGCCACCGGAGAGTGGCCCGCAGAGTTAGCAATATCCATTAATATAGTTTCTAGGGCCTTTTGCATCTTGGGATTATCCGCAATCGAGGAATGGTAGATTAATGTAATACTCCTACAATGATCAGCGATCAAAGAGGCACAGGTCGAGACAATATTTCCGGCCGCTCCGACACAGACGACTTCTGCTTGTTTAATATTTCGACCTACCTCATTAAATTTCCGCAGTGCGGCCGCAATAGTTAAAAAAGTGGTATAACTATTTCCTGAAGTTAGATTCATACCTCGTGCGTCCAAAAACTGCCCATTATTAGTTAAAATTGAACAAAAACCTCCTAATCCAACAGTAGATGCCCCTAACTCATAGGCAACATCAATGGCCGACTGAACAATTTTGACAAACTCCAAATGCTTACGAGATAAGAAAGATTGCTCTACTTCCTCCTTTAATGATTCTACCAAAATTTCCGAAACAGTAGGAAGGGCCAATAAAATGGCCTCCACCTCTTTTCCATTTTTATCATGAATATATCCTCGAAAATAATTTTTGAACTCCAAAAGAGGGGCAATTTTTTTTAATTTCTTTTTAAATGTTTCATCAGTAACTTTCGACAACGATTTAACAATCACCTTTGCCTGAAAGATATCAATCATGTGACATAAAAACACCGCCAGATTTTTTTCACCTTTAGGGCCATTGCTCAATGGACGTTCTAGAGGGGTAGCTGGTAAGATTTCATATCCAGGATAAACGTGAGAGAAAAAATATTTCATATCCTTTCGATCTAGCGCTTTCACTAAAGAGCCAATGGCCTTTATGATTAAACCACATTCTTCTTTGGTAATAAAAAGAGAAGGGGCAATGCGCAAAGTTTTCTCGGCCGACAGGGTGGGGGCAATTCTTAAATGTTCGTTGTACAAAAGGGCACTGGCGAAAAAATATCCCAACATTCCACAATCATTAAAAATTTTAAACTCATAATTTTGTTCTCCAAGTTCTTCGCGAAACTCCACTCCCAACATTAAGCATTTTCCGCGTACTTCTTTCACTATATGCGGATAATTTTTGGCAATATCTTCTAATCCCCTTTTTAAATAATCTGCTGTAACATTAAGGCCATCTATATCCATCGCAATCTTCTTTAAAAGCTGCAATGATTTAAGTCCAATTACCGACGAAAACTCATCCTCTGCAAAAGTTGAAGTATGTAGGTAGCCAAATTCTGCAATATATTTTTCTTTAAGCATGGATGTAGCAGCGATCTTGGCCACTCCTCCTCCTAGCCCTTTTGAAAAACAATAAATATCTGCCGCCACTTGCAAGTGACTCCCGGAGGCCATCTTGCCAGTACGAAATAATCCGGCCTGAATTTCATCAAAAATAAGCAGCGTTCCACTCTGCCCACAATAATTTTTAATGGCCCTCACAAAATCTTGTTGTAAACAACGAATCCCCCCCTCTCCTTGCACTGGTTCTAAAATGAAGGCCGCAACAGCAGAGTATTGCATAGAAGTAAGAGTTATTCCCGATTTGCTTATCTGGGGAATAAAAATAATTTTTTGAAACTTCTTCCAGGCCTCTTGCAGATGATTTAAATCGTTGCGCAAGATAAATTCTGTTTTTAATCCCAGCTGCTCTGAATAAAAATATTTTTTAAATTCAGGATTATAGCTGACGGCCAAGGAGCCAAAAGATTTACCATGGAAAGCACCTTCTAATGCCAAAAAATAGGGAAGTGCATTTAATGACTGTTCATTAAACCTAGTTAAAAAATTACAAAAATCAGTAAAGGACTTGCATTCTTGCAAAAGTGCTGGCCATGTTCCATCTAATTTGGCGGCCACTTCTTTTAATAATGAACTTAGAAGTTCGGCCCCACAACCAAACTCGCGCTCATAAATTCTCAACTGATTAATAGCATTTAAGAATTGAATGTTTATTCGCTGATTACGGTTACGATAATAGATCAAGGCCTGCTTTAATGCGGCCTCAACTGCTTCTGTTCCAGAATTTGAAAAAGTTGTAACCCATGGGCCGGCCTTCGTCTCCAAAGAGAGCATTTCAGAAAGCTCCATCCCTAATTGCGTTGCCGCACTTCTTAGAGAGGCCTGAACATTGTTAGGAGGTAAATTCCAAATATTATCTTCAACACATTTTAAAATTTCACTGTTTTTATGCCCTAATATATTGGCGCCATATCCTCCAATAGCATCTAGCACTTTAACTTTTTGGCCAGAACTTTCATCTTCATATGTCAACCAATTACCCTGGCCATCAACATATTTTAAATCTAAACGCAAAACACGCAATAGATCTGAATTAAGTGGACGCAGGTACTCTCCATATAGATCTTTTAATTTCTGCCCGGGGAAATCTTTACTTTTAGTTATCTTCATAGGTATCCTTATTTTTGTGCAACTACCATTATATCCTGGCAAATTTATAGTGCCAATTATTACGAGGCCAAAATGGGGACAAATAAAAGTATCATCGCATCGATCTGTGGAATTGATGGTAGTGGAAAATCCTCCCTTATCACAGAAGTAAACAAGATCATCTCACCCCAACATTCCTCAATGATTATTCGCTGTCCTCAATATTTTTTAGACCCCAATCTCCCCTTCTATTTTTTGTCATCTAAACTAGAAAAAATCGGAAAGCTTGCCGATGCCCATAAATCACCAATCATAAAAACTAATGCCACCTTTTTGGCCTTTTCTTTACAGGGACATATTATTGAGTTTGTAAAAAGAACCTATGGCCCGCAAATTATACTTTGTGAGAGAAATAGTATAATCGATGCAATTACCTACGCTACTTTTTATCTTCCGCTGCTAGCAAATCCGGCCCAAGAGCTTACTTCGGCCCAGCGCGATCTAGATGCAAAATTAAAAAAGGAATTAGCACATTTTGATTTTTCGGACATTCATAATTGGTGTACTCACCTATTTGGAAAAAATGTGGATTTATTTAATCTGCATCAAAAAATTATTCAGACCTTCAAAGGAGATGCTAAAACTGTCTTTAATAATCTCTCTATCATCTTTTCAAATCAACTTCCCGACTTGGTGGCAGTTTTACTCTGTTCTCCAGAAGCATTAAAGATACGACATCTCAGCGAACAACGTATGGAAAAAGAGATTCATGAAGATCTTCCAATTCTTCTGTCACTTCAATCTACGCTTCAACAAGTTTGCCAAAAGTTATCAACTACCCATCAATTGATCGTTGAAGAATTTGTTACTTCGTCCACCAACCTAGAAGATTCGGCCCAGAAACTAGCGCTTAAGTTCATAAATAAACTCCGCCAATAAGGCGGGCCGATTATGTCTATTAACAAATAAGCGATCTGATATCTCCGATATATTAAATTCAAAACTTTTTCCATCGATCATGACGGAAGATGGATTAGTTGTTACCCTTCCTAAGGTGTAAAGCGTTGGCACCAATTTTTTAGCAAGTGATAATTTTTCTGGAGAAATAGTCAAAAGCAGTTGGTAATCTCCATGCTCGGCAATCCAAAGCAAAAGTTTGGGAATATCTCTCTTTCGGCAAAATTCTAAGGCCAAAGGATCAACCAAATTATCCTTCCACTCTAAAGCAAAATTAAGCTTACTAAGGCCGCCCAGAATATTTAGTGATTGCAATATTCCATCACTGGTATCAATAATTGAAGTGGCCAAAGCATTCAATGCAATTCCCTGATCTAGCTGTGCTACCGGACGAAAATTACTCTCAATAAACCAATTCCCTCCTTGTAAAAAATCTAAGGCCATGGCCGCGGCCACTCCTGTTTTTCCTACTAAACAAACCCAATCACCATTACAAGCACCACTTCGCATAATCGGTGGATAATCAGTAACGGTGGCCGCAGAAACAATTATTGAAGTAGACTTAGATAATCCACTGTCTCCTCCTAACAAAGACACACGACAAGATGCCAGGGCATCTGCAATTCCACGATTAACCTCCATCTTGTATTTCTCTGTTTCCGCTACTCCCCACAAAGTAGAAATTAAAATTCCCTCTGGCCGAACTCCACTGGCGGCAAAATCAGAAAGACATCCCATAACACTAATCCATCCCATAGTATAAGGTTCACGATATAGACCAAATAAGATTTCATCGCTAACAGAATCAATGTTAGATATAAGAAATTTACCGGATGATAGTTTTAAAATTTCACAGTCTGATTGATTAAAATGATTATATTGTAGTGGCGATCGCGGCTGGGCCCCTAAAATTCTACTAATTTCTTCGGCCTCCCTATTTAGCACTAGAGACATAAAATTTTCTCCACTAATTGTAAAACCTCACTTTGTACCTGTTCAAGAGATTGATTAGCATCTACAACATGCCAATCTTTTTTAATTAACTTGTTCCAAAAAAATTGCATTTTCCGCTGTCCTTCTAAGAACTTTGCCTGTACATCAACTTCTTCTTGCGCTCCTCCTCGCTCATAACGACTAATTGTCGTTTTTCGTGCTAACGCTATATTTTCATCTAGCTTTAAATATATTACCTCATCAGGAGGATCAAACAAGGCCGCACCTTGCACTAATTTATCAAAGTCATTACCATAACAAGCTTCCGAAACAGCATACTTATACCAATATCCATCAGAAATTATTAATTGAGGACCTTTTTCCACACATGCCTGATATGCTCGACTAACACAGTGATATAAAAAAAAGGCCCGTGACTTAGACGAACACTGCGAAAGGTAGAGTTGAATACCATCTCGAGAATCAAACTTAAAATTAGAATTAACTTTCAAAATTATCGGCAATGCATCCCAAGGAGATGAGATCGCTACTGGCACTTTTAAATGTCCTTGTAAAAATTTACAATGAGTTGATTTACCAGTTCCATCCCCACCAGTTATCACGATATGTTTCACATCGACTCCTTATTCGCTTGCTCCAATAAAGATTGAAGTCTACTAAAATCTCCAAAATGCAAATATTCAGAAATAGGCCAGGATCTTTTTGACTTGGATAAAATAAAAGTAGCAATCTGTTCATTGGCCGCTGCCCCATCTTTTTTAAAATTATCACCAATCATTAAAACTTCACTCGCCTCTAGGTCTAATTTTTCGAGTAGTTCCTTGAAATAGTGCTGACTTGGCTTGGTATAATGCATATTACCACTATGCGAGATAAAGCTAAAAATCCCCGGTTTTATTTTACCCCACGAAAGACGCAATAAAACTAATTCCAGTGGCCAAACCGGGTTAGTTGCTAAAACTAAATTATAACGCCCCTCTGCCCACTTAATAAATTCCAAGGCCGGAGCAATGGGAGTAAAAAGTTTTTTCAGGGAAGAAAAAACCGAAGTAGTACACTCAAAATATAAACCAGCGGCATCCTCCGCTGACATATTTGTCTGTGCGCCTAAGGCCAAAATGGCCCGTTCAACATTAAAAGAATTATTACCCTCCGTTTGCTCTAATGCTTTTTTAGAGTTTTCCAAAATCTCCAAACCCTGCCAAAAAGTTATCTTCTTTCTTTTTAAAAAAATTATAGCTTTAATAATAAATAGTGGCCGCAAAAGAAAACTATGCGCCAGTAAAGTTCCATCCAAATCAATAAACAAAGTTTTTACTTTTTTTAAATTATTCATCGATCATCTCAACAGATCCAGTATATCCATTCATACGAACTTTTCTCCCGTTTTTAATTTTGGAAGTAACTCCTTGTAAGTCAGTAATGGCCACCAAATTATATTGTCTGGCCGAAACAAATCCATGTGAAAGGAGTCCTCCACTTGCACTGAGAATTCCCTTAATCCGAGGATAAATAACTGTAAAAATCGGATTAGGAGAATCAATAACCATGATACAACCTTCCGGCATTGTTTCAAAATCGGCCACCGTCTTTACAATATGCACAATCCCTTCTACTTCTCCGGCAATTACGGGAGTCCCTTTCCAAAAGGCCTTACCCAAATTTTGAGAAGTCAACTCTTGTGGCCTTGGGGAAAAAAGAGTAAAAGGGGCCTTGTCCACATCAATCCTGGCAAATTCTCTAGCGCGTTTTTCCAAAAAACAAGAAATATTATATTTATCTTCCAAAGATAAATAATGCTTAAACTCTTCCAAAGTAAAATGAAAAATGTGATTACGATCTTTGATATGCGCACTCTTTAACAGTTGATCGCCGGCCGCAAAAAGAAGTGCCCGGGAAGGAGATATTAATTTCCCCGAAAAAAAATGCTGCTCATCATCCAACTCCATAAATTTTTTAACTCTAAAAATCACCTCTCTAATTTGGCCTTGCAAGTGAGAAGGAAACAAAGTCAAAAAGTTCTTTAGCTCTTCCGCATAATTATTGTTATTGGCCAAGCTCTCTGCCCGATTACGGCCATGAAGAGACGCCAAAATAATCGGGGCCAATTGTGAAGGTTGCTCTTTCCAAGTAGGAACTGCCAAATCCCAAGAAGTAGTGTTGTGGCCATAAGCAGCTAAAAACTGCTCCCATTTATCAAACACGGACTGATTCAAAACCTTGGCGGCCGATTGTGCCATAGTAGCATCAGAAGAGATCGCTAATTTTTCCAGAAAAGTATCAACACTTTTATCCTCTTTTAATAAACTAATTAGTTCCAAATATTCCGTGCCCAATCGCATGGTGATATTATCAGCATATGGAGAGAGGACGGCCATTAATCTATCCATACCTACCCCATAAACACGGGCCATACTCGATAGCATTTTAAAATATGAATCCTTTATTAAATAAATTAATAAATCATTTTTTAACAAATGCTCGGAGATAGAATTCATTTTAGAGAAAAGGGCCACAATCTGTGAATAACTGGACTTTTTAACTCTTTCAATTTCTTGCTCTATTGCCCCAATTTTATCAGTTGTCTTGTCCACTAACTGCCGCCAACTATTTTCAATATCGAGGGCAACATCAGCTAATAGTAAATCTAATATTTTTAATTTCCTCCGCACCAAGGCCTTGGGACTCCAGACACAAAAAAGTGAAAAAAAAAGTTGTGCAACGAGTTTCCAAAAAAACAATTTACTAGGCACAATAAAATGGCCCCAGGCAATCTGAACTCCTCGAGGATAATTAAAAAAATTAGGATCAGAATAGATCACTCCATTAAATCTAATTGCTACATCTTCTGGCGATTTAACCACAATTCCCAAACGCTCTCGCAATGTATTTAAATTTAAATACATTGCCTCTTTTAGAGATGACCATCCTAACAGCGTCATTTTATCTGGATAGCGCTCCAAAGTTACCTGGCGGGACCAGACTCTTTGGCCATCAAGCTTATACGCCAACGTAATCTCTTCGCTAACAATGGGCCGTACTTGAACTATGTAAAGCATCCCCTTTGCTATAAGCCACTCAATATCTACCGGAAAATTAAATCTCTCTTCTAATTGATGTGCTGTCAAAAATAATCTGCCAAAAGAGACTCTTAATGAATCAGGTAGACTGATAAATTCTGGAGAATTTTCTAAAATAGTTATTCCTGATTTTTTGCCGCTGACTAACCTTTCCGCGTTGCCCTTAATATACTCCAGATAACACCTGGCCCTTGTCGGATTTAAGGGGAAACGAGAAAAAACAACACCTGAAAACTCTGCTGTCATATATGGCTGAACAATCACTCCGGGAGTGAATTTAATTGGATCAACCCCGGCCTGCAAACAGGCAAAAAGATTTTCTTTTTTATAGGCAGATAAAATAACTTTCTTAAAGGCTGCTTCCATTTCGAAGGCGTTGTTTGCTACAATGGAATCAAAAATTCCCGCAAAAGAGCTTTCTGACGAATCTTCCAAACTCATACTTGAACGAAATATAAGTGGAAACTTTTTAAATAACTCATCCTCAAAAAAGCAATCCGGCAATTTGGCCTTATTCAGGTTATGACGGAAGATGGCCGACTCCTCCAACTCACCTGTTAGTGGCCAAGTTTGCTGAGGAGATCTCCATACTTTAACTAAACAATCGTATCCTTCTATAGAGCTTATCCACTTTGCTAGTGAGGATAAAGATATAGAATAGGTTTCAGGCCAACGAATCTTTTTGAAAGAGGCAAGTTTGGCAAGAAAGTTTCCCTTTCCTCCTTTGTCAGTATCAAATGTCTTGGTGCCTATTTTTTCCCAGCGCAAATCTACTCCAACATTTTTAAAAGTCGAAAGTGAGGATGATCTTTCAGCGAAACACCATCTTGGATAAAAGGATATTTAATAATTATTTTAAAACAATTTATAATATTAATGGCCGTCATAATTGTTAACGCCAACATTCCATGATCTAAGGCCATAGCATGCCAAATCAAAAACACAAACTTTCGATGGCCAACAACCTTTTGCCACCAAGAACGCCACTCAATGACTCCATAAATTCTTCTCGCCTCCAAGTCATCAGGAAAAAGAAGTTCCTGCCAAGTTTTTACAATGGCACCTACTTTCTCCGAAGCTAGAGAAGAGAAACGATGAATCACAAAGTATTTTTCAAGTTTTGCCGCAAAGGTTGAACGCGAACGCAAAAGCAATGCTCTGTTTTTAGATCTTTTCTCTGTGTCTCTAACAGTAGAGCTAAGAGCGCGCTCCTTGGCCCACTCTCTAATTCGCTCCGGGAAGGAAAAAGGAATTAACGCATCTGCCAAAGTCAAAACACGATACACCGAATTCCATGCCTGGCCATAATCAACAATTTTTTTAAATTTATCCCAATCAACTGGCCGTGTTGCGTTGCGAACTAAATTTGAAACGTCGGCCAACTCTCGCAGACCAATTTTATAAAACGGCAAATGAATGGCCAGATGATATAGATTGTCTTCTAATGACATCGACCACAACGTGATACCTTGATGATCAAACGATTCTAACTCAGAAAAGATTCTACTTATTTCCGTTTTATATGGAGAATATGGAGAAGCTAAATCCCAATGAAGTCCAGTAACACAATCTAAATTACTACTGACATAAGGAGAAGTATGGTGTGTTTTTCCAGCATCCAATTCACCAAACAACTCTCCCACCGATTTTAAATTTAATTCTCTAAATATTTTTTTTCCCTCTTCAATGTTTTTCTTTTCAATAAGTAAATCAATATCATTCATCTTTTTATAATTTTCATTACGATAAATTCTCTTGGAAAACAGGGCCCCTTTTAACAGCACCAATTTAATTCCTCTTTGCGCAAAAGCACGGTATATCTCCAACCCTTTGGCCGCTCGTTTACCATTATTTACACTAATTGAATCAATCAATTGTAAAAAGGGAGTTAAATCTACTCGTTTCTTTCGAATATGATCTAAAACTTCTAGTCTCACTAATTTTAAAAAAACCATGGGAATAACTGCATTAAATTGGGCCAACTCTAGTAACAAATTCCACTGCTCATATTCCAAGCACAATACCAGCCTTTGCGCTCTTTGTTGCTCTTCTTCGCTCCAATGGGCAATGGCCATCAAACAGAGCAATTCCTCAACCGGTATATTTATATTTGCTACGTCGTTTATCATCAAAATAAAGTCCTAGGTAGTCGGAGAGATATAATTATATTTTAGTAAAGTCTTATGTGCTATCTTTTCTATCAGAGCAAACTCTCCATAACTATTGGCATGATGAATTTTTCCAATTTCCTGATACTTTTTTGCAAAGTGCTGATTCAATGGCCCCGGCCATTCTAAATCAGAAAAGGCAAATATTTTTTCCATTTCTATTTGAGGATTTTTTAAAATATCTTCATAACGCACTTCCATAAAGTGGCTCAGTTCTTTTTTGGTCTCTTCAACTAAGGAGATGGCATCTTCCCATACACGAGCAGTACACTCTACACTCTCAGCACCATAGTGCTCAACATACTCTTGCAATTTTTTTACTCGTGGATAAGGAACTATATACTTTACCGTTGGATGTTTTATGCGCTTAATTTGTTCGTTGGCCATTTTATGCAACTTAATAAGAGAGTTGGCCACCTGGCGGCCATCACGCACAATATGAATAAAATGAGCATCCGGAAAAAGATCCTGCACGATCTTCAACTCCGTCTGAATGACTGGATACTTACAAATAAAACGCTTCTCTTCTCCTCCGAAGCAGAAAAGAATCTTTTTAATATCATTTTTAATTTCTAACACTTTTGTCTCTGATAAATCTTTAATTCTCTTCTCATCCCAAAATAGCGAATCAACATCTCTACCAAACCACTTACCCCACATCATATGAGGTTCTGAGGGACTGCCAAAATCAACTTCAATGGAGTCCTTAAAGAAACGCTCACCGCTGATATTGAGGGACAATTTTTTTCGCAACCACTCAATAGCACAAATTTCCTCAGGGAAAGCGTTGATGGAATTGGTGATATAGGCCGCATTTTGATGAACACAAAGTAAATCGTATAACATAGTTGTTCCCGAGCGCGGAAGGCCAACTATAAAAATTGGTTTTTTAATCTTTATGAAAGAAAAATCTTGAGAAAATTTCCATTTCTCAATGGCCGCTAAAATTGTCTTATCCACTATAGATGGTGGTGGTGGAATAAAAAACTGCTCTTCAAAAGCTTTTTTAAAAAGCAGCTTAGACCACCAATTATTATATATAATATTATTATTTCTCATAATTTCTATTCCTCTCCCAGATAATCATAGATCTTCTCCCCCAGCGATCCAAAGATGGCCTGCAAATGACGAGCATCACGAAAACGTTTCTCTTGTCCAAAATCGGTCATATATCCGCTACCACCTAAAATCTGAATGCCATCAGAAGTAAATTCACTTATCATCTCTTTTAGTAGCAATGCCACCGCCAAGCTGTTTTGTTTCCAACCAATCAAATTATTCTCTTGAGTATAGATTGCTTGCTGATATCCAAGTGCTAGCGCATCTAATTTTATTTTCATCTTTGCCAACATCATTCGCACTTCTGGCCAATAGATAAGCTCTCTTCCCCCCTGTCGACGCTCCAGTGCATATCGGTGCGCTTCCTGATAACACCCACGCATCAGGCCAACACCCATGGCCGCCACCGCCAACATTAAACGGTCGGCAACTTTCTGGCCAATAATTGCTCCATTATCAGAAGAAGTCAGCAAAATGCCTTCGGCATTTTTGAAATTAACATCAGAGGTAGGTAGGGCATGCATTCCCAGCGTAACTAGAGCGCCCCCCCTTTCAATCTCTTTTTGTCCCAGATCTACCACAAACCAACTGGGCCAACTTTGGCCTTCAATCTGTGCCCAAACAATGGCATGTTTTGCTATAGGTGCTAATAGTAAATAATCCCACTGTCCAACAAGATAATATTTTCCATCTATAGCAATGGCCTTAAGTTTGGGCCGATAACTGGCCAACCGCTCCATGGCCGGGAAAGCAAGTAAGAGATCAGAGGGAATTTGCCCACTATGAAAATGCTGCTGTAAAAATTTTTCTGCATGCGCCTCTTTTAGTAACGCGACTCCTGCCAAATGAGTAAAAAGTAACATAGAAAAGCTGGCATCTTCGACCGCCAGAGCTTCTAACACTTGGCAAATAACCCCAATGTTCTCATCACCAACTCCTCCCATTTTCTCCGACAATCCAAGATGAAATAGTTTCATTTCTAATGCCGTCACAAGGGGTGAGGTAAAAAAATTCACGAATGGATATCGATCACTTCCTTCTCGCACAGGACGAAGTTGTTCTTTGGCAAACTGACTGACAAATTGCAATAGTAGTTGGTTTTCTTCGCCCCTCAAGAATCATACTCCTTTACTTTTTCTCCGGCCATTTTCATAGAAGAGTAAAAAAGATTTAAGCGGTTAATCTGATTAGGGCCTTCATAAATTTGCAAAAGCTTAGCATCTCGCAACAATTTTTCAATTTTAGCATCATGTCGCAAACCGATCTTCCCCATAAGCTCTATTGCTAGTTGACAATTTTTTACCGCCAAATCAGCTCCTAATGTTTTGGCATGTGATGCCCATAATGAAGTTTGGTGACAATAAAAAGGGTCCGCTTTTTTGATTCTATCACTTAAGGCCCTTGCCATTACAGAGGAAGTAGATAGGATGGGAAGCAATACTCTTTGCTGTAGAGATGACGGCAACCATTTCAGCAAACGATAGACTATAGGATTTTGCATAGACGCAAAAGGGCCAACCTTAGCATTTAAACGCATGGCCTGAAAATATGCCGATTTCGCCCCTAGAAAATTTTGCAGCATCGAGGCCAAAATAGATTGTACCCACTCTACATCAATTGCCCGCTCTTTCCCCAAATATTCTTTTTTGGCATAATCCAAAGCGCACTGATATGCCCCCCGCGCCATACCAGCTCCGAAGGCACCAACCCCCACTCTCGACAAAGAAAGAATATCATTTAACAAAATCGCATTTACCTCTCGCGCCCCTTTGGCCATCTTTAGTGCACTTAGATCTAAACAGAGATGCTCATCTTTAACAAAGCAGTTATCAAAAATTAGCTCTCCGGTAGGACAAACTTTTTGTCCCATTTTTCTTTCGATTTTTCCCAGTGAAAAACCCATTGTCCCTTTTTTTACCGCCAAAAGAACGGGAGTTTGCGAAGGCCTTTTTAAATCAGCATAGGCCGTTACAATATGCCAAGTAGAGAAGTGTCCATTGGAGATAAAGCTTTTTGTTCCCGACAATAAATATCCACCTTCTTTTTTAATTGCCTTACAAATCAGAGTACCTCGATCAATAAGTTCTAACTCCTCAACATCTGTCCCAGCATCAGGCTCAGTGGCGGCCACCGAAACTAAACATGGAAAACCTCCGAGCTTTTCTGCGCGCACTACTTCCTGACAAATTGTATTTAATAATTTAAAATTCGAAGTAACGGAGACAATAGTTATACCCAGATAATGAACAGCTATTATATTTGCCATCCCTAAGCAGACCGAAGCTATTTCTTCGTTGAACAAGGCCATGGTTTGAGGAGAATATCCCTTACCACCAAAAATCTTAGGCAACCAAAGAGTAAAAAGTCCAAAAGCGGCGGCCCTCTTTAAAAACTCCTCCGGCAACCAATCTAGATCTTTAAAAACATGAAGATCATATTGGGAAAAATTAGGCAAAACCACTTCTTCTTTAAAACGATGGGCCAGTTGCAAGACCTCTTCAATTTCTTTCTGTAGAGAACTTGCGATTTTAGATCCTGCGACAATATCGCTCTGTTCATCTAACATAAATCTTCCTATAAATTTTGATCTATGGGGGAAACAAAATCGGCCATACAAACTGGAATAATTTTACCATTACGAACGGTCGCATCTGGACAGGCCCTACAATACTCAATAGTCCCCTCGGTGGTCAAATTTGGTGGTTGCTGCAAAGTAAAATCATTATAATAAATTTTTGCTCCCGTTCGTAGTAAATTACTTAAAAAGAAAATAGTTTTTAGCATCTCCCATGGGTTCAAGCTAACTAAAGCGGCAAGCAAACATAGTCTAACAGATTTAGCTGGTGTCATTTTTTTTCCGAAGGTGTATTTTTCTCCGTTCCTTCGTTGCATAAAATATTTGTATTGAGCAATTTTACCAAAGGCCGGTGTTAGTGGAAGAAATTTGAAACTTCCATCTCTTGGCCCAATAGAAAAAACATGGTACATATACCAGCGCTTATCGTCCTCATTTAGGCTAGAGCCAATATGTCCAAATGGAAGCATCTGCAATTTATCTTTTAAAATTGCGGCCACCTCTGCGGCCGAGACGGCCTTATCTGATAGATCCTCATCCCAACTAATCCCCTCTTTACCTGTCCCGACTTGACATTGCAACGTCTCCTCTAAAACCTGAGACCTCTTAAAATTTTGAACAATGGGATTAAAATCAGTGCAACAGATAAAGAGTCCTCGAGTAATATTCTCATCACAGGATGCATATTTGATTACATCTATCAACTGATATTTATTCTGTTGATAGATTGTCATCACCAAAGAACACATAATTCCTTGGGCAACGACTCTTTGTGCCAGCGTTTTTCGCAACTCATTTAGCTCGATCTCCGAGCTAGTACTTTTAATTCCCGGACGATTTTGCATAGAATCGATATGCAAAAAAAGCTCTTGCAGACCGGCCTCTTTGTAAACTTGTAACTGCTTATCACTAAGCTCATACCCATTGGTAAGAATTTGCATTTTTAGTCCACGAGACGTTCCATGTTTTAGAATTTCTGCCAAATCAGGATGCAAGGTAGGCTCTCCTCCGGCCAAAGTAATAACGGTAACGTCCCTTCTTTGTAGAGCAAAATCAATTTCAGAAATAATCTGTTTAGTTGGCTTGGTATAATTGCAACGATCCTTGTAACAAGCAGTACAAGAAATATTGCATTTTTGATTTACCTCAATGACTAAATGAGGAACTTGTCTTCCAATAAATGGGATCAAGGTGGAGCGATTGCTAAAGAACATTTTGTTATCCTTAATTTAAAATTGATCTCATAAAAAAAGATGCTACCAAATGGCCAAAGTGGTGTCAAACTGCGGAGAAGTTTGCGTTGATTAAAGAAAATCTCAATGTTAGAATTTTGCATCACCACTTTGCGGTGATAAGTAAGTTGGAGTTAATTTTGAAAACGATACTAATTACCGGCGCCGATGGATTTCTAGGAAAAAATATCTTTCTAAAATGGCAGAAACAATTTCATCTTAAGGCCTTTATTCTTCCCGAAAATAAAAATGCTTTCCAACATTTCTTGGCCAACAATGCTATTAGCGCCGACGTTATAGCTGGCAAATTTTCTGATTCAACGGCATTGGCCTCTGCCCTAGAAAATGCCCATTACGTTATTCATTGTGCAGGGAATATGCTAGGAGCAAAATGGGATAGATATTTTTCTGCTAACGTCGAATCCGTACGCCTTCTATTAGATAAAATTCCTAGCAGCGTAGAGCGCATAGTTCTTATTTCAAGTCAAGCAGCACAAGGCCCTTCTCCAGATCACAAGAAAATCACCATCGACACGCCTAGCGCTCCTTTGTCATTTTACGGCAAATCAAAGCTTCTTGGCGAAACTATTGCTCTCGAACATAAAACAACCTGTCCAATTACAATTTTACGTCCCTGTTCATTTTTTGGCCCTTTTGATAAAAGCTTTCTTGATATTTTTAAAATGGCCAAAAAGGGAACATTCGGAACACTCTTTGATAAAGAAAAATTTTTTCAACTTCTTTACGTTGATGATCTTATCGCGGCCATTGCCTTAGCACTGAAAGACACTGCCTTTAGAAGTAAATATTTTGTCGCTCCCGCCGAAGTTCTTTCCTGGCAGAACTTTTATGATGCCCTAGTAGAAATAACCGGAAAAAAACTTCTATGGGTCAACCTCCCACCGTTTGTGGCACGAATTTATCTCAAATTTTTTGACTTAATTGAAATTGCCAGCGGAAAACCGCAAATTCTTGGCCACGATAAAGCACGAGATATGTCTCAAAAATATTGGATTTGTGACAGCACTCCATTTATTGACAAATTTGCTTTTAAACCACAATTTTCATTTCGGGACGGAGTCCAGCAAACTTGGATGTGGTATAACGAAAAAAAATGGATTTAAACTCTTGGCAATTGTCATAATAATACCTAAACTTTGACGTGAAATTTGGGGAGGAATAATATGCATTCAAATTGGGATAATGAAGAATCAGACGTAGTAAATCTTTTATCCTTGCGTTCCCAGTTTTGCGGCCAACTTGAAAAAGACAAATCTTTTTTTGAAAAAACGTTTCGCCCTTTATATGACAAAGGGGACCTTCTCTATCATCGCCAAATTCTTTCCCCTATCGATCGCCATGTTAAAGTTTGGGATGAAATTTTAAAAAAACCTATCGAAATGATCATGATGGGATCAAATAGCTATTTGGGGTTTGCTAACGATCCAGAGATTAAAGAAAAAATTAAACTGGCCATCGATAAATATGGAATTGGAATGGGTGGCCCCATGCTGTTAAATGGAACCAGCGAGATCCACCGCTCTTTGGAGTTGCGCCTTGCTAAATTTAAAAACAAAGAAGATTCTATTCTTTTGCCCAGTGGTTATATGACTAGCCTGGCCTGGGTAACTACGCTGGTCGAAGATAATGCTGTTTTACTCTATGATGAGTACTCCCATGCCTCTGTTGCTGATGGTGTTCGACTTGGAAAACGCAAAGCTTTTCGTTTTGCCCACAATGACCTTGCAGAGCTTGAAGAGCTTTTAAAAAAGTATCGTGATAAAGATCCTGGACGAGATATCTGGGTGACAACGCAAGGAGTTTATTCTATGAACGGAGAGCTTGCTCCCGTTAAAGAAATTTCAGACCTTTGTGAAAAATATGACGCCTTCTATCTCATTGACGATGCCCACGGAACAGGTGTTTTAGGAAAAGGCCGGGGAATTGCAGAAGAATTTGGAATATCAAAAAAATTAAAATATACAATGGGTACTTTCTCAAAGGCCTTTTCTGTCACTGGCGGATTTATTTCTGGCGATAAAGAGGCGATTAATCTTTTGCGTTTTTTTGCACGTCCTTATTTCTTTACCGCAGCGCTCTCTCCCATTATTATGGCCGCCATCCATGCCGGCCTAGATATTTTAGAGCGAGACACCACTCGTGTAGATGCACTCCACAGAAATATTCAGTACTTTTATAAATGCTTGGATAAGGCCGGCATAAAATATACCAAAACAGGAAGTGCGATTATTCCCGTTTTCCCCTCTTCCGTAAAAGATTTTAGACTAATTTCCCGGGCCCTTCATGAAAACGGGCTTTTTGTAAATCCCATTGAACCACCGGGAGTTCCAAAAGGTGGAGAGCGTTTTAGGGTTTCATTAATGGCAACTCTGACCGAGTCGGATATTGATCATGCAGTTAATATTTTAAAAACTGTTTTTTCTAAATTTTCAGATTGAGGAAAATGGGAAATGAAGGCCTTTATTAACAAAGATGCCAGCGGCCATTGTGCCGAAAAAAAGTTAAAAGATGTCTCATTGTCATGCCCCTTCGTAATTTGTTCTTCCGCAGAAATAAATAATTGTCTTCATAGTTTTTGTAACCTTGAAAAAAATCCCCAAGTCATTTTGGGCGGCGGAGATGGTACTTTTCATTTAACGCTTAACTCTCTTTTTGATCATGCGGCCCTTCAATGGAAATATGCAGGCATTGAATTTGCTTTTTTAGGATTAGGAAGCAGTAATAGTTTTATACGCTCTCTAAAAGAAGCAACAAACTCCACCAAAACTCCTTGTACCTCTGTCGATTTGGGATATGCAAAAATAACAAACTCCAAAGGTGAAACTTTACGCCGAATTTTTTTAGCAAACGGCTCTCTTGGCTTTTTGGCCTTAGGTAATTTAATCTTTAATCAAGAAAACCTAATCCCCGCATTTTTAAAAAGAATGGGAGTCGAAATTGCCAATTTCGTTTGCTTTTTTTTAACTCTTTTTAAATTCACTCCAATCAAACTTGAAATTAAAATCCAAGGCCAAACAATTACGCAATCATTTTTAAATTTTCAATTTCTGAAAGCTCACTTTTACACTGGGGGGTTTAAATTCCCTCCGCAAAACAATTTTGATAATGGTAAGTTTGATATTCACTGGGATATCTTCTCGAGCAAATGGGGAATTTTGAAAAACTTTATTTTTCTTAGCTTAAATCAACTCTCATGGATGAAAGCTCATCACAACACAACGTCCAATACTTTTGTAATTAAAAGTCCAACTGATATTCCACTAGAATTGGATGGGGAAATTTACTTCGGAAATTATTTTGAAATATCATGCTTAAGTAAACAATTAAAACTTTTTTACAATTGGAGTACATCGTGAATACTACCTTGATCACCGGCGCATCATCAGGACTTGGCCTTCATCTGGCACATCGTTTTGCCGAAAAAGGCCATAACCTTATTCTTGTCGCTCGTAGCTTAGATAAGCTATCTATGCTAAAAAAACAAATCCTCCAAAATCACTCTGTGAATATCGAACTTATCGCACTTGATCTGACTCAAGATGGGGCAACTGAAGAATTAACTAAAAAAATTCCTTATGTCGCCACGCTGATTAACTGCGCCGGCCGTGGAAATTTCGGACTAACTGAACAAATCCCTATTAATGAGCATATTGCGACAATCAAACTCAATTGCGAAATACCTGTCAAGCTTTGTACTCATTACAGCAAGGAGATGAAAGCAAAAAAATCTGGAACCATAATAAATATTGTCTCACTTGGTGGATATCAT
This sequence comes from Bdellovibrionales bacterium RIFOXYD12_FULL_39_22, assembly GCA_001770205.1. Taxonomy (GTDB): domain Bacteria; phylum Bdellovibrionota; class Bacteriovoracia; order Bacteriovoracales; family Bacteriovoracaceae; genus YD12-FULL-39-22. The sequence continues at coordinate 37,605 of MEQL01000010.1, forward strand.
CCTCTTCCCTTTTTTAATGTTTACTCCGCCAGCAAATCTTTTTTGCTAACCTTTACTGAAGGATTGGCATATGAACTAAAAGAATACAATGTGCAGGTTATTAATCTATCACCTGGCGGAATACTTACTGATTTTCATCTCAAATCGGGCCTTCCTCCAGCAATTGCCGAAAAATATGAAAAACTTATGCAAACTCCGGAGCAAGTTGCCGATGAACTATTTAACTGTTTACGTTGTAAAAAAAGTAGTTGGGTGACCGGCCGACTGAATCGAATTTACGCTATCGTCCAAAAACTTCTGCCACGCAGATGGGTTACTGCCTCTGCGGGAAAATTTTATAAAGATTTTATGCCAAAAAATTGAATATGAAATATCGTTTGAGCAACCTTAGACAATTAGAATCCGAGAGCATTTATATAATGCGCGAAATTGTTGCTCAATTTGCCAATCCAGTTTTGCTTTACTCTGTTGGTAAAGATTCATCGGTGCTCGTTCGCTTGGCACAAAAGGCCTTCTATCCTGGAAAAATCCCATTTCCCCTTTTACATGTAGATACCGGATTTAAATTTAAAGAGATGTATGAATTTAGAGATAAGTTTACCAAATCCATCGATGCCAAACTAATTGTTTTCAAGCACCCAAGCACTTATGACGAAACCGTTAACCCTTATGATTTAGGAACTCAAAAGTGTTGTGCAATTTTAAAAACTATGGCCCTCTTAGACGCCATCCGAGAGGGAAAATATGATGCGGCCATTGGCGGTGCGCGGAGAGACGAAGAAAAATCCCGGGCCAAAGAACGTATTTTTTCCTTTCGCGATAAAAACGGCCAATGGGATCCAAAAAATCAACGCCCAGAGCTTTGGAATCTTTATAACGGAAAAATTAACAAGGGGGAATCCATCAGGGCCTTTCCCCTCTCAAATTGGACAGAACTAGACATTTGGCAATATATTCATCTTGAAAAAATTCCCATTGTTCCACTCTACTTTGCTAAAAAACGCCTAATGATTGTTCGCGATGGGCAACTTATTCCCATAGAAAACAAGTCTAAATTACTCGAAAATGAAACACCTCAAGAAGTGATGTCACGCTTTCGCACCTTGGGTTGTTCACCCTGTACTGGAGCGATTAGATCTGAGGCCAGCACTCTTCCTCTCATTATTGAAGAGATGATGTTGGCAAGAACTTCTGAACGTTCGACCAGAATTATTGATCATGATGCGGAAGGATCAATGGAAACAAAAAAACGGGAGGGGTATTTCTAATGGGTAAATCCTTCTCTCCATTTAATATTGATAGTTATTTAAAAGTAAGCAGTGAAAAGTCGCTACTGCGCTTCACTACGGCCGGAAGCGTTGATGATGGAAAATCAACTCTTATTGGGCGCATGCTTTATGATTCAAAAACACTTTTTGAAGATCACCTTTCGGCCATCAAAAAAAATCCCGACAACATAGATTTTGCCCATCTAACAGATGGACTAAAGGCCGAACGGGAACAGGGAATTACTATTGATGTAGCATATCGCTACTTTTCCACTCCTGGGCGCAACTATATTTTGGCAGACACTCCTGGCCATGAGCAATACACTCGCAACATGGCCACTGGAGCCTCCACTGCAGATTTGGCGATTATATTAATCGATGCGAGAAAAGGCGTTATCACTCAAACCAAACGCCACTCTTTCATCTGCTCTCTTCTTCGGATTTCTAATTTCATTATTGCCATTAATAAAATGGATCTGGTTGATTACTCCGAAGCTGTTTTCAATAAAATCAAAAGTGAATATCAAGATTTCTCTGCCACCCTTGATCTTCATCAGATAAAATTTATTCCCGTTAGTGCTCTATTTGGCGACAATATTGTCACAAAAAGCAACAAAATGCCCTGGTATGCAGGAGAATCAATTTTAGAATCTCTGGATAATACTTTTATTGGGAGTGGCCATAATTTACTAGATTTTCGCTTCCCAGTACAATTAGTTAGTCGACCACATCATAATTTTCGTGGATTTTGTGGGCAAATTGCTTCCGGCCGCATCAAGGTTGGGGATAAAATTGTGATCCTACCATCTATGATAAAATCGGCCGTTCAATCTATAGAAACTTTCGATGGGCCACTGGCCGAGGCCTTTGCGCCTATGTCTGTCACCCTAACACTTGATGACGAAATTGACATTGGCCGAGGCGATATGATTGTCAAAAAAAATAATCTTCCGCTCTCCACCAACTATTTTGAGGCCATGCTTGTATGGATATCCAATACTCCAATGGTGGCCAACAGTAGCTATCTTTTAAAACATACCTCTAACTCAACTAAAGCAGTAGTTGGCCATCTTTCATACACCATTGATATCAACACTCTTAGCAGAAACTTGACTCCCCATCTCTGTATGAATGAGATTGGAAGAGTTACCATTTCTACTCATGAGAAAATATTTATCGACACCTATAAAACTAATCGCCAGACAGGATCTTTTATTTTGATTGATCTGCTTTCAAATAATACTGTGGCCGCTGGAATGATTATAGAAAAAATTCCGCAAGAGGACTTGTTCAAACGCTATAAACAAATTGATATCGATGCGGCCCAAAAAGTGCGCGAGATCCACCCTTCTGAACGTTTAGTTTCAAAGAGTGCATATGAAATTAAATTAAAACAACAAGGAAAAACTCTCTGGTTTACTGGGCTTTCTGGTGCTGGAAAGTCCACAATTGGACGATTACTAGAAAAAAAATTTTTTGATGAGGACAGATTCGCTATCTTGCTAGATGGCGATAATATTCGCGCTCACCTAAATAGCGATTTAGGTTTTTCTGATGCGGATAGAAGCGAAAATATTCGAAGAGTGGCGGAAGTGGCAAAACTATTTAACAGTATGGGAATGATTGTCATCACTGCCTTCATCTCTCCTTTTGCCAAAGATCGACTGAAGGCCCAAGAGATTATTGGAGCAGATAATTTTTATGAAATTTATATTGATACTCCAATTGACCTTTGCCAAAAACGAGACCCTAAAGGCCTTTATAAAAAAGCGATCAATGGTACCATAAAAGAGTTCACGGGAATTTCTTCGTCCTATGAGCACCCGGAATCACCATCTTTTATCTGTTCCACGCAAAATTGCCGGCCGGAAGAATCGGCCATGTCCATTTTTCAATTTTACCTTGAGAAACTATGAACCTAATTGGAAAAATTGAAAACATAAAAATACTTGAAAAAATGGGCAACAAGGCCCATTCTCTACATCTCCTTTGCAAGGAAAAATTCAACATCCCATTAGGCGCAGTAATTATCTCCCGCACTGAATGCGATCGAAACAACTTGCAAAACATCATACAGTCCATCGGCAATTTCCCTGTGGCCGTTCGCTCCAGCGGACAACTAGAAGATCTGGCCGATGCCAGCTTTGCCGGCCTATACGAAACAATATTGGACGTTAATAGTATGGAAGAACTAGAGGTGGCCATAGATAAATGCTTTAATTCGGCCAATAGTGCTCGCGTCGTTGATTATCTAAAAAATAAAAAAATTTCATTCACCACTACAGAGCTAGAAAACAAAATATCCATCCTAATCCAGAAAATGGTTGATGTTAAATACGCCGGCGTGGCCTTTTCCATTTCTCCTCTTTCTGGGCAAGAAGAACATATCCTAATTGAAACATGTAAGGGATCTGGAGAAAAACTTGTTTCCGGCAAAGTAAACCCAACTCAATATATTATCGACAATAGACAATTCAGGATTGTTTCGCAAACTGCTAGCGATGAACTAGTTGATCTTACCAGCATGGCCCTTGCCGATCTGGGAAAAAATATAAATCGTATTGCGGTTTATTTTGAACGGCCACAAGATATTGAGTGGGCCATTGATCAAGAAGATCGGTTATGGATCTTACAATCGCGCCCCATTACCTCCATAAAATGGCGAGATGATATTGAAGAGTTTACCAACGCTGACTTAAAAGATGGCGGAGTCTCGGCCAGAGTATGTACCCCAGTAATGTTTTCTCTTTATAATATCGCTATGGCCAACAGTATGCGTGATTACTTTAGAAATTTAAAGCTGCTTAGCTCAAAAAATAATCCGCGCTGGATGATTCATAGGTACGGCCGAGTATACTGGAATGCTGGCGTAACTAAAAACTTATTGAAAGCAGTTCCTGGATTTAATGAAAAAACGTTTGATCAAGGACTAGGAATTCAAAAAGATTATGGCCGACAAGGACCTCACCAAACACCAACTACGCTGCGAACTATTTTAAAAGCAATCCCGGTAGTAATTGGCCTGAAAGCAGAATATAAAAACGCTCATACGCTGGCATTACAATTTAATAAGCAATTTGAACCACTAAATCAACTATATCTTCCTAAAGTCTATCATCTAGAAAAATTTTCTGAGCAAGAATTTTTTTCTGACTTTATTAAAGTTATTAACGATTTTTTTCATCTAACTGAGATTAGCTATTTTAGAGTCATATACAATAATGCTAATTTTCAAAGCGACTTCATCGAATTTTTTCGTAAAATTTCTGCCTCTCTAGGTCTTGCTGAAATTTCAATTATTGATCTTGTTGGAGGCCTTACAGATATTACTCATATCGAAGTACAAAAAGGAATTATTAACCTCTATGATATTGCCAGACAACATGGAATGGATAGCAACTCCTTTAAAGATGCCCTGGCCCATTTTTTAAAAGATCACTACCACCACGGCGATGCCGAATTAGAAATTCAAACTCCACGCTGGGGAGATGATCCGACCTCCATTATTAAAATGATCAACAACCTTATTCATTCTAGCATAGAACCTCATCGGCCAGAGGAAACGCAAAAAAAACAACTCGATAATTTCAACAAAGTTATTGAGCAAATTAAACTTGCTTTCGCTCGCGCAAGCTTAATGACAAGACTTACTATTAAGAGTAAATTTTATCGTGATTTATATAAAGTTCGCTCTTATCTTTCTCTCCGCGAAAAAATGCGGGAATACTCCACTCGCTGTTACTTTGTTGTTAGACGCTATCTGCTAGAATTAGGCAAAAGATTGGCACAAAAAAAATATCTTCAAAATCCATCGGACATCTTTTTTCTTCATATTGAGGATCTAATCGAAATTTGTTCTTCCAATAAAATCTCAACTGCTCTGTTAGAAAAATTGGAATATCAAAAAATGATGTATTACGCCTATTCTAAATTTGAAGCACCGAATGAATTTGGAAAAAATGTTCTACAAGTTAATGAAGATAGTTATATGGCATCAGGTGAAGGGATGATGGCCTTTTCGGGAATTGGATGTAGTCCTGGTATAGTGGAAGGTACTGCTCGCGTTCTGGAGGGCCTTGAACAAATAGAGCTTATTCAAAAAGGGGATATTTTAGTAACGAAATTTACTGATCCTGGATGGACACCTACACTCGGTATCGTTGCGGGAGTAGTAACTGAAGTAGGAGGCGTTCTCTCCCACGCGGCCGTTATTGGACGTGAATATGGAATTCCGGCCGTGCTTAACATAAAGGGAATAACAAAAAAAATTAAATCAGGCCAAAAAATTAGAATAAATGGCAACACTGGAGTAATTCACTTATTAAGTTAATCTCCTTTTTTATGGTAATATTTTTATGAAACTACTTACGCAAAAGAAATTTTATCTTCTCGCTATGATATGCGCTATTATCGCAATCATGGTGAGGTTTTTAATTACCCTTTTTGATTTTTCAGGGCCCGCCATTCTCCAAGAGATAGAATTGTCAGAACTAAACTCCTACTACTTGCAAAAGGCCCCAGGATATTTTTCTCTTAACCCAGAAATAAAAAAAGAGCGAATATACTTGCTACCAGAACAATTTTTTCCCGTTTACACAACGGACTTTCTCTCTCCAAAAAGACATAATTACGAACAATCTTTGCTCCAATTTAATTTTGCTAATTTTATTGCCACGCAAAATGCACATGATCTGCGCGAGGCCAAAATAAACTTCACCAAAAAACTAAAATTTATCCCATTGCAATTTCAATTTGAGCGCCCCTATCATTATTTTGCCAGTTGGGGAACGCTATTTCACCCTCCACTCCAAATGCCATCACTCCCGCTGGAACAGGTTGATTCCCTCTGGAAAAAAAGGCCTCTGTTTTCTTCACGGAAATTTTCTACGCCACTTTTTCAAAACCGCTTAGATCAAATAACTCGAAGTGAATTAACATCTGGAAATAAACTAACGTTATTGGCCAACGGTGATTCGCTTTCTCCAATTTTAAATTTGATTAATACCTCAACCCAATTTCTTTTTATTCAAATGCTAGTTATCGATTGCAATGGGCCATCGGCCCAAAGCGTAATTCAAGCAATTTCCCAGAAGGCCCAAGAAAGCATTGATGTTAGAATAATGGTCGATGATCTCTATAGTCATCTCACTCCTCGATGTCTGGACCAATTACAAGCTAGCGGAGCAAAAGTCATTCGTATTCAAAATAGTAATGGCCGCTTTCATCCAGCGCAACATAGTTCTTTATTTCTCAATGATAAATCTCATTTGATCATTGGATCACAGGCCATATTTTGGGGATTTTTTCAATCAACAGGAACTAATTTTTTAGATCGTGATCTTTCTCTTAATCTTCACGGCCCGGCCACCACCGACGCCTTAGGTGAATTTTTATTTGTGTGGAATAGACATTACCAAGAAATGCCACTTAGGGACTACCATGCGCTCTATGAACAAAGACGTCGCCAGGAAATTGAACAAGGCATGCGAGGATCTGACAATTACAACAGTTGGTTAGCTACCGACTCACCTCAAGGACTATGTCGATTTGCCGCTCAACGGCCCAAAGGAGAAAAAAGAGATTTAGAAATTTTATGGGCAGAATATGTAGCGGCCTCCAACGATAGTATCGACCTAAGCAATGTAAAATTTCTTTTCTCCAATGATACTTCGTCAAATACTTTTAAATATATTACCTTACTAAAACAAAAGGCCGCCAATAATGTACGCATCGATCTTTTTGCTAATGGAATTGATGGCGGTAATGGTGAATTGACTATTGAGCTAAATCGCCTGACAGAAGATATTTTGCTGAAAGAAAAAAAAGGTATTAGCTCTTGGATAGACAATCTCCTATTGGCCTTCTACCAAAAACAAAAGAAAAATGCGGCACTAAAACATGCCAAAATTAATTTTGAGCAATTTAAACGTATTCTTCAGGGGCCCAACATGGCCGCCTGGGCCAACTTTAATTTCACTCACCATAAAGCTTGGGGATTTGATAAAAATGCTTTTGCCGTTACCAGTCAACTTTTTGGCGAAGAATCTTTTAATCAATTCTATGATGCTGGAGTCCTCTGTTTTGATGACTCGACTCAAATTGAATTTGAGAAAATGCGAAGCGTAGATATCGCTAACTCCATTCCCTATCTTGAAGAAACTTTGAAAGATTGATTATCCTCGCCCTCTATGGGAACTATTTTTCGTGAGATAATCAAAGCTATCAGACTAAAGACGATGGCCATCATTCCCACCCTTCCATAATTGGCCAATGTTCCATCGGCCTCTTTGACAACCACCATGCCAGCGATATAAGCGGCCAGCGCAGTGGTCAAATGCTGTACACTATTTACTAAACTCATAAAATTACCGCGATACTCACTTGGAACGGTGGCAGTAACTAAAGTCATTGCCGGGGCCATTCTTCCGGCCATTAATCCAAAAAAAAGTGAAACAACAAATATTGCAAACCCAATTGAACTAGGCCCAATATTAGTTATTAGATAGATGGCAATTAACGATAAGAGCAAGGCCATAGCAAAAACCTTCTTTTTTCCCAGCTTATCGGCCATGGCCCCAAATAAAACCGAAGAAAAAATTGTACACAATCCAGCGCCGATATAAATAATGGGCAATTGCCCCTCTGCAATTTTGCCATTTAAAATTATGGCCGGGAAGAGAAAGGGTATAACAGAAAAATGTCCAAGAATAAGCGCAAACATAAACAGTAGAACCCATCGTCGCGAGGAATCTTGCAAAATAAATTTGAAAGTTGCCCAAGCATCTTGCCTATTATTACTTCTTAAATGTTTATCCATTTTAGGTAGTTTCAAAAATACTAAGAGGATCACCAACAAAGATACTACTGACAATGCCCCAAATGATGTTTGCCATGAAAATTTATTGGCCAAAAAAAGTCCACTTGGAACTCCAAAGATTGAAGCGAAGGCAAAAGAGGACATCGTGATGCCTATCGCCGCCCCTCTTCTTTTGATATCAATTGCATCACTAACGATGGTAAGGGACAACGCTCCAATAACCCCGGTAAAAATCCCCGTAAAGGTTCTGGCAAATACCAACATTAAAAAACTTTGAGCAGACGAAGTGCCAATCACTGCTACAAAAAATCCCAACATTGTAATCAACAACAATTTTTTCCGATCATATCGATCTAGAAAAAATGCGGCCAAGGGGCCGGCAAACCCCGCACTGGCAGTATAAACAGAAACTAAAAAACTAAACTCCTGTGCCGTCAAGGCAAATAACCGCATAATTTGCGGCCCCAATGGCATCATCATCATGAAGTCGGAAAAAACGCAAAAATAGACACTGGAAACTAAAAGTAATACTAACTTTTCTTTCTGATCAAACAAGGAAACCTCCTATCATCTTTTATGTGACAATATTTTATTAGATTTGCTACTATTTTAAAAGAACGATCTACTATTACTCAGGGAGGAACAGTCGTGAATGTATTAGTTACTGGTGCCAATGGTTTTTTAGGCCATTGGCTGGTTCAGGCCCTATGTAGAGAAGGCCATACTGTAAAGGCCATGCTTTCTACCTCCAACAAGCAATCTTCTCTTCAAGAATTACCTTGCAAAATAGTCCATGGTGATATCACCCAAATTGAAAGCATCTCTTCTTTTTTTCCCGGAGTGGATGCCGTCTTTCACCTTGCAGCGGCCATCAGCTTTAAAAAGGCAGATAATAATAAACTGTATGCCGTCAATGTTGATGGAACGAGAAATATTGTTACCTTATGCCTATCGAATAAAATTGCTAAATTAATTCATCTCTCTTCCGTAGTGGCCATCGGTGCTTCTTCAAATTCGCAGACCTTACTCAATGAGCAATCTATTAACCATCTGGCCACCTTAAACGTTGCAAGCATTCAATCAAAAATATTAGGTGAAAAGATTGTACTCTCGGCGTGTCAAGAAAAGGGACTAAATGCCACCATTCTTAATCCCAGTCTTATCTATGGCGCAGGAGATGCCAAAAAAGCGATGCGACATAGCTCTGTGCAAGCAGCACGCGGGAAACTCCCTTTTTACACTGATGGAGGAGTAAGTATTGTAGCGGTAGAAGATGTTGTGGCCGCAATTTTATCGGCCTGGCAAAAAGGAAAATCTGGCCAACGCTATATTCTTAGCGGAGATAACATTACTAATCAGGAACTTTTTTTTTCTATCTCTAAACAGGCCAACGCAAAACCACCTAAAACCAAACTCCCGAATGCTCTTCTTCTCTCGCTTGCTCATCTTGCAGATTTTTTTAGAATTGATGGAATGCTTAGTATTGAAAATGTTAAAATTGCCACGATGTATCACTGGTATGATAATTCAAAGGCAAAGCGCGAACTTGATTTCCATCCTCGTCCTGCACTAGAGGCAATAAAAAATTCTGTCTCCTGGATGCGTGAAAATGGTTATTTCTAGTTAACCGCAAAAAAACCAACACCCCATTCCCGCACTTCAAAACCTTCTTGCCCATCTATTGATGCAATTTGGCGTTCACTAATAGGATAATTCCAGCTCTCTGTCGGCCGTTGGGCAAATTTTCCTAGTTGCTGATTGCCGCTACTTTCTTTCGTTAAAATAATAAATAACAGCCTAGTTATTTTAGATGGGACCGGAGTAATTGCGAATTCTGCAATCTTTTTTAGCTCTCTATCCACTTGCGGATAGACGCAGTATTCTTTTGAGGGTGGCATCTTAACCGACCAATACTCTTTGAAATCATTTACCTCATTTTGTCTAAAATCTAAGCGATATAAAATCGATTCTAGTCTCGGCATTAACTCATTTCTCTCCACACAAAAACCTTTAATTGACTGCAGCGCTTCCATTCCTAGACGATAATCATAGAACATATAGGGATACTCTACGCCCTCTACTTTCAATCGCTGATTTTCTAAAAAACGCAATTGATGGCCACTTTCAACTGCGGCCGGAATAGCGGCAAGTAGATTGGCATCTTCTGCAAATGTAATTTTAAAATTAATCTCTTGTCCTGGCCTCCCCGAAAAATAGACGTTAGGTTTGCCGGCCACAAAAGGGCCATGCCCAGGGTATGCCCCGCCATCAATGCCCCCACTATTCCATGCACCGGGATAGGAAAAGTTGTTATAGTTTCTATATCCGTAAGATGGCCACCAACCAGAACTTCCATCGTAATAAGAGGGCGGCCTTAGCATATTACATTCAATACAATCATTCATCCAAGATGGCCTATAGGGAGATGGTGGCATCATCCAAGAAGTGTTGTTCATGTAACTAGGATATACTGAAGGATAAGGATAAAGCGGAGTCCCACCCATAGGAGCTCCGTAAGTACGCATTTGCGCCATGCAAAGAGTTCCGCAGGCACCAGGTATCATTCCAACTGAAAAAACTGTGCGCGCCGAAAATAATAGTAAAAATGTTATCGAAAAAAATACCGCCAGATTCTTCCAGCTATACAACAAATAAGAAAATACTAAAACGACAAACGCTACAGTTTGAGATAAAATGCCAACGTCACTACCTACAAACAACGAAGGAAATATCATAAAAAATTCTCCAATCTTTAATAACTACACCCCAACTCTCTATGTTGATTCTACCTCTAATTTTTTTTCTTTAAAATTCAGGTAAAAACTATCAGTCACTTTTATGTCGTTGAATTGTGTTGCACTTATATTGGCAACAACAGGAATCCTACGCTCCACGGCCGCTAAAATAGGATGGCCTAAAATATTTGAATCCCGAGTAAAAATTACCTTTTGCCTAAAATCAAGATTATAAATGTCCTCTACCAATGGCCTTTCCATTAAGTAGGCAAAATCTTCCACCTTTCCCTGAAAAACTCCGGTGCCAATAAAATAAGGTTCCGCACTTATCTTCATAAAAGAAGTTGGCAGCGAAAAATTCTCCTTTTTATTAATAATTGTCGCAAGTTTAATATGTTTTTTTACAATATCACTCATCCAATTCTTGTTGGCGGTCATTGCCAAAAAATCCACAAAGTCTTGATCATGGCCATATCGTCTATGAAGTTTGCAAAAAAGATAAAAGTAGTGAAAAATAAAGTACCAATTTTTAAATGCCAAGGCCGTAGTACCACTCTCGTTAAATTTTTTACTTTTTCTGAAACAAAATGCCGACCATTCTACTTTCAAACTTCCCCATAAAGAGCGTGATTTCTTCCATTGATCACGCTGCACTAAAATTTTGGCCACCAGGTCGTTGGTAAAAATGGTCTCTACCATCTGCTCAGGGATTTTTACTGCTTGAAAAAGATAAATCTCATTACAAGAAAGTCCCATTTCCAATAGCATGTATTCACCAGAACTCTTAAAGTGTTTATTCCATAAAATAAAAAATTCACGCACCCATTCAATATGTGGAAGTTCTCCAACCTGCGTATAATCAGTTAACACTATATGGCCATTTGGATGGTTAATATAAAAAAAATTACCAACTGCCAAAATTGTTAAGTGATACTCATAGGCAATCTGCTTTTGCAAAATAATTTCTGCCACCTGAGACTGTCCGGCCACTTTTATCTGTGCCGTCTCATAACTATCTCTAGTTTTTATGTCCTTAACACTAATGCTTTTTCCTGATAATAGTTGATTAGCAGACCCCTCACCAACAAGTGCTGAACGCAAAATACAAGTATGTTGGGCCAAAAATTTATTCAGCATTGACTCATCTGAACTTTGTAAAAAAGGAGGGATAAATTTAAACAAAATTGCATCCTCAGATAATTGCTTTATTATTTTGAATTTCTCACTAGAATGCATATATAATATATTCTAAATCCTCGTGAGTTCTTTTTCAAGGAGTGATAAATGAGAGTACTTTTTTTTACTTTTTCTCTTATAATCTCTTTCTTATTGGCGGCCGAATCTACCTCAAATACTCTTCTTTCACAAATTGGCCCAGTACTAACGCCTCCTGTGGAATACAACGGACAAATCTATTTTATGGCCACCACGGGAGTGCTCTATAAGGCAGATTACGCTCTAGCTAAGGCAGAAAAAGTTTTTCAAACAGAAAAAAGCTCTATAGCTCCGATTTTAATTGATGAATCAGTTGCCTATCTCGGTGAAGGCATTCATGAAGATATTAAAACCAATTTTTACGCTTTCGATTTACAAAAAGAGAAAATTAAATTTCAACTTTCCATTCAAGGACACATAGAACGTGCTCCGCTAATTACCGAGCATGCAATATATCTAGGCCTAGGCCCAGGAGGCATAATGGCCTTAGATAAAAAAAATGGTCGGGAAATTTGGAGAATAGAAAAAATCAAACAAGGCAAACTTCATGTTGATGCTCGGCCAGTTGTTTACAACGAAGATATCTGCTTTCCATCTATTTATGAATTTAAAGGCATTGTCTGTCTGAATCATAAAAATGGGAAACCTGCTTTTTTTCTTGAACTAGGAAAAAGTCCTAAATCCCAAGTGGTTCTATCAGGGAAACGACTTGTTGGAATGGCCATGGAGGCCAACATGATAGAAACGAAGTGGGAATCGCCTGCTGCCCTTTATGTAATAAACCTGGCCAGCAAAAAAAAGGAAATTGAAATCGATTTACGCGGATATAGTTTTAGTGCGCCTCTACTGCTAAACGACGAAGAGGCCTTCGTGGCCCTTTCGACAGGCGATCTTCTCTTAATACAATTGAGTGACGGTAAAATTTCCTACATCGGTGAAATGCAAGGACCAATAACATCCAATCCTTTTTTCAAAGATGGTGCCTATTGTGCGATTAGTATTATGGGCCGTCTGGCCTGTTTTACCCGATTAAAAGAAAAATTTGAGCTGATACGTGATCAAAGTTTAGTTCAAAATATTATTGGAGAAATAGGATATATCAACGATAAATTTTATGCTCCCTCTCGAATGGGATATCTACTTTTTTAGGAAGTAATCTATGAAAATATTAATTATTTTATTCTCTCTTTTAACCGTAAACGCCCACGCTAAAAAAATCACCTCCTCGACCCTTCAAGGAAAAGTTTTAGCACAAAATTGTAATGGCCCAGCACAAATTTGGATCTCACAAAAAAGCACTCTTTTATATCAAGCAGAGGCCCCACTAAATGCCACTTTTGAATTTCATCTACTTCCGGGAGAATATGAAATCGTTGGTAACACAATTGATAATTGTCTGGCCAAACAGACCTTTACTATTGCCAAAGATGAAATAAAAAAAATAACACTCGAGCTACTAAAAAAAGCTGGCCTGTGAAATGTACTCTCACAAAAATGTTTCTCGTGAAGTTAGTGAGACTCCTAAACTAATTGCTTTTGTTGGATCTGATTTTTATTGCTGGAAAAGTATTAAGAAATTATATAAACGCAACTATCCACATATTGATTTTGAATTTAACCATATCAATCTTCCCTCTCCACAACAAAAGATCAAAACACTTATTCATGCACTATCATTAAAAAAATATCAAATTATCTATTTAGAATATAGTGAAAATATTCCCGAGATGCTCCGCCTGGCCAACAATATCCGGCGCGCCCCAGAGACGGCGGAAGCTGTTGTCGTGGCGCTCTTTGAAGAACTAGGTACTCTTTCGGCCAAACAAACTCTTGCCATTAATTTATCATTTGGTATCTATCTGAACTTTAGTAAAAATGACGATGTAACCAGTGTAGCTACACATCCAATGGCCATTGCCTTCCCAAACATTAATATCGATACTGGATATAAGATTGTTCGAACAGAACTACCGACCGAGGCAGTAACTATTTTTAAAATCGGCTACTATTCTGAAAACTATCTCCACTTAGAGTGTGACTATGATTTTAAAGAGGGCCTCTGCGTAAAGCTAAAAACTACAACTGAAAGCACCATTCCCATAACTAACCACTTTATTGTACGTAGAAAACGCGACTTCAATTTGTATAGTAATTTCAAATACGCTTATGATTTTGAATATGATAATTCTTTGCACGGACAACTAAGCAAGTTGGACGCTAAAATTTTACATTTAGAGCAAAAGCTCTCGGCCAATCCTCATGATTTAAATATAAAATATGATCTAAGTGATGCTAAATGCCTACGAGTTTCTGTTTATGAGCTATCTCAGAGCGAATTACAAGAGCGAGATGCCAGCATTAAAGAATTTATTAAACTAAATATGCCCAACTCTGTATCAAAGAAAACGCGTTTGTTAATCTTTGATAATAAAATGCGTTTTCTTTTCAGTGAACCTGGACATATGGATGAATTTCCTTTTTCCTGTCGCTATTTGGCAAATCCAGTTATTGGAGAAAGTTGCATTTTTCGGCGAACCGATCCTAGTGTGGTGGCAATCCAACTTGATGAAGTAAATATTTCACAAACAACAGTTAGTGAAATGATTTTGCAAATCAAATCCAACATGCAGAAACAACCGTTTATTATTATATTTAATAGTCTTGAATGCTCAGATAACTTGCAAAAAAAATTTTCCTACAACTCAATTTTGGCCACCGAAAGTGATTTAAATTTTGAATTTATTAAACAGGCCATGCAAATCTTCGAGCATAAAATGGGCAAGCAAGTAACCGCTTTACATCCCATAAATCCTGATGCTGAACGACGCTTTTATGTTAGTAAATATGCACTGGCCAGTGAAGGATATTATAGTCATGCCATAACTATTCGCGCATTAAGTGTGACCGACATAATTTTTTCCTGCTCTGATAAAATTCCACTCAACACCTCTTTTTATATTAAATCACCAGTAAAAATGACTGTCACTATTACGAATCCACGAGAGGGAAAAAGAATGGTACCAGAAAATGG
The DNA here is from genome assembly GCA_001770205.1 of Bdellovibrionales bacterium RIFOXYD12_FULL_39_22. Classification (GTDB taxonomy): domain Bacteria; phylum Bdellovibrionota; class Bacteriovoracia; order Bacteriovoracales; family Bacteriovoracaceae; genus YD12-FULL-39-22. The sequence goes on from MEQL01000010.1 coordinate 52,671, forward strand.
TGAATACTACGGCCTAATCAGTGGAGTGACGGAGCAAGATACCGCTACTTTAAAAAATTACATACACGAATTAATGACGCACTATAATGAGAAAAAAAAATATACATTAAGATATCTACACCGTAATTAGATCTCATAGACGAAATTGCTTAACATAGTTGGCCAATTGATCGGCCAGATGGGCCATCTCTTGTGTGGCATTGCGCACTTGTTCGGCACCTTGAGCAGTCTCTTGGGCCACTCGCCGCACCCCACCGATATTACTATTAATTTCTGCAATACCGGTTCCTGCTTCTTTAAGCGAGGCCAAAACTTCTTCTTCAATATTTTTTGCCAAATTATTTATAGTGCGCGAAACATTATCAGTTCCTTGGGCAGCCCCGGAGATAGAATTAGAGATATCGTGTGCCGTTGTAGTCTGTTGTTCCATGGCCAGCGAAATATTTTTAGTTATCTCCCCAACCTCTTTATTCATTGTAGCAATTTTATTATTGGCATCCACCACTTTAGAGGTCTGTCTTTGAATCTGCTCAATTTGCTTTGCAATATTTTTGGTGGCATCACTGGTCTGTCTGGCCAAATCTTTTACTTCGTTAGCAACCACCGCAAATCCTCGTCCGGCCTCTCCGGCCCTTGCCGCCTCAATGGTGGCATTAATGGCCAAAAGATTGGTCTGTTCTGCGATAGCATTTATAACTTTAATAATATTTCCAATATCTTTAGCAGATTGACTTAACGCTGCCATTTTAGAGTTCGCATCATCGCTGCTTTTAATGGATGCTTCCGCGAGATTTAGTGCTTTGCTACAACTGGCCGATACTTCCTGAATAGATGCAGATAACTGTTCCACCGCTCCGGCCACCGAACTAACACTACTGGCCATCTCTTCGGAGGCCGCTGCGATATCAGTGCTATTTTGTGACATATGTTTTGCCGCATCGGAGATAGTGTTTACATTAGCAAATACTTGTTCAGAAACGGTAGAGGCCACTGTCGCCTGATTGGTCAATTCATCTGCTCCAGAGGCCATTTGCTCAGAAGTCGAGGAGAGACGAGAACTTTCTTGCAGCATTGAATTAGATGCTACTTTAATATCCGACACGATACTGCGAAGTCCGTTTATCATAAGAGCAAGGGAGCTATAAAGACTTCGCTTATCCGCTTTGGAGGTATCCATATAGACTGTCAAATTACCGGCCGCTATTTCGTTAGCAACTTCGGCCATATCCTTCGGCTCGCCACCTAAAAAAGTAACAATGTTACGCGCCACCAATAAAGATAAAAACATAGTTAAAATAAATAGTACCGTTGACAGTACTATTAAAATCCTAGTGGCGCTTTTTTCATGTGCCTCCGCGGCAGCAGAAGATGACTGTGAAAATCCCTCAACAACGTCGACTATCTTTTGTACAATTACGGCAAGCTCTTCTTTACCTTTTTCTATCTCCAAATAAAGATCACGAGCATCCATTGTATTTTGTTCTACAAGCATCTTAAAAAATTCTCGCCCCTGTTCATCAACAACGCTTTGCTTTTTTGTTAACTCCTCAATCCCTTGCAGAACTGATTTGAAAATTTCTGCTTTATTAAGATCGCTGGTGTTACGAAGAACCTCTTCCGAAGTCTGCTGTACAGCACGAATCTCTTTCTCCAAACCGGCCATCCCCTGTGCATAACTATCACTCGCTTTTTGTACATAGTCATTTATATTGAGAAGGCCTGCCGACATGGCCTTCTCAATCCAAATAGTTTGATCTAGCTGACGCGCTTCAATTTGCATTACCGCCTTTATAATCGGAATATTCTCTTTGGTAATCTCCTGTATGTCGTCCCCAATAGAGTTCATTTCTCGCAAGGTATATACGACTAGCGATAACATCACGCCTTGAATGGCCAAGGCCATACCGATAATTTTTGTACGAGTAGAAACTGCGTTTAACGCAAAGTGAACTATTTTAGTCAGCATATAAAAAAAATACCCTTAGGATATAAAATTTTAGCGAATTACTATCCTTTAATAATTAAAGGCGATTTATATTTTTTTGTCAAACGGCCAAAAAATAAGTGTATGATTACAACTTAAACATCTTTTCAAGGAGGATTTTCGTGAAACTAGTAGTAGCAGTTTTTATGGTATTAACTTTTTTTGGTGAAGTAGTTTTGGCCGATTCATGCGGTGAAATAAAAGGCGGCATAGTCACTGTACGTGATTCATTGATTAAAATGTTAAACGATAAAAAATTACGGACTCCCGAACAAAAAAAACTGGTCAAAGACACCTCTGATCGAGTAACTATGCTAATCGATCAAATGACCTATCCAGCAGAGAAAAAGACCGACTATGAAAAAATTAAATCAGAATGGGCCATGTTCAAAAAAATCAGAGAAGAACAAGTCGTTCCATATATAGAAGCAGGCAGAGATGAGGAAGCAAAAAAGCTTGCTCAAGGCGAGCAGAAGGTCCGTCTAATGAATGTTATGAAGTGGTGCGGAGAGTTGAGGAAGTAGCCTTTGGGCCAATTTGTTATACATTTGCCGGAGTGGAAACAAAAAAAATACTGTGCTCCGGCAATAATCTCAAAGATTAATATTCCAAACAAACATATCCGCAACACCACTAAACTCAAATAGTCGCAAGAAAGAGTTATCAGTTACGGTTAATTGATCTGCTGAATCTCCTATCACTGGCGCTACCGCAAAATCTCCAGGAATTGTTTTTGATCCCCAGGTGGATCCAGAAATATCAATATTTGCCGTAGCAATCACATCCTCCGCAGAGTTTTCATAAAAAACAAAACCACGACACTCTCCGGCCATAGAGCAAGTTACGTTAGAATTGGTAATATTTAGATTATATAGTGCGTAACGAAATAAATTTCAATTATAAATACAAGTATGCGTTATTGCATCTTTTAAAAATGCCATGGATTTTTTCACTATC
>MEQL01000011.1 GCA_001770205.1 Bdellovibrionales bacterium RIFOXYD12_FULL_39_22
AAGCTATGGGAAGGCCTGCGGTGCGTCATAAAATGCATTTTTTTTATTTTTTTTAACTTAAAATATTATCTGTGAAAGCCTTACCCTTCTCACTCATACTTGAGAGGTAACTGCAATAGCTTTTGTATAGTCCTAGCTTATTGGTTATATAAAAACAGTAGTCACTCTCGCTCGACATTGCATGACGGGCAAACTTGGTTTGTATGCGATTTTTGCTCTTTTGCGTAAGTTCAATTTCTAGGTCGATTTTAAACTTGTTCTCATCTTTTATGCCGATAATTTTTGCGTCGGCATTTACTTTACTGGCCCCATCATGCGAAAGCATTTGCCCGTCAGTAAAAGTTTTAAATGCCTGTAGTCCTCGCAATACTACTCCGGTAATTATGTCATGTGCCAAATTTTCATCTGCCATTTCATAACCGTTCTCAACCCCAACCAACTTAATCCCCTTGGACGACAGATAAAAGTACTTTGCCCGATTTCCTAGATAGGTGCATTTTATAAAATTAGTCTGCTCTAGTTTTTGAATTTTTTTTAGCAAATTGGGATACTCGATTTTATTAGTCGTCAGACTTGCTAGCGTTTTAAAATCCAAAATTCTCCATTGCCCAATTAGTCGCAAGATATCTTCATACGCCCCTTGTGGGGCAAAATGTTGTCTCATCTTTAATCACCTCCTTCAACCGTAAATTTTTCATTACCCGTTTTGGCCTTCTCCTGCGTGTCAGTCGATATTTGCACGACGGCCGGAATTGGCCCGATCATCTTGTTAAATTCAAGGTAGCGCACGTTATCTTCGACCACAGCAGGATTAATATATTTGACGTTCACCAGATCAACTCGCGTTGGTGAATGGCGCAAAAGCACACACTGGCCTGTTCGTAAATTCTTTATCACGTTGTGGTGTGCAATTAACTCTTCCACATCTCGTTGAGATCCCTGCGCTAACTCTTTACCGTTCTCTACTCGTTTAGTGAATTTCCTCGATGGAAGTGTGCCGATTGCACTCGCAAACATATTGGCCCCATCTTCCATTCTTTGTTTGAAGACAAACCAATTTGAAGCATTTTCCAACACCTGAATTGCCAGGTGCGGATCAACTTTGGCGATGTCACTGGGCGATTGAAACGCGAAGGTGATCTCCATTTTGGCACCACGACACTTGTTTAAAATTTCGATGAACTCATTAGTAATTACCGCTGACAGCTCATCAATATAGATACCAACTGGACTGCTTACATGACTTCCCATCACCGATATTTTTTTGTAGGTGTCATAAACCGAGTAGGCAAGATCCCCCAAAATAATCTTGCCCAAACTTCTGGCGATCTCTGCATAACCCAAAACTGAAAGTCCAACGTAGATACACTTATTGCTGCTGCGTAGCTGCCCAACGGAATAGGCATCTGTACCAGTTAGTCGCTCGCCGAAGTCAGAATCGATAACATTACTAATTCTAGTAATAATCCCTTGAATATCTTTTTTATCATACGCTGCTGGATTGGCCTCGCTTCCCTTAGTTGAATCCAAGAGTTTGTTATAGATATCTCGCAAGGTGATTGGCGTTTTTAGTGTAGTCTTTAGTAACGCAATTGCATCCTTGAGAGCGTTATAACAAAGTAGCGCATAGTGTTCTTCCGTCCAGGTGAAGGAGTGATGAATGCGGTCTGCTATATTAGTAACGGACCCATCCTTCACCGGATTTAGTGCCGCTGCACCGTATCCGTTATAGTGCTCAGAAAAAATCAAATAGTCGCGTTTGGCAATTCGGCAAAGGTTGATGAAGTTTTGCAACGAGCCGTTATCGCCCTTCGGATCGATAAATATGATCGGCTTGTTGGCCATCATGTCATCAAACATTAGCACATCCAAGAGCGCACTTTTTCCTGAGCCACTGGCACCAATAACTGCTGTGTGCAGTTTCCTGTTTAGCTCACTAAGTTTTAAACTGCGCTTTGCTGTGATCGAATAACCGAGGTCATCATCTTTCAAAGTTGACTTGCTAACTTTTAAATCATCTCTCTCAATCTTTATAAGTGGTGCCTCTCGATTAAACAGTTTATCGAGTGCTTTGTTCCCTCCCCACATGATCCCCTTGGTGGCCAAATCCATCAGCGCCATAATAATCAGAGTCATAAGCTCCATTACTGGCAGAAGGATGTCGCCCAACATAAAATCGTCATTTTTATTATTCTTGCTTCCCATATCCATCTCCTAGTTGTTCATCGTAGCTGTGTTCGTAAATCTCAAAAGGCGGAATGTAGTATGTCTGGGTGCCATTTTTTACATACTGCTCTTTTGATTGATACTTGATCAAATACTGTTGATTAACCTTTCCCCTTAGTTTTTCTGGCAGTTCCGTCAATGGAACTTTATAACCTTCCACTTTTTGCAAATTGGCCTCGATGTTCAAATTACCAAGTCCTATGTCAATTTCATCGGGGCGCTGCTCTTTCTTCTCTGACAGTAGCATGTTTTTTAGCTGGTAGTTTCTAGGATCGTCTTCGTAAAGCGCATATCCAGCTAGTGCCACCACTCCAGCACCAATTAATCCAAAGACCGCTGCATTTGCGCTAGCGCTCTCTTTGTTTGGACTAAGTAGTGCCCCAGTTGCTGCAACTGATACTCCACCAATCAGTGAACTGTAGATGATCGTTTTTTTCATGGTGGAGCAAGAGAGGAAGAGTAGGCAGATTAGTAAAATTCTCATGACTCCTCCTTGGTTAAAATTACCTTCTGGTTAAAAAATAAAAGAACCTCCTTGCCTGCGTTAATAAAGACGACAGACATTTTTTGGTCACCTGATTCTTGAACTTTTCGTCCAGCATTACCGGCCACATTGGTAAGTCCTTCTAAAATTTTGTTCTTTCCACTATCTTTAGTTGTCTCCCCAAATGGCGTTGCTATCCGATCCTTAGCTGAATCCAATACCCCTGCAAAAAATGCAGAGAATCCTTCTGTTAAAAATGATTTTTCCTCACCAGAGTAATAATAATCTGCGATCGCCCCATCAGCACCGTCTAAGTCCCACACTTTTACATCGACACTAAACTCACCATCATCGGTCACTAGCATGTCACATGTCGCAGGCATGCGCTTTTCAAAGCTCACTCCACTACAGCGCAATTCTGCGCCGTCGATGTCCGAAGTAGCGTCTGCCACCTTCACCACAAACAAAGATGGCCTCATGTTCATGGCCAGCACAGAATTTAAAATTATCCCTTGCATCCTTGAAAGTGCAGGGATGGCATTTTCTTCTTTGCGCACGATGAGACTCTTTTCTTGTCCGGAGAGCAATGTCTCGATGTTTTGCTGACTAGCAAGCAGTTTGCTCATCAGTCCATCAATCGCTCCGCTTTTGGATTTTTTCTTTGTCGCCTGCGTAGTAGTTGTTGTTGCTGCAGACGATTTAATTTCACTATCTTCTTTGTACTGATACCTTAGCGTGCTCCCATTATCACTAAAACCGGCCAGTGCGATAATGGGTATCATCATAATTAAAAACTTAATCATAGATTATCCCCCTGTAGTAAATGAGCTTCCCATTTAAAAAGATGGGAGGCCCCTTAGATAAAAATGCCCGATCCAAAAATTCTTGATCGTTCACCTTTACTTTTGCCTTGGACTTGTTCACAAAAAGAATTGAGCGTGGACAATCAAAAAGCTGATAATCTTTTTTATCCGCAATAAGAGAATACAGACTGCAGGTCTGCGCCTCTTTTATCTCGATATCCTGTGACGCCAGCTCATCACTGTACTTGATGTTAAAATAATACTTGGCATCTTTTTCAAAGAGGATGAAGTTGCAATCAATCTCTTTTCTTTTTGGTTCAAACACTAAGCTCTGTCGCTTGTTTAGCTCGTAGATCTTAAAATCTCCTTCCGTCCCTCCCACATAGTCAGTGATGCGTTCAGGAAACGTAATCGCGGTCAGGTGGGCCATAGATAAAAAGATCGAAAAAATCTGATTTTTAAAAATGTAGTAAATCATCGCTGATACCTCGACTCAATTTGGGTTTCACTCACATCTAAAATGCGATAGTAGTGCTTAAACTTTGAGTTGTGCTCAAGCGTTACTCGATAGTTTCGATATCCGACACTATCTTTTGCCACCACGTCACAATGAGAGTTATCAAGATACTTCACCAAATGAACCCGCTCGATGTCGAAGACGATCTGCTTTTTAGCAATATCGTCACTGACAGACCGTTCAACTAGCGTCTCGTCTGGATTATTATTAAAAATGCTCTCCATTCCATAAAAACATGACTCCAGCGTAGAATAGTTTCGGGGACTATGTGCTCTTAATATTACGACGGTTGAGAAAATAATCACCGCTGCATTTATTAGCAATGTTCCTATCCAATACCATCTAAGTGGTTTGCTTATGGCGCGGATTGCTTCTGCCACGCTCTGAAATTGTTCGCTCATAATTTTTCCTTTTCGTTAATGGTTGATAATTTGCCTTCGTAGCAATGTTAGATGACGTCATTGTCATCTGCTGTTTACTTGCATTCAGCGTTGTCTGAATCTGCCTGCTGCCGGTAATTTCTTTTGGTGCGCCAGTTTGATTATGGCGACTTAAAAAGGGCCTACCATGGCCTGCACGGGTGTTGCTCTGTTGATTGCTGTCACTATTGCGACTTCTACGACTAATTGCTTCATTTTTGTCAGTAGCATTGGCCGTATTTGCTAGATTTAAGCTTTTACTACTGCTGTTGTTTCCTCCAGCATTGCGACTGCTCCCGTTGGCATGCGTGACATCCTGCTTGTTATCCTGTCGCTTGGAACTACTTAATCCAACAGCATTTTTTGCAAACTTAAACCCAACACCTGATGCAGTCTGTGCCAGTTTCATTTTAGGCCCGACAGCCCCACCAGTGGCAACAGAGGCCATCGAGTTAGTAATGTTCTTCGGAAGATTCATCACATAGTTGGCCCCCATCGTAGCGATAATACCTCCGGCCTGTGAAATCCCACTGCCATTTAGAATCATGGCCGTTATAATCGGAGTAAACGCCACAAAGAGCGTCATCACAAACAAGAGCACCGTTCCAATTACTGATCCACCGATTACCTGCCCGGAGATGTAGCCTTTATTAATTTCGCCACTAATGAGTGACAAAATAAACACCAGCACATGCGGAGTAACGAGACACCACAGATAAGATAATATCCCTCCTCGCAATACATTTCCCATGGTCGGAAACATGTAGATGATCACCGGAACACCAACCAATCCATATCCCAGATAGTAAATTATCGAGTAGACCACCTTTAATATTACAAAGCATAGCTTTGACAAGAAAAAGACTGTCACCGTAAAACCGTCATTCACAAACTTATCAAAGAAATGATACTTCAAGAATGCCAGCGTTCCCCATAACGCATTTTGATTTTTGTAGAATACTGCTCCCTTCTGATCACTTTGCAACTTGTCCCAATGCTCTATGGCATCAAACATATCCAGAAGCAGAATGTTGTCTTGCTTTTGTGATTCCAGTTTTTCATTGGCCGCATCCATGGAATAGTCAATGCTCACTTTGTAAAAACTAGTGATCGAGGTTAAAATCAGCACGGCCACCAGCGTGCGTTTAACTAGCGCAAAAGCATCCATCCGATCAAAATACTCTACCAAAAGCGCCAACATAAACGTTGTTGGCAGTATGCCTAAGAAAAAGAGTCGGTAATCTTCAATCAAACCATCTAGATTAAAACTTTGAATCAAAAGCAGATCTTTGATTGTATTTGTTGTCATAATTAAATACCTGCCTTGTTATCGCTTTCAATTCCTAACCACTGTCTGTAAAATTCCTCACTGCGAAGCCTCTCCGTGGCCTCATCTTTTTTTAGAGCAATATCAATTTTTTGATATTCCAGATTGTCACTGCGTGACTTGGCCAAAATTTTTGCCGACAATGCGGTGTTCATCGCAGTATTTTGCACATGCTTACTCATTGCCCCTTCGCTGGCACTCATAAGTTCTTGCTCATGCGCTTCTGACTCGTCGTATGATGAATTTGTCACCTTTTCCCAATAGCGAGCAGTAAAGTCATCGGCCTCAAACAAATCGCGTGCCATAAAGTCGATATTGCTCTTTAACCCCTGCAAGTTAAGTTTAAGCCGCAAGAGCACCTGATTTAGCTCTTGCAAATCTTTGGGTTTCATCTTTTTTAGTTCAGCGATGTCGCGTACATGTTGCTCAATCCTTCTGGCCACAAAGTATCTTCGCATGGCCAGAAAATTGTATTTATCAATCTGATCGGAAGTCTCTTTTGCCACTTCCAAAATCTTCATGGTGTTTGTCACAGTCGATGCAGTGTTGGAGACAAGTGCCACTAATGCCGCTGTATCCGCATCAGGAATAAAAAAAGTTGTTGCCTCTGCTTGCATTGCCAAAAGCAAAAAGGCCCATTTAAAAGTTTGCATGTTTTAACCTCACATAAGCGTTGATCGCCTCCTGGTTACTATCCAGAAATGGACGATGCTTGTTAAAAAAATCAAAAAACTTTGAATCCTCACCGGCCTCGGTATGAAACAACTCCAGCTCCAGAGGTGAAAGATAAATGCGGAGTACTTTTCTAATTTTGTTATCTGCACTTTTTAGATAACACTCACTAAAACTGCCTTTTTCAAAGTGGAGCGTTTTAATCATCTCATGGTCAAAGTCTGTTACTTCGGGATCATCAATTTTCTCCTGCGGGAAGAAAACTTTGATGAAACTATTGTTGGTAATTGAACTATAAAGTTTTCCACCACTGCCAGCGAAGTCATTTAACCCCTGCGAAATTGCAATAGGGAGTGCTCCTGTTTTTCTAAAAGTTCTAAAACACTCGTCAATGTAGTCAGCATGCTCTTTTAAAAATGACCATGACTCGTCAAAAACCAAAATCTTCTCTTTGCTTTCGATGTTTTTAAAATATTCCAAGATAAAGATAATAATTGGCGCTATTGCTTCCTTGGGATATTGATCGATATCGACATACAAAATTGACACGGCCGGAATCTTCTTCTCTACGAAGAGACCACCAACTATCTCGAAGTAGAGTGAGATTCCTGGCAAGTGCGATTCTAGTTGTCGCAGAAACTGACTAAAATCATCTATTGCGTTATTGCTATCAAGCACAGACTTAATCGCTCGAAGCAATTTTCCACGCTCTAGCTTTCCAAACTTCTCTTTATCTACCACGCTTAAAATAAGTTCCATAAGATAGAGAGGATCTTTAAACTGTAGCGGATTGAAACTTCCATCCAAACTCACGCCGCCATGATAAAGAGTAAGCCGTCGAAACGATCCTCCCTTATCCAATATTACTGTTGGGTGCTTAGCAATTAGCGCATGAATAATCTTATTAACGAATACAGACTTGCCGCCACCACTAGAGCCTGTCACCAGCATATTGCGATTAGGAAGTTCCGGCGCAAATGGATCATAAAAAATCTTCTCATCTGTTGTATCTGAAAACTCCACCCCAGAATCCATCAAATGTGATCTTTGCAGCGGAAGCAAAAACTTCAGATGACTCGTCTTATCCGTATGTGGCCTAAACTTAAAAGATGGCGTCACTCCCGGAATCAGTTCACTAAATATTGTCCCCAATCCTGATTTCATCGCTTTTATGCTATGCCCTTCCACAAAAAGCTTCACTCCGCGCGACTTCATCACATCAATTAGCTCATCACTTTTTTGATTCAGCTCCTCCAACGACAACCCAGTCACGATAAAATATAACTCCATCTCAAAAAGGGACTCAGATCCCACCGTCAAATCACCAATCAAATTTTCTGCTTGCTGATAAGCTCCTTCGCTCTCAATGTCTCTCTTTGCCTTAAAAAAGTTTCCAAGATGAGAAGTTCTAATCTTTTCCATCTGTTTTAGACTTTTTTCTTTTCCAATCCTCCTAACACTAAGAACATAATCCACTCCAAACGGCATAAATCCATCGCCAATGCTACCACTTGCGAATTCCGCAACCGACAAAATGCGCCGATACTTTCCGTTGTAGCAAAGATAGTTGTCCATGATGGCCACATCCGAATAGATATCTATGGCCCCGAAGAAGGTTTGAAGGGGCCTATCAGATGGCCCCATTCCAACCATTCTAGGGCCTTGATCAACTTCCTTGTTGGTGCAAAGATAATTTCTTTTGCCGAGGCCGTAGAATTTGTAGAAGCAATTTTCATCCAAATTATTTAAATACTCCGCGATACCATTGTAAAACGCCTCAGTTTCGTTTCTACTCATCTGATAGAGGTCTGGTGGTGTTAGCTCATAAAAAAAGCTTTTAACCCCATTTTTGCATGTTAAACGATGCTCTTTTGTCTCCACGACAGGAAATGTTATTCTATCCATTCAATCCCCCCAGTTTGTTCCACCAAGAAAGTATTCTTGGTGCTCCCAGTTCTTGTAAAAACCTCCGAGGAAGTTTTCTTTGCATCCACTTATAAATTAGAAGTACGGCCACATCTAGTAGCAGTGCTACCACTCCGGCCACATGTATCCATGAGAGCAGCAGGTAAACTACTCCCATGATTGAAAGCTCCGTGCGATTCAATCCGGCCAGCACTTTGGCCTTGCGATTGAGTAACATTGGAAATGAACTGTCTTGCATATTCACCTCCTAGCTAAAGCTCTGGGTTAACGTAGTAATCAGATCCAACCCCACTGCCGAAAGCACCGCAAGCATCAAAACGTTTGCAATTTTCTTCTGGTACTCTTCTTGTTTGAAGTATCCCAAAATGATAAACAGCAAAAACGATGCTCCGGCCACTGCGCCGGACAGTGGAATCAGATAGGTGTTGGTAATAGTCTCAAAACCG